>NZ_DASWTE010000368.1:0-11043 GCF_036402295.1 Phenylobacterium sp.
GCCGCGATCTTCCACGCGAGCGCATGTTCGCGGCCGCCGGACCCAACGAGCAGGATGTTCATGAGGCGCCGCTTTGGCGCGGGCGCCCCGTCGGGTCAAGCCGCGACCGTTCCCTTCACCCAGCGGCGCACCGCCTCAAGGGCCGACGGGTTGGCCAACTTCGGCACCCTCGACGCCGGCCAGGTGATCTCGAAGATCACCCCGTCGGGGTCGGGGAAGTAGATCGAGCTCTGCTCGCCGTGGACTTCGTCCCAGTGGTCGACCCCCGCCTCGGCCAGTTTGCCGCGCCAGCGGTCGAGGTCGGCCTCACTGGCCGCCGCCAGCGCGTAGTGCCGCGCATCCACGGGTACGCCGCGATAGTCGGGCTGCGGAGCGCCCTTCAGCGCCACGGCCACCAGCTCCTGCTTGCCGCCCAGGCTGAAGATCATCATCAACCAAGGGTAGCCGTCCCAGTCGTCGCCGCTGAACGCTTCGACGAGCGGCAACTCCAGAACCTCGGTGTAGAACTTGAGCGTCGCCTGCGCGTCGCGGACAGGCATGACCACGTGGTCCAGCGTGAGCATGGGGATCGCCTCCGCAGCCAGCATACCATGTTCAACGAGCGGCGACGCGGAGTCGCAACGTCGTGGGGCCCGTCCTAGGGTAGAGTGACGGCGTCGGCCGACCACGGGAGACGGAATGGCCAGTCCGAGCGACGAGAGCCCCGAGTACGTCCTCGAGCGGCATGCGGAGCGGCAGCGTGAGGCCGAGCACCGCGTCAAGAACACGCTGCAGCTGATCTCCTCGATCGTGATGCTGCAGGGCCGGCGCGTCACCGACGACGCAGCCCGCCAGGCGCTGCGCGCGGTCCAGCTCCGGGTGGCGGCCGTCAGCGTCGCGCACCGCCACGTCACCTGGTCGGACGAGGCCGAGGAGGTGGAGCTTGCTGGCCTGGTTCGCGAGATCGTGGGCGACCTCGCCGGTTCGGCCGGCCGCGAGGGCGTGGACATCGACCTCGACCTCGAGAGCGTGGTCATTCCCGGCCGCCACGGCGCGCCGATCGCCCTGCTGGTCAGCGAGACTGTGAGCAACGCGCTGCGCCACGCCTACCCCGACGGCCGCAACGGCCGCGTCCGCGTAGGCCTGCGCCGCACGGGCGACGGCTTCGAGCTGACGGTGGCCGACGACGGTGTCGGCCTGGATCCCGCGGCCTCCAAGGCCGGCTTCGGTCTCACCGTGGCGCAACTGATGGCCCAGCAGCTTCGCGGGCGGCTCGAGACCTCGTCAGGGCAACCCGGCGTGCGGATCGCCGTTAGCGTGCCTATGGAC
The DNA here is from genome assembly GCF_036402295.1 of Phenylobacterium sp. Lineage (GTDB taxonomy): Bacteria > Pseudomonadota > Alphaproteobacteria > Caulobacterales > Caulobacteraceae > Phenylobacterium. Next base: position 1,309 of record NZ_DASWTE010000368.1, read on the forward strand.
AGCCAAGCTCGCCGGGCCTGAGGCCCATGCCCTCCGCCGCAGACCTCGTCGGCGCAGGCGCCGCCCTGTGCTCGATGACCAGTTTCGTGCCGCAGATCGCCAAGATCGTGCGCGAACGCGACGCCGCCTCGGTGTCGCTCCGGATGTACGCCGTGACCGTGACCGGTTTCAGCCTCTGGACAGCCTACGGCCTGATGATCGGCAGCTGGCCTGTGGCCGCCGCCAACATTGTCTGCCTGGCCCTCGCCGCGACGATCCTGGCCCTGAAATGGCGCTTCTCCCCCTAGCTGCGACCGCGCGGCCCTAGTCATAGCGCGACACGCGCCGTAAGTCGGGGCCGACCAAGGGCTTGAAGGCTTCGGAATGAGCGATCGACTGAATGCGGCGCAGGCGGCGCTCCAGGCGGACCGCCGGGACGAGGCGATCGAACACCTCATCGCCGCCGTGACCGAAGATCCGGCCCGCGCCGTTCAGGTCTATCGGATCCTCGTCGTGCAGCTCTACCGCGCCGGCCGCTTCGAGGAGGGCGAAACCTACGCCGCGATGGGCGTGGAGCGTCATCCTCGCGACTTCGAGCTGATGAACACGCGCGGCGTCGTGCTGCGGCGCCTGCGGCGCCTGACCGAGGCCGCGGCGGTCCTGGAAAAGGCGATCCGGCTCAATCCCAAGTCCCCGGCCGCGCAGACGAACCTGGGCAACGTCCTGTTGGACGCGGCCGAGTACGCCAAGGCGGAAGCCATCTTCGCAAAGCTGGTGCGCGTCGAGCCCCGCAACAGCGACTACCATCGCCAGCTGGGCCGCGCGCTGGGCAAGCAGGGCAAGACCGAGCCGGCCCTGGTGCGCCTGCGGCAGGCGGTGACGGTCAAGCGCGACAACGTCGAGGCGTGGCTCGACATCGCCGGCACGCTCAGCGAAGCGCTCCGCAACGCCGAGGCCGAGGAGGTCGTCGACAAGGCGATCGCCGCCAATCCGGAGAGCGACCGGCTACTCGAAGCCAAGGCCATCATGATGCGCCGGCTGGGCCAGCACGCGCGCGCGGAGGAGTTCCTGGCCGGTCTGCGCACCCGGCGCCCGAACGCCGCCTGGATTCCGCACCAGCTCGGCCTCGCCATCGCCGATCGGGACCGCGCACGGGCGAACACGTTCCTCGAGGAGGCCTGCCGCCTCGATCCCCGGAACCTCGAATACGCGGTGTTCTACGCCGAGAGCCTGGAGCGCACCCGCACCGGCGACGAGGGCGACAACATCGAGCGGGCCTACCAGTTCGCGCGCAAGCTCATGCCCCGCAAGGGCGAGTTCAGCGAGGGCGCGAACAAGATCATGAGCGAGATCTTCGCGCGGGTCTGCGACTTCGACGCCCTCGAGGAGATCGGCGATTTCACCACGCTCGGGCGCGCCTGGGCCAGGAGCGGGCGGCACGCGGCGCTCTTCAAGCAGCTCGCGCGCGTGCGGACGTTTGAGGACCGTCTGGAACTCGTCGAGCAGCACCGCATGTGGGGCCGCTCGGTGGAGGCGTCGGCGGCCAAGCTGAGCCTTCCGCGGCCGCAGCCCCGCGCGGCGACGGACAAGATCCGGGTCGGCTTCATGTCGTCCGACCTACGCCAGCACCCGGTCGGCTACTTCACCTTGCCCCTGTTCGATCACTTCGACCGCAACCGCTTCGAGGTCTTTGCCTACTCGTTCTACCAGGGCGCCGAGGACGCGGCGCAGAAGCACATGGCGAGCCGGATCACCGGCTACCGTTGGTGGCCGAACGTGGGCGTCGAGGAGGCTGCGGGGCGGATCGCGGCCGACCAGCTCGACATCCTGATCGAGCTTGGCGGATCGACCCACATGAACAAGCTCGAGGTGATGGCCTATCGCCCGGCGCCCGTGCAGGCGAGCTGGCTGGGCTATCCGCATTCAGCCGGCCTCGCGGCTATCGACTACTTCGTCTGCGACCCCTTCATCGCGCCCGAGGACCCGCGGCTTCTCATGGAGAAGCCCCTGATGCTCAAGCACGCCTGGTATCCGCTGAGCCGCTCGTTCTTCCGCGACGAGCCGGCGGCCGATCCGGTTCCGCCGGTGGCGCGGAACGGCTACGTCACCTTCGGCACGGCCAACCAGCCGCACAAGCACGGGCGCGAGGTGCTGCGCGCCTGGGCCCGCATCCTCGCCAGCTGCCCGGGATCGCGCTTCCTCTTCATCCGCCCGGAAGGCAGCTCCGAGTCGTTCCGCGAGAACATCCGCCGGGCCTTCGCGCTGGAAGGCGTGAGCGGCGACCGCATCGAGTTCCAGGCCGTCCGCGGCGTGCACCTGCCCCACTACAACCGGATCGACATCTCGCTCGACACCTTCCCGCAGACGGGCGGGACGACGACCTGCGAGTCCCTGTGGATGGGCGCGCCCTGCGTCTCCCTGGTGGGGCCGGCGCCCTACGAGCGGCTCAGCTACTCGGTGCTGCAGAACGTGGGCCTGCCCGAGCTCGCGACCCGGTCGGTCGAGCAGTACATCGAGGTCGCCGTCCAGCTCGCCTCTGACCCGGCGCGCATCGCCGAGTTGCGGGCGGGCATGCGGACGCGGATGCGCAACAGCCCGCTGGGCCAGGACCAGGCCTGGGCCGCCGACTTCTACGAGGCCGTCGAGACGGCGGTTAGGTCGCGCAGCCCCGCGCCGCAAGCGGCTCAGGCGGGCTGACCGGGGGTCACCAGATCACCAGGCCCTGGCTGGTCGGCAGTTCCAGCACGAAGCGTCCGCGCTCGCCGAACCACGCGGTCTCGGCGACATGCTGGCGCCGGTAGGGGATCGCGCCGAAATCGTCCAGCACGATCATCGCGCCCGGCACGAGGCGATCCTCGATGGCGTTGAGCGCCGCGATCTCGGCCGGCGCGTTGTTCATGTCGATGTGGGCGAAGGCGATGCGGTCCGGCACGCCCTGCTCGAAGCTCTCGGGTACGAAGCCACGGATCACGTGCGTGTTCGGTTCGGGGAAGCGCGCCTTCACGAACTCGAAGAGGTCCGGCCCATGCTCGGGCATCGCGTGGTGGACCATCGAGGCGTCGTGTTCGAACAGGTCGTACAGGTAGAGCTGGCGATCGGTCAGGTCGACCACGTCGGCCATGATGCGCGCGGTGGTCCCCTTGTAGCAGCCGCACTCGATGAAATCGCCTTCGAGCCGCAGGGCCCGCCGCGCCGCCCAGACCACCACATGGCTCCGCCAGACGATGCCGCGTTCGCTCTGCGTCTTGGCGTGGGTCTCCCAGGCCTTGCGGAAGGGCGCGTCGTCGAGGAAGCCCAGGTTGCGGCCGAAGGCGATCATGTTGTCGCTCATGAACCAGCCCTGCTTCACGCGCGCCGCGGACACCAGGCCGTCGAGGCCCTTGTCGAACCCGTCGGGGTCGTTGACGCCCCAGAAGAACCGGCTGCGATAGAGGGGGGGCTGCAACACTTGGGCGCCTTGTCGACGAGGTGGCTGGGGTCAGAGGCCTATAGACGAGAATGCCGGGCCCGCCATCTTCCGCCGGGCCGACTAGGTGAGCGCGCCTCGGGCCTGCAGGTCCTCGTACCAGGCGACATATGCGTCCCAGAACGCCACGTCGCCGACGCTGCTCGCCAACGCGGTGTCGCCGTTGACCCGCACGCGGGGCTCCTCGAACTGCGTCTGCTCCGACAGCTCCACCGGCAGGTCCCGGCCGAGCCGCCGGCCGGCCTCGGCCGCCACGCGCAGGGCGAACTCGCCCTGGGTGGCGATCCACCCGGAGGGGCGCGCCACCAGGCTCTGCGACGGGCCCGCCAGGACGTCGCGAACGCAGCGCACATAGGCCTCCGCGAGTCCCCATGCCGCGACATGGTCGCGCACATAGAGCGGCGTCTTCACCACGGGGACGGCGCCTGCGAACCAGGTCCGGAACAGGTACCAGCCGAACCTCGGCTCCTCGAGCGGGCCGTAGGGGCTGGGGATCACGAACCGGGCGAACCGCAGGCCCGCCTCACCGGCCCAGTAGGCGAACGCGGTGCTGGTGAGCGTCTTCGACAGGCCGTACGGCGTCACTGCCGCGCTGCTCGCCTCGCCGCCCTCGCCCGCCTCGAAGACGCTGCCCGTCAGCACGACGGCGCGCCCGCCGACCTCGCGAAACGTCCGGAGCACCGCCTGGGCCCCCTCGGTGTTCCGTCGGAGACCGTCCAGGGCGTCATATGCGGGATCGCGGTAGCCGGTGATGTGCGCGGCATGGTGGGCGAGGACATCGAGCCGCCCGAGCCCGGAGAGGTCCTTCAGGAAGGCGTCCGAGCCGAACGGCCGCTCGAACTGGACCGTCGCGCATCGCTCCAGCCGCAGCACCCGCTCGCGGCGGACGCCCTCGTAGGCGTCTCGCGCGCGCAGCAGCGGGGCGACCACCTCGAACCCCGCGGCCGCCAGCGCCTCGGCGATCCAGACGCCGGTGAACGAGCTGCCGCCGGTGAGGAGGATCCGGACGCTCATGCGCGCGGATAATCCGGATACCCGGCGTCCCGCGGCGAGATCAGCTGCGGTCGCGCCGGCCAGTCGATGGCGAAGGCGGGGTCGTCCCAGCGCACGCCGGCCTCGTAGCCCGGCCGATAGCCCGGCGCGATCTGGTAGAGCACGTCGCTGTCGGGCTCGAGGGTCAGGAAGCCGTGGGCCACGCCCTCGGGAATGAAGAGGCCGACGAGGTTCTCGGCCGAGAGCTCGGCCGCGGTCCACCGGCGGTGCGTCGGGCTGTCGGCGCGCAGGTCGACGGCCACGTCGAAGACCCGGCCGCGGGTCACGCGCACCATCTTGGTCTCGGCGTGCGGCGCGGCCTGGTAGTGCAGCCCGCGCAGGGTCCCGCCGATGGGATTGCGCGACACGCTGGTCTGGACGGGCGCAAACGGGATGCCGGCGGCTGCGAACTCCTCCGGGCAATGCAGCCGCGCGAACAGGCCGCGGTCGTCGGCCTGCGGCTCGGCCTCGACGCGGACCACGCCCGCGATCCCCGTCGGAACGAACCGCATCAGTCCAGGACCCTCGTCTCGGGCGAGGCGACGACGAAGCGTCCGCCCCACTCCCGGATGAAGGCGAGCTGCCGGGTGATCTCGTCCTTCAGGTTCCACGGCAGCATGACGACATAGTCCGGCCGCGTGGCCTTGACCGCATCCGGCGCGCGGATCGGCACGTGGCTGCCGGGCAGGTAGCGGTCCTGTTTCGCCGGGTTGGCGTCGTAGACCTCGACGATGTCGTCGCTGGTGACGCCGCAGTGGTTGAGGAAGGTGTTGCCCTTGGCGGCCGCGCCATAGGCGGCGACCGCCTTGCCGTCATCCTTCGCCGCCTGCAGGAACGTCCGGAAGCTCTCGCAGACGGCGTCTACGCGGGCGGCGAAGCCGTCGTAGGTCTCGGGCCGGTTCAGCCCGGCGTCGGCCTCGGCGGCGCGGGCGGCGCGAAGGGCGTCGGTTTCCTCGTGGCCGGCGGCCTGGTGGCAGCAGAACAGCCGCAGCGATCCGCCGTGCGTCGGCAGCTGCTCCACATCGAACACGCGCAAGCCATGGGCGCCCAGCACCTGCTCCACCGCCAGCAGCGACAGGTACGAGTAGTGCTCGTGGTAGATGGTGTCGAACTGCACCAGCTGGATCAGGTTCAGGAGGTGCGGGAACTCGAATGTCAGCACGCCCTGCGGCTTCAGCACATGCCCGAAGCCGCCCACGAAGGCGTTGAGTTCGGGCACGTGGGCCAGGACGTTGTTGGCCGCCATCAGGTCGGCCTGGTCGCCGCGGGCCGCCAGCTTGCGGCCAGTATCGGCGTTGAAGAACACCACGTCGGTGCGCACACCGATGGCCCGGGCGGCCTCGGCGGTGTTGGCCGTGGGTTCGATGCCGAGGACGGGAATGTCCTTCGCCAGGAAATGTTTCAGCAGGTAGCCGTCGTTGCTGGCCACCTCGACAACCAGCGACTCCGGCCCCAGGTCGAACCGCTCGATCATCGCCTCGGCGTAGCGCCGTGCGTGCTCCACCCAGCCTGGCGAGAACGAGGAGAAGTAGGCGTAGCCGGCGTCGAAGATCGCCTCGGCCGGCACGCCGTGGTCGGCCTGCACCAGGAAGCAGCGGTCGCAGACGCGGGTGTGCAGCGGGAACATCGGCTCGTCGCCGGCGGCGAGCTGCTCGGCGGTGAGGTAGCTGTTCGCGAGCGGCTGGTCGCCGAGGTCCAGGAAGGTGCGCGAGAGCGGGGCGCGGCAGAAGCGGCAGAGGGGCGGAGCGTTCATGGGCGCGCTTGGTAGCCCTCGATCTGCTCCAGGCACAAGGCGAGCGCGCCCTCGCCGGCCGCCTGGCGGGCATACCAGTTCATGGTGAGGGCGACCGCTTCGGGCGCCTCGAGCCGGCTCTCGAAGCCCAGGGTCGCGCGGGCGAGGCTCGCGTCGATGGCGAGCGCCCTGGCCTCCAGCGACGTCGGATCGGGCTCGTGAACCCAAGGCTTGCCGCCCAGCGCCGCCACGCCCAGGCTGGCGAGCTCGCCGACCGTGACGTCCGCGCCGCCCGGCCGAGGGCCGAAGTTGAGCGCGCGCGGCGTCTCGGCCCGCGTCGCCAGCGCTTCGAGATGGGTGAAGTAGCCGGCCAGGCAATCCAGCACGTGCTGCCACGGCCGCGTCGCCTCGGGATGTCGCAGCACGACGGCCTCGCCGGCGCGGGCGGCGCGCACGATGTCGGCCACCAGCCGGTCGCGGGAGAAGTCGCCGCCGCCGATGACGTTGCCGCCGCGGGCCGTGGCGACCGCCACGTTCGGGAAATAGCTCTTCGCGAAGCTCTGGACGACGATCTCGGTGGCGGCCTTCGAGGCCGAATAGGGATCCTTGCCCCCCAGGTTGTCGCCCTCCACGAAGGCGCGACCGGTGTCGTTGTTGGCGTAGACCTTGTCGGACGTGATGGTCAGGACCGCCTGCAGCACCGGCTGGCTGCGAAGCGCCTGCAGCAGGCGCGCCGTGCCCATGACATTGGTGTCGAAGGTCCCGAGCGGGTCCTCGACCGAAGTGCGAACGATGGCCTGGGCCGCCATGTGCAGCACGACGTCGAACGTCCGGCCGTCCAGGGCCGCGGCCAGCGCGGCGCCGTCGCGGATGTCGACGAAGTGCGACTCGACGCGGTCCGCCATGCCGGCCAGCGTGAACAGGTCCGGGAATTGGTCGGGCGGCAGGGCGAGGCCGGTGACCTTCGCCCCCATCTTCGAGAGCCAGATCGACGCCCAGGCGCCCTTGAAGCCGGTGTGGCCGGTCAGGAGGACCCGCTTGCCGGCCCAGAAGCCCGGATTCACCGCCGCCACGGCGCCTCGCCGGAGGCCCAGAGCCCCTCGAGGATGTTCTTGTCGCGCAGCGTGTCCATCGCCGCCCAGAACCCGTCGTGGCGGTAGGCCATCAGCTGGCCGTCGGCCGCCAGCCCTTCCAGCGGCTCGCGCTCCCAGACGATCGGGTCGCCGTCGATGCGGTCGATGACCGAGGGGTTCAGCACGAAGAAGCCGCCGTTGATCAGCCCCTGGTCGCCGGGCGGTTTTTCCACGAAGCGGTCGACGCGGCCTTCGCTGATCTCCAGCGCGCCGAAGCGGCCGGGCGGCGCCACGGCGGTGATCGTGGCGTCCTTGCCATGCGCCTGGTGGAACTTCAGCAGCGCGCCGAGGTCCACGTCCGACACGCCGTCGCCATAGGTCAGGAAGAACGGCTCGTCGGGGTCGAGGTAGTGCGCCACGCGCTTGAGGCGGCCGCCAGTCATGGTCTCGGCCCCGGTCTCGACCAGCGTGACCTTCCAGGGTTCGTGATTGGTGGCGTGGTACTCGATCGCGCCGCTCGCCAGGTCGACCGTGAGGTCGGCGTTATGAAGCACGTAGTTGGCGAAATACTCCTTCACCACATAGCCCCGGTAGCCGAGGCAGACGATGAACTCGTTGAAGCCGTGGTGGGCGTAGAGCCGCATGATGTGCCAGAGGATCGGCCGGCCGCCGATCTCGATCATCGGCTTGGGCTTCAGGTGGCTCTCTTCGGAGATGCGCGTTCCCAGGCCGCCGGCCAGGATCACCGTCTTCATGTAGCTCCCTTTTCGCGCCCATCCGGCGCGCCGCCTGCGTGAGTCCTCTTAACCGCTCGCGCGGCGCCCCAGAAGCCCCTTGCAGAAAACCAGGCGCCGGAGGAAGGGACACCATGGCCGAGCCGCCCCTTGTCACCTTCCTGATCGCAGGCGTCCAGAAGGGCGGGACGACGGCGCTCTTCGACTACCTGGGCGACTATCCGGACATCGCGCTGCCCGACGTGAAGGAGCTGCACTTCTTCGACGACGAGGCCCAGGACTGGACGCGGCCTGACTATGCGGCCTACCACGCCCGCTTCCCGGCGCCGGCCGGGCGGCCCTGCGGAGAGGCCACGCCGATCTACGCCTACTGGCCGGGCAGCCTGGAGCGCATCGCCGCCTACAACCCCTCCATGAAGCTGATCATGGTGCTGCGCGACCCGGTGCAGCGAGCCTGGTCGCACTGGCGAATGGAGTACGCGCGCGGCGCCGAGACGGCGCCGTTCGCCTGGTGCATACGCGAGGGCCGGCAGCGGCTGTTCGCCGCCGAGCCCTGGGCCCATCACCGCGAGTTCTCGTACGTTGAGCGAGGGTTCTACGGCGAGCAGGCCGAGCGCCTCGTCAGCCTCTTCCCGCGCAGGCAGCTCCTCTTCCTGAAGTCCGACGAGCTGCGGGCCGATCCGGGGCCGGCGCTGGCCCGCGTGCGGACCTTCCTTGGCCTGCCGCGGGCGGCCGCGCCGGCGCCGCGCGAGGTCCACGTCGGACGCGAGATGGCCTACCCGTCCGAGCTCGCGGTGGCCGACATCGAGCACCTGCGCCGGGTCTATGCCGCCGACGCCTGGCGGCTGGCCGAGATGACGGGTGTCCAGTTCGGCTAGGGCCACAGTTTCGTCCACCGCCGTCGGCAGGGTTCCGCCATGAAGCTCGCCGCCTTCTCCGCCGCCGCCCTCGCCGCGCTGCTCTCGCCGCCGGCGGCGTCCGCGCCGGGCCGTCCAAGCCTCGGCCTGCCGCTGGCCTGCGAGCTGGGCCGGTCCTGCGAGATCCAGCACTACGTCGACCGTGACCCGGGGCCGGGCGTGAAGGACTACCGGTGCGGGACGATGACCTACGACACGCACAACGGCATCGACATCCGGGTGCCGGACATGGCGGCCCAGCGACGCGGGGTGGCCGTGGTCGCCGCCGCCGCCGGGCGGGTGGATCGCCTGCGCGATGGGGTGGCCGACGTCTCGATCCGCGACCCGGGCGCGGCGTCCGTCGCCAACGCCGAGTGCGGCAACGGCGTCGTCGTGGATCATGGGGACGGCTGGGAAACCCAGTACTGCCACATGGCCAAAGGCAGCATCGGCGTGAAGAAGGATGATGTGGTCGCCGCGGGGGCGCCCCTGGGACGGGTGGGGCTCTCCGGGAACACCGAGTTCCCGCACCTGCACTTCACCGTCCGGCACAACGGCCAGGCCGTCGATCCCTTCGCGCCGGACAGCGCTCCGGCATGCGGCGCGCGCGCGAGCCTCTGGCGGCCCGACGTCCAGGCGAAGGTGGCCTATCGGGCAGGGGCGGTGCTGAATGCAGGGTTCACAGAGGTTCAGCTTGGCATGGCCGACCTCGAGGCCGGCCGCCTCGCCCCGGTCACGGCGGCCTCGCCGCTCCTGGTGGCGTACGCCCGCGGCATCGCGCTGCTGCCGGGCGACGTCGTGGAGATCGAGCTGAAGGGCCCCG
>NZ_DASWTE010000369.1:0-9678 GCF_036402295.1 Phenylobacterium sp.
GATGGACCTCGCGCGCGCCGCCGAGCTGCAGGGCCGGATCATGACCACGCACGACCCCCGCGAAGCCGTGCGCGGGGCCGACTGCGTGATCACCGACACCTGGGTCTCCATGGGCGACACCGACCATGACGAGCGGATCGAAGCGCTGGAGCCCTACCAGGTGGACGGCAAGCTGATGGACGAGGCGGCCAAGGACGCCGTCTTCCTCCACTGCCTGCCGGCGCATCGCGGCGAAGAGGTGACCGACGAGGTCATCGACGGCCCGGCCAGCCTGGTCTGGGACGAAGCGGAAAACCGCATCCACGCCCAGAAGTCGATCCTGGCCTGGTGCTTCGGCGCGATCTGATCGCGTGACAGTGGGTCCCCGCGGCCACTAGCCTCCTCCGATCAGTCGGGGGAGAGCCAGCATGCGGTTCGTGGCGGTTCTGTTGGGCGCGGCGGCGCTGGCGTCGTCGGCGCAGGCGCAGCCGGCGGGGGTGGATGCGGTGTTCGCCGACTTCCAGCCGACCACGCCTGGCTGTGCGCTGGGCGTGAAGTCCAAGGACCAGGCGCCGGTCCTGCGCGGCTATGGCTCGGCCGACCTGGAGCACGCCGTCCCGATCACCCCGGACACCATTTTCGAGGCGGGCTCGGTCTCCAAGCAGTTCACCGCTGCGGCGATCCTGCTGCTGGTCGAGGACGGCCGGATCGCGCTCTCCGACGACATCCGGAAATACCTGCCCGAGGTGCCGGACTACGGCCGGCCGATCACCATCGACATGCTGCTCAGCCACACCAGCGGGCTTCGCGACTGGGGCTCGGTGATGGACATCGCCGGCTGGCCGCGGACCAGCCGCGTCTACACGCCCGTGGAGGTCCTGCAGATCGCCTCGCGGCAGAAGGCGCTGAACTACCCGCCAGGCGAGGCCTACTCGTACACGAACACCGGCTACAACCTCGCCGCCTGGATCGTGCTGCGTGTCAGCGGCCAGAGCCTGGCCGACTTCACCCGGGCCAGGATCTTCGAGCCGTTGGGCATGAGCCGGACATCGTGGCGCGACAACTATCGGCGCGTCGTCCCGGGCCGCGCCATCGCCTATGGGCCTGGGCCGGGCGGCCTGGGCCAGGACATGCCGTTCGAGAACACTTACGGCCACGGCGGCCTGCTGACGACGGTGGGCGACCTCCTGACCTGGAACGAGGCGCTGACCCAGGGCCGGCTGGGCAAGGCGGTGAGCGCCCGGCTGCAGGAACAGGCGGTACTGACCGGCGGCCGGAAGATCGCCTACGGCCGCGGCCTCGTCTCGCAGGCGTTCAAAGGGCAGGCCGAGATCGCCCACAGCGGGGCGACGGCCGGCTATCGCGCCTGGCTGGCGCGCTTCCCGGGCCAGGGGCTTTCGGTGGCGGTGCTGTGCAATACCGCTGGCGCCAATGCGGTGCGGCTGGGCCGGCGGGTCGCCGAGCTCCACCTGCCGCCCGGACCTGCGGCCCCGACCCCCATCGCTCAGCCGGCCGACGAACTGGAGCGTCTGCCCGGCGTGTATGTCGACGAGCGCACCGGATCGGTGCTGCGGGTGGTGGCCGAGAACGGCGGGCTCTCGGTGCGCGGTGCGGGCGCTTTCGCGCCCGCCGGCAAGGGGCGCTATCGCGGCGGCGACATGGACTGGGTGTTCGGCCCCGACGCGGTCGAACGGCGCGCGGCCGACGGCGAGACGGTCCGCTACCGCCGGGTCACGCCGGTCACGCCGACCGCCGCCGAGCTCGGCGAACTGGCGGGGGCCTACTCCAGCCTGGAGGCGAACGGCGTGCTGCTGGCCACGATCCGCGGCGGCGCTCTGGTGCTGGCGCCGGCCGACCGCCCGAGCGCGCCCGTCGTGGCGCGGCCGCTCTATAAGGACGCCTTCCAGGGCGACGACGGCCTGATCCGCGTGGTCCGCGGCCCGGACGGCAAGGTCACGGGCCTCCGGTTCACGGGCGCGCGGGTCTATTCCCTGGAGTTCCGGCGCATCGAAGCCTCTTGAGGCAATGCGCCTCGCTCGCAACCGGGCCGACGCAGCCTATATTGCGCCCCATGCCTGATACGACCATCCCCGACGACATCGTCGGCGCGTTCCAGATCGAGGGCGAGCCCGTCAGGGGCCGCATCGCCCGGCTCGGTCCTTCCATCGACGAGATCCTGCGGGGCCACGACTACCCCGAGCCCGTCGCCAACCTCCTGGGCGAAGCCTGTGCGCTGGCGGCCCTGGTGGGATCCAACCTGAAGTTCGACGGCCGCCTGATCGTCGAGGCCCGCGGGGCCGGGCCCGTGCGCTACGTGGTGGCCGACTACGACACCAGTGGCGGCCTGCGCGGCTACTGCCGGTTCGAGCCCGCCGACGTGGAGGCCGTGAGCCACGGCTTCCAGCTGCCGGGGGCCAGGACCCTGCTGGGCGAGGGCGTCTTCATGATGACCGTCGACCAGGGCGCGGAAATGGACCGCTACCAGGGCGTGACCGACATCCAGGGCGAGACCCTGGCGCTTTGCGCCGAGCAGTACTTCGCCCAGTCCGAGCAGACGCCCACCCGCGTGCGGCTTGCCGTCAGCCAGATCGACGGTGTCTCGCGCGCCGGCGGGTTCCTCATCCAGTACGTCGCCGCCGACGAGGCGCGTGGCGAGACGATCGAGGCGTGGAACCGCACTCAGGCGTTCTTCGAGACGATCGGCGAGGACGAGCTGGTCGATCCCGAGCTGTCCTCGAATGGCTTGCTGTTCCGGCTCTTCCACGAGGACGGGGTTCGGGTGTTCGGCCCCAAGTCGCTGCACGCCTTCTGCCGCTGCAGCCAGGAGCGGATCGAGACGGTGCTCAAGTCGTTCGACACGGCCGAGCGCGAGGGCATGGTCGAGGACGACGGCAAGATCCACGTGACCTGCGAGTACTGCAGCCGCGTCTACGCCGTGGAGCCCGAGCGGCTGAAGGCGGCGTAGCCGCGGCTAGCCGTCCCGCGCCGGCGCGATCGCCAGCAAGGCGCGCAGGCTCTCGGCGAAGCGCACCACCTCGGCCTCGCCGCCCAGCGCGGCGGTGATCTCGGCGTTCATGGCGTCGAGGTTCACGCGGAAGGTTTCCAGCGCCGCCTGCCCCGTCGCGGTCAGCGAGACGGTCCAGGCGCGGCCATCGGTGGCGCTGGGCGCGCGGTCGACGTAGCCCGCCTCCATCAGCCGGCCGACCATGGCGGTGACGGCGCTCTCGTTCAGCTTCAGTTGGCCGGCGACCTGCCGCTGCGTGGTCCCACCCTCGCGCTGGATCACGAACATCACCGCCGCCTGGGCCGCCGTCACGCCCGCCGCGCCCTGGGAGTCGCGGTCGGCGCGGGTCTTCAGCCGATGCGCGGCGGTTTGCAGCAGGTGGTAGAGCCGCTCGCGGCCGGCCGGATCCATGCGCAGAAGGCTAGCCTGCGTTGACAGCGCGGCTCAACGCGGATTTACTTCACATGTGAAGTTAATCAACGGAGCCGCGGCATGGGTGCGATCGACGTGTGGGCGCAGCAGCCCAACGACCACTTCCGCGCCCAGCCCTGGCTGGCCACGCTGAACCGCTGGACGGGCAAGAGCGACAAAGAGCCCGCCGTGACCACGGCCCAGACGCTGGCAGCCATGGACGCCGGCGGCGTCGACATCTCGATCCTCTCGGCCTGGTGCGGCCCCCACGGCTGGCTGATCACCAACGAGGAGGTCGCCTCCGCGATCGCCGAGGCGCCGGACCGCCTGCGCGGCCTGATTTCGGTGGACCTCAACGACCCGATGGGCGCGGTCCGCACCATCCGCGAGCAGTCGCAGAACCCGGCGTTCGTCGGCGTCCGCGTCGTGCCCTGGCTCTGGGACCTGCCGCCAAACGACCGGCGCTACTACCCGGTCTATGTCGCCTGCGTGGAGGCCGGCCTGCCGTTCTGCACGCAGATCGGCCACACCGGCCCGCTCTGCCGCTCCGAGCCTGGCCGCCCGATCCCCTACCTCGACGACGTGCTGCTCGACTTCCCCGAGCTCACGGTCGTCGGCGGCCACGTGGGCTTTCCCTGGATGGACGAGGTATTCTCGCTCGCCCGCAAGTACCCCAACTTCCACGTCGACACCTCGGCCTACACCGTGAAGCGCCTGCCGGCCTCGCTCGTGGAGTTCATGAAGGGGCAGGGCGCGGGCCGCGTCCTCTTCGGCACCAACTGGCCGATGATCTCGCCGAAGCACGCGCTCGCGTCCCTGGACGACCTGGGTCTCGACGAGCGGGCGCGAGGCCTCTTCCTGGAAGGCGCGGCGCGGAAGGTGTTCAGGCTGGCCGCTTAAGCCGCGTCCAGCGCCCGGCTGACGTCGCGGATCAGGTCGTTCGGGCCTTCCAGGCCGACGCTCATCCGCACCCACCCTTCGGTCAGGCCGATCTCGAGCCGCTCGGCTTCGGGCATGGACCGGTGCGTGGTGGTGCAGGGGTGGGTGGCCATCGACTTGGCGTCGCCGAGGTTGTTGGAGATGTCGACGATCTGCAGGGCGTCCAGGAACCGCCAGGCGGCCGCGCGGCTGCCCAGATCGAAAGCCACCACGTTGCCGCCGCCGGTCATCTGGTTGGCGATGATCGCCGCCTGCGGGTGGTCGGGCCGGCCGGGGTAGATGGTCTTGAGCACTTTCGAGTGCGCGGCGATGGCGTTCGACACCTTGCCGCAATTTTCGGTCTGGCGGCGCACCCGCAGCTCCAGCGTCTCCAGGCCCTTCAGCAGCACCCAGGAATTGAACGGCGAGAGCGCCGGGCCGGTATGCCGGTGCATGTCCTTGTAGGCCTCGGTGACGAGGTCGGCGGCGCCAAGGATCGCGCCGCCCAGGACGCGGCCCTGGCCGTCGATGTGCTTGGTGGCCGAGTAGACGACGATGTCGGCGCCCAGGACGAGCGGCTTCTGGAAGATCGGCGTGGCGAACACGTTGTCCACCACCAGCTTCGCGCCGGCGGCGTGGGCGATATCAGCCACCGCGCCGATGGCGGTCACCTCAAGCAGCGGGTTGGCCGGGCTCTCCACCAGGAAAGCCTTGGTGTTGGGCCGGACCGCATTCTTCCAGGCCTCGAGGTCGGTGGCGTCGACGTAGGTGGTCTCGACGCCAAACCGCGGCAGCAATTCCGACACGATCCAGCGGCACGAGCCGAACAGCGCCCGGCCCGCCACCAGGTGGTCGCCGGCCCGCAGCAGGCCCATCAGCGACAGCTGCACCGCCGCCATGCCGGACGCGGTGGCCTTGCAGGCCTCGGCGCCTTCCAGCAGCGCGAGGCGGTCCTCGAACATCTGCGTCGTGGGGTTGCCGAAGCGCTGGTAGATGAAGCCCGGCGCATTGCCGGCGAAGCGGGCGTCGGCGGCCGCGGCGCTCTCGTAGGCGAAGCTCTGGTTCAGGAAGAGGGCTTCCGAGATTTCGCCGTGCTCTGTGCGCATGAGGCCGCCGCGCACCGCCCGGGTCTCGATTTCCCAATCGTGCGGGTCTTCCGCCATCTCGGCCTCCATCACAAAGCAGGGCGCCTTGAACGCCGGGCGCCGCATGCCGTCAAGGTCCGCTTTCCGGCAAGCGGCCGTCCTTGCACGCGGCAAGCCTTGCCACGCCTGCGTTCTGCGGTAAGTGTTCGCCGCCCATGAGCGACTTCAACGTCCCGGGCATCCTGCCCTGCCAGTCCATCGAAGCCTTGATCGCGGGCGGCGCGATCACGTCGGCGACGCCGTTCGAAGCCGACCAGGTGCAGCCGGCCAGCCTGGACCTGCGCCTGGCCGGCCGCGCCTGGCGCGTGCGGGCCTCGTTCCTGCCCCGCCACGGCAAGGTCTGCGACCGCATCAAGGAGGTCGCCATGCACGAGCTCGACCTCACCGGCGGCGGCGCGGTGCTGGAGCGAGGTTGTGTCTACATCGCCGAGCTGCAGGAGGCGGTGAAGCTGCCGAAGGGCGTCTCGGCGCGCGCCAACCCGAAGAGCTCCACCGGCCGGGTCGACGTGTTCGTGCGGGTGATCACCGACTACGGCGACGCCTTCGACGACGTGGACGAGGGCTACGACGGGCCGCTCTACATGGAGATCGCGCCGCAGACCTTCTCGGTGCTGGTGCGCACCGGCACGCGGCTGAACCAGTTGCGCCTCAAGGCCGGCGTGCCCGAGCGGCTGCGCACCGAGAGCGTCGGCGTGGACCTCACCGGCGAGATCGCGGGCTTCCGCGGCCGCCGCCACGCCGGGGTCGTCGACCTGGACCACGTGGACGGCCACGACCCGACCGACTTCTGGGAGCCGCTCTATCCGAAGAACGGCAAGCTGCTGCTGGATCCCGGCGAGTTCTACATCCTGGCGTCCAAGCAGGCCGTCGAGATTCCGGTGCTGGAGGCGGCCGAGATGACGCCGATCGACCCGTCGGTCGGCGAGTTCCGGGTGCACTACGCCGGCTTCTTCGATCCCGGCTTCGGCACCGACGAGGCGCACGGCAAGGGCTCGAAGGGCGTGCTGGAGGTGCGCAGCCACGAGACGCCCTTCATTCTGGAGGACGGCCAGACGGTGGCCCGCCTGGTCTACGAGCCGCTGACAGAGAGGCCTACGCGGCTCTATGGTGACCTCGGGTCGCATTATCAGCGGCAAGGTCTCAAGCTATCCAAGCACTTCCGGATCTGGGGGGAGTAGCGGCGGCCCCCCTTTTGCTTCCGCCGCCAGAGTCGGGGGTCGACCCGTGGACTGCAGAAGGCGGTTTGCAGCGCTCTTGGGCGCCGTCCTCTTCGGATGGTGCGGCGCGGCCCAGGCAGCGCCGGCGCTGTGGCGGGTCTCTGACGCCGACGGCCAAGTCTATCTCTTCGGCACGATCCACGCCCTGAAGCCGGGGTTGGCCTGGCGCACGCCGCTGTACGACCGCGTGCTGGCTCAGGCCGGGACCGTCTGGTTCGAGGCCGACATGGAGTCGGGCGATCCCGACACCGTGCGCCTCTTGATCCAGCGCTACGGCTCCGATCCGGACCGGCCCCTCAGCCGCAAGCTCGCCCCCTCCGACCTCGAGGCGCTGTCGCGGCAGACCGACGTGGCGCGCGTCGACCACCTGCGGCCCTGGGCGGCGGCCCTGATGCTGTCCATGCGCCCGGCGCTGGCCCGCGGCGTCTCGGTGGAGAAGGGCGCCGACCTGACCATCACCCGGGTGGCGCGCGACGACCTGAAGCGCATCCGCACGTTCGAGACGCTGGAGGACCAGGCGCGCATGTTCGCGAGCCTCCCCGAGGGCTCGGAGGTCCGCTATCTGACCAAGGTGATCCGCGACAAGAAGGGCGGGCGGCGGCTGCGCCTGACGGGCAAGCCGCCGAGCCTGGAGGCCGCGTGGCTCGCGGGCGCGCTGGGACCCGCCGCCATCGCCGACATGAAGGCGGGCAACCCGGCGCTCTACGAGGCCTTCCTGAAGCGCCGTAACCGCGCCTGGGCCGACAAGCTGGCGGACGAGATGGCGGGGGCCGGCGGGGTGCAGCTGGTGAACGTGGGCGCCCTGCACATGATCGGCGACGACGGCCTCCCGGCCCTCATGGCGGCGCGCGGATACAGGGTGGAGCGGGTGCAGTAGCAGGAAAGCACGCCCGACGTTCTGTCCAGGACGCTTGACAGGCGCTTCAACCGCGCCTGGGCCGACCAGCTGATGGCGAAGCTGGCGGGATCGGGCGTCACCTTCGTCGCCGTCGGCGCCGGCCACCTCGTCGGCCCCGACAGCCTGCAGCCGAGCTGGCCAAGCTGGGCGTCACCGCCGAGCGGCAGTAGCGGCTCAGGGGCGCCCCGCACAGGCGCCCGGCATCGCCGGGTCGGCCCGCCACCGGACGATGGCGTAGTCGCGGCCGTTCCAGCGCTTCACCGGGAAGCAGAAGCCCGGGCCGCCGTTGACGATGTCGGGCCAGCCGCCGACGCCGCGAGTGGTCAGGAGCTCGGGGATGCCCTGGCTCTGGTAGAGCTGCCGCCAGGCGCCCGAGGCGTCCTTCGTCACGATGGTGAAGCCCTGGCCCGTGTTGCCGTAGCAATAGGTCCCGAAGTCGTTGATCACCGCGTCCGGCCGCCCGTCGCCGTTGAGGTCGCGGATCTCGATCTCCTGCTCCTGTCTGGTGTCGCAGGCGAGGTAGCGGCCGCGGGTGGGCGTGACGCCGGCGGCGCGGAAGGCGGCGGCCCGATCGGCCGGGGTTCCCGACGCGGCCTTCACCGGCGGCGCCGGCGGCAGGGGCCCCGGCGGCCGGTAGCCGCTCTCGCCCGGACAGGGTTGCAGCGACAGGTAGCCCTGACCAGGCTGGAACGTCCACGTGCGCTGACAGCCGGGGCCCTCCAGCGTGTAGTCGCGCCAGCCGTTGGTGCGGGTCTCAAGAAGCTTGATCCGGCCGCGGCCCGCGCCGACCACGGTCCAGCGCGGCCCCTGCTGCTGGATCACCGAGAACGCCAGGCCGGTCGGGCCGTAGCAGGTGGGGTGCGTGTCGGTGACGATCGCCTCGGGCCGCCCGTCGCCATTCATGTCCACGGCCGTCGGCCGCGGCTGCGCGGGCTGGCCGCAGGGGTTGAGAATCTGATTGCCGCGGACCTGGAAGCCGGCCGCCGTCAGCATCGCGGCCGCTTCCTGCGCACGGTTCAACGGCTGGGCATGCGCGGCGCTCGCCGCCGCCAGCCCAAGGGCCGCCGCGATGCCCGCCCCCCGCCGCATCGCGCGTTAAGCCGCGTCGGGCCTCCGGTAGATCGACCGCTTCGGCGTCTCCATCACCCGCCGCATCATCGGCACGAAGGCGTCGAGCGGCATGGAGTCGTAGGCCGGGTCGAACGAGTTCTGGTCGTAGAGGTGGCAGAACTGCGCCGTGTACTCGAAGTCCGGATGGCCGCGGAACGCCTCGCGCATGTCGCGATCGAGGCCCAGATAGTGGAAGAAATAGTAGCCCTGGAAGACGCCGTGGTGCTCCAGCATCCAGTGGTTCCGGTCCGAGATGTAGGGCTTCAGGATCGCCGCCCCCAACTCGGCGTGGCTGGCCGGCAGGAGGATGTCGCCGATATCGTGGAGCAGGGCGCAGACGACGTACTCCTCGTCCTGCCCGGCGCGGAACGCCCGCGTGGCGGTCTGCAGCGAGTGCTCCAGCCGGTCGACGGCGAAGCCGCCGTAGTCGTTGTCGAGCAGCTTCAGGTGGCTGACGATCCGGTCCACGTGCTCGCCGCGGTGGGCCATGCCGGCGCGGCTGATGGCGGCCCAGTCCTCGGCGGTTCCGTCGGCCATCGTGGTGAATTTCGCCCGATCCAGGGCTTCGCCGTCGGCCATCGGAGCTCTCCCTCGCTTATCGCTGTTCAGGAAGGATCGTGCGGCCGAGGGGCGCAGAGGTCAATGCAGCCCCTTGGCCGCCGCACCGCCCGCGGCTATGAAGGCCGCCTAGCGAGCGCGGGTGTAGTTCAGAGGTAGAACGTCAGCTTCCCAAGCTGAATGTCAGGGGTTCGATTCCCCTCACCCGCTCCATCTTTCCAATGACTTAGAGTCCACTTTCGGGACCATCGACGTCCATTTGGGAGTCGTTTGGGAATGCGGGTCATGGATTCGTTCCCCCGAGGAGGCCGTGAGGTGTGTTGCGGGGGGGCTCTCGCTCGTCTGTTCGTGACTCATCGGCGAAGTTCGGAGGGTCCGCTTACGAGCGGCAAGGCAACGTCATGGCCGGACAGATTTGATCCGGAAGACACGCGTTTC
>NZ_DASWTE010000370.1:0-2240 GCF_036402295.1 Phenylobacterium sp.
CTCGGAAGCCCGCGCCATCCACGAAGGCCGCGCCGAGGATCGCGGCATCTACGGCCAGGCCACGCCGCAGGAGGTCCGCGACCTGGTCGAGGACGGGGTGCCGGTCGCCCCCATGCCGCCCGAACCGCCGAAGAAGACCGAGGTCAACTAAGGCTCGCCGTAGCGCTTGCGGCGCAGCCCGCGGCGCGGCAATCTTGGATTGCATCAGGGCGGGGGCCTGTCCAAGTCATGCGATTCCTAAGCGTTCTCATCACGCTCGCCGTGGCGTGCTTCTGTGCGCCAGCCGCATGGGCGGCGGCGCTCTCGGCCTATGGCAAGCTGCCGTCGATCGAGCAGGCCGAGGTCTCGCCCAGCGGCCACGCCGTCGCCGTCGTGGTGACGAACGGCGAGCAGCGCAACATCGTGGTGAAGGACCTGGCATCGGGCGCGGTCCTGCTCAACGGCTTCGTAGGCGACCATAAGGTGCGCAACGTCCAGTGGGCGGGCGACCAGCACCTCGTCCTGGTGTCGTCCACGACCACGACCGCCTTCAGCATCCAGAACGGCCGGCGCGAGTGGTACTTCGGCAGCCTCATCGACCTCAAGGCCAAGAAGATGCGGCCGCTCATCCGGCCGACCGAATCGTCCCTCGGCGCGATCTTCGACACGCCGATCGTGCGGATCTACAAGGGCGAGCCCCACGTCTTTGTTCAGGGCGTTGTGTTCGTCGACAGTCATGGGCGGCTGTCGCTGTTCCGGGTCGACCTCGACCAGGGCTCGAGCCGCCTGATCGAGACCGGCTCCGTGGACACCGTCGACTGGGTCGTCGACTCCGAGGGCCGTCCGCTCGCCCAGGAGCTGTTCCAGCGCAACACCGGGGCCTGGTCGATCCGGCTCCGCTCCGGCTTCACGTGGCGCGAGGCGGTGTCGGCCAAGGGGCCGCTGGATACGCCGCACCTGATCGGCCTGGGCCGCGACGGGGCCTCGGTGATGTATGCGGCGCCCGACGCTGAGCGGCGCTGGTCGTGGCGCGAGTTGCGCGCCGACGGCGGCGCACTGGGCGAGCCCATTCCTATCCTCGACGACCAGGGACCTCTACGCGCCGCCGTCGACGGGCGCATGATCGGCCACTACGTCCTGGCGGGCGACGAAGACCGCTACGTCTTCTTCGATCCGGCCGACGAGCGGGTGTGGAAGGCGATCGTCGCGGCCTATCCGGGCCAGCGCGTGCGACTCGAGTCCTGGAGCACGGACCGCAAGAAGATCGTCGTGCTGGTGGACTCGCAGGAGGAGGGGCCGGCCTACGCCATCGTCGACCTCAACACGCGCAAGGCCAGCTGGCTCGGCGCGGAGTATCAGCAGCTCAAGGCGGCCGACATTTCTCCGCGCACGCCGGTCCGCTTCAAGGCCGCGGACGGCCTGCAGCTCAGCGGCTACCTCACCCTGCCGAAGGGGAAAACGGCGAAGAACCTGCCGTTGATCGTCTTCCCGCACGGCGGCCCGGCCTCGCGCGACACGCCGGGCTTCGACTGGTGGGCGCAGGGGATGGCGTCGCGCGGTTACGCCGTGCTGCAGGTGAACTTTCGGGGCTCGGACGGCCTGGGCCATCGGCTGCTGGAGGCCGGCCACGGCGAGTGGGGCCGCAAGATGCAGACCGACCTGTCGGACGGTGTGCGCCACCTGGCCGCCCAGAGGACGATCGATCCGAAGCGCGTCTGCATCGTGGGCGCGAGCTACGGCGGATACGCGGCGCTGGCCGGCGCCACCATCGACCAGGGTGTCTACCGCTGCGCCGTGTCGGTCGCCGGCGTCACGGACCTGCGCCGCCAGGTCGCCTATTCCACCACCCGCGGCGGCGGCGTGACACAGCGCTACTGGAACCGCTTCATCGGCGCCGAGGGCCGCGGCGACGATATCCTGGATCGCTACTCCCCGGCGAAGCTCGCGCAGAAGGCCGACATCCCGATCCTGCTGATCCACGGCAAGGACGACACCGTCGTGCCGCTCGAGCAGTCCAAAGCGATGTCGGAAGCGCTCACGAAGGCCGGCAAGCCCCACGAGCTTGTCGTCCAGAAGGGCGCCGACCACTGGCTCTCGAAGGGCGACACCCGCCTGCAGACGCTGGAAGCCACCATGGCCTTCGTCGAGAAGCACAATCCGCCGGGGCCTTGATCCCGCGCAAGGTCCTTGTGTGGCTCATCTGCCACACTACATCGAGTGAGCCGGGCGCCGTGCTTCGAAGAGGGCGGCTTCCGAGTTCC
>NZ_DASWTE010000371.1:0-4510 GCF_036402295.1 Phenylobacterium sp.
GCGTACGTCGCCCGAGATGATCCCCGGCAGGTGCTCGCGCTTCAGCGCCTCGGTCCCGTATTCGATCAGGGTCGGGCCGAACATCATCACGCCCATGCCGCCGATCGGGTTGCGGGCGCCGACCTTGGCCATCTCCTCGGCCAGCACGCGCGCCTCTGCGCGCGACAGCCCGCCGCCGCCGTATTCCTTCGGCCACGTCGGCGTGCCCCAGCCCTTGCCGCCCATCGCGCGGCGCCACTTCAGGGCGTCCTCGGACTCCGTCTGGCCCGACATCTTGGCGACCTGCGCCATCGGGTCCTTGGCCAGGGATTTCGGGAAGTTGACCTCCAGCCAGTCCTTCACCTCGGCCCGGAACGCCTCCAGGTCCTGCCCGCCGAAGTCGGCCATGGGTCTAACTCCTACTTAGGATCGGGAAGGCCGAGCACGCGCTTGGCGATCACGTTGAGGTTCACTTCCGAGGTGCCGCCCTCGATCGAGTTGGCCTTGGTCCGGAGCCATCCGCGCACGGCCATGACCTCCGAGCCCTGGAAGCCGTCACCCTCCCAGCCCAGGCCCTGGTGGCCCAGCGCCTCGACCATCAGTTCTGAGCGCTCCTTGGCGAACTCGGCGGCGGCGTACTTGATGATCGACGTCGTCGCCGACGGCCCGTTGCCGGCCCGGCTCTCGGCCGCCGACCGCGCGATCGTCTGGCGCAGTGCGGCGAAGTTCATCTTGTTCTCGGTGATCCGCCGGCGCAGGTCCTGGTCGTCGGCCGCGCCGTACTGCTTCGCGATCGTCGCCAGATCGCCCGAGGCGCCGCCCGCCGACCCGCCCTCGCCGAAGCCTGCCGAGATGTTCTGCCGCTCGTACTGCAAGAGCCGCTTGGCGATCTCCCATCCGCCGTTCAGCCGCCCTACCAGGTTGCCCTTCGGGACCTTCACGTCGGTGAAGAACGTCTCGCAGAACGGGCTCTCGCCCGAGATCAGCTGGATCGGCCTTGTCTCGATGCCCGCCGATGCCATATCGATAAGAACAAACGAGATGCCTTCGTGCTTCTTGGAAGTATCCGTGCGAACGAGGCAGAAGCACCAATCCGCCTTATCTGCATAGCTCGTCCATATTTTACTTCCATTGATCAGCCAGTGGTCGCCTTTGTCCTCGCAGCGGGTCTGCAGCCCCGCGAGGTCAGAGCCCGCGCCCGGTTCGGAGTAGCCCTGGCACCAGCGGATCTTGCCCTCGACGATCTTGGGCAGGTGCTCCTTCTTCTGCTCCTCGTTGGCGTACTCCAGCAGCACCGGACCCAGCATCCAGACGCCGAACGAGGCGAGGGGCGTGCGGTACTTGCCGGCCGCCAGTTCGCGGTCCAGAACCCGGGCCTGCGCCGCGGTCAGCCCGCCGCCGCCGTACTCCTTGGGCCAGGTCGGCGCGGTCCAGCCCTTGGCGGCCATCCGCTGCAGCCAGACGATCTGCGGGTCGGTCGATCCTTCAAACGCGCGACCGCCCCAGACCGCCTCGGGATCGGTCTTGGCCTTGGGATCGCGCAGCTCGGCCGGGTACATCGCCTCCAGTTCGGACCGCACCTCCTTGGCGAAGGCGTCCAGGTCCGTGGCGCCGAAGTCGGCCATACCGATCTCCCAAACTTTCAACTTGAGGCCCTGAGCTTAGCGCCCGCCCGCGGCCGGGCAAAGACAGATTAAACGCCCGTTTGAGCGGACCTGACGTGACGTCGCCTATAGAAGGGATTCGATGCGCTTCCCTCGCCATCCCGCCGTCACCGCCGCCGCGCCCTGGACGGCCGCCCTGCTCACCCTGGCGGCGGGTGTGATGCTGATCGCCTCGGCCGCCACGCCGTCGATCCCGGCCCGCTTCATCCGCCTGATCGAGTTCGAGCCGGTGATCCTCATTGAGGTCAGCCACTTCGTCTCCAGCGTGCTGGGGCTTGTGCTGGTGATGCTGGCGTTCGGCCTGCGGGCCCGCCTCGACGCCGCCTGGGCCGCCACCCTCGTCACCTTGCTGGTCGCCGCGCCGCTCAGCCTGGTGAAGGGCTTCGTCTGGGAAGAGACGGCGCTGCTCCTCGCCCTCGCCGCCGTGCTCGCGCCGTTCCACCACGCATTCCCGCGCAAGGCCGCGCTCACCCGCATGGAGGTGACGCCCGCCTGGCTCTTCTCGGCCGCCTGCTTCGTGGTCGGAGCCGGCATGATCGGGCTGTGGTCGTTCGAGAACGCCGACTACGGCGACCTCCCCTGGTGGCAGGTGATGGCCGACGAGGACGCCGCGCGCTCCCTGCGCGCCTGGGGCGGCGCCGCCATCGCGTTCTTCGCCTTCGGGGTCTGGCGCCTGCTCGGCTCGGCTGCGACACCCCCGATCGTGGGCGAGGCCGATCCCGATCTCGACCGGGTGCGGGCGATCCTGGCCAAGGCCGAGATGGCGCGGCCGACCTCCAACCTCGCCCTGCTCGGCGACAAGCGCTTCCTGTTCTCGGCCTCGGGCGAGAGCTTCCTGATGTTCGGCGTGCGCAGCCGTAGTTGGATCGCCCTGGGCTCCACCGTGGGCCGTCGCGACGAGAGGCTGGAGCTGCTCTGGCGTTTCCGCGAACTGGCCGACGCCCACGCCGCGCGGCCCGGCTTCTACAACCTCGACCCCGACGACCTGCCCGACATCGTCGAGCTGGGCTTCGCGATCCAGAAGATGGGGGAGGGCGCGGTCTCGCCCCTCGACAGCTTCACCATCGAGGGCACCAAGCGGGGCAACCTGCGCCGCGCCTGGCGCCGCGCCGGGGAGGATGGGGCGACCTTCGAGGTGGTGGCGCCGGCAGATATAGCGCCCCTGATGCCCGAACTGCGGCGGATCTCCGACATCTGGCTCGCCAACCACGCCGGCGGCGAGAAGAGCTTCTCGCTGGGCGGCTTCAGCGACCGCTACATGCAGGAGTTCCCGCTCGCGATCGTCCGCTGGGAAGGCCGCATCATCGCCTTCGCCAACATCTGGACGGTGGCCTCGCGCAGCGCCTTCTCCATCGACCTGATGCGCTATGTGCCCGAGGGGCCGCCGCGGATCATGGACTTCCTGTTCGTGGAGCTGATCAACTGGGGCCGGGCGGAGGGCTACGGCGCCTTCGACTTCGGCATGGCCCCGCTCTCCGGACTCGACGACCGGCCGCTGGCGCCGGCGCTCAGCCGCGTGGGCCGGCTGATCTTCGACCGCGGGGAGGAAATCTACAACTTCCAGGGCGTGCGCCACTACAAGTCCAAGTACGACCCCACCTGGCAGCCGCGCTTCGTGGCCGCCCCGCGCAAGTGGGCGATCCCGCGGCTGATGGCCGACGCCGGCCTCCTGTCATCCGGAGGCGTGGCCGGCCTCGCCAAGCGGCCGAAGAAGAACGGGGACTAGCCCCAGCGACTAACCCAGGATCCCGATCGCCCGCTCCGCCGAGACCAGGAAGAGGATCGCGCCGGTCGCCGCCAGGACCATGATCGGCCGCCAGGGGATCATCCGCGGGCCCTTCATCGGATTGGGCGGCCGCGCGCCGCGCCAGCCGGCGAAACCCGCCACGGCGGCGAGCCCCAGGGCGATGGCGAGAAGGGGGCCGGCAGACATGCGGCGAGCCCTAGCGGAAGCCGCGTCGGCCATCCACAGGAACCGTCGTCGCACACCATATCTAGCGTTGCCGTTTAATTTACACCCCAGGAATCGACCGATAGCGTCCGAGGGGCACGGAGCTAGCGATTCGGATGAGCGCGGGGGCGCCCTGGAGCGTCAAGGGGATCGACCCGAAGGCCCGCGAGGTCGCGAAGGATCTTGCCCGCCGTTCCGGCATGACCCTGGGCGAGTGGCTGAACCGCATCATCCTCGAGGACGACGTCCCCGATGAGATCACGGCCGAGGCCCAGTTCTCCGACCGCGCCCTGCGCGTCGAGGCCCCGCGGCTGCGGGCCATTTCGCCGCCCGCGCCGCCGGCCACGCCCGACCTCGCCCGCGTCGCCTACGCCCTCGACCGGCTCACCGAGCGCATCGAGGCCTCCGAGACCCGCACCGGCCTCGCCATCAGCGGCGTCGAGCATTCGGTGCGCCAGGCGCTGGCCCGTATCGAGACCGCCGAGCGCGAGCAGCACGCCGCCTCCGCCCGTTTCGAGGGGCTGCTGGCCGAGACCCAGGCCGAGGTCAGTTACAACGGCGAACGGGTGCGCCGGCTGGAGGGCGATCCCATCGGTCCGCGCTCGGCCGAGGCGCTGCGCCTGATCGAGGCCCGCCTGGCCCGCGCCGAGCCCGAGCAGGTGGTGGAGACGGTGCTGGAGCGGCTGGGCGACCGGCTGGCCATGGCCGAAGCCCGCACCGCCGCGGCGCTCGACGATCTCAGAGGCTCGATGGCGACCCTCGACCGTCGCCTGGGCGCCGTGGAGCGCGGTGCGGGCGAGGTGGCCGAACAGCGGTTCGAGGCGCTCGCCCAGACCCTCACGCTGCGTGTCGAGGCGGTCCGCGCCGAAGTGGCCGACGCCCTGGCCGCGCCGGCCGGCGGCGCCTTCGAGGCCCG
>NZ_DASWTE010000372.1:0-5408 GCF_036402295.1 Phenylobacterium sp.
TCGTCCGCACGACGAGGGCGCCGTCCGCGCGCACGTCCCAGGCGTAGTCGGGCATCGGCCGCTTGCTGAGGACCGCGTCGTGGAACGCGGTGATGCTCTCGATCGCGTCGGTCCCGTCGAGCGAGTGGTTGGCGTTCGGGAGCATCCGCAGCCGCTTGGGCTCGGCGACCTTGGAATAGCCGTAGCGGGTGTTGTCGGGCGGGAAGTACTCGTCGCCCACCGCGTTGATCACGTACTTCGGGATCTTCATCGTGGGCCGCTCCTGGTAGTTGATCGGATCCTCGATGAGGTTGATCGCCGCCAGCGCCGGCTTGCCGATGCCGTCGGGAATCAGGCGGGCGTCGACGTAGTCCTGCAGCGCCGGCGAGAAGTAGCCCATGGCCCGCCAATGGTGGATCGCGGTCTGCTCGACGTTCAGCACGCTGATGACCAGCGGCACGATGCCCACGACGCGCTGATCGACGGCCCCCACGAGCCACGTCGTCCAGCCGCGCTTCGACGCGCCGGAGACCACGAAGCCGTCGATCTTGCGGCCGCCGTATTCGGTGGCGATGAACTCCTGGATCGCGGTCATCGCCTGGGTCCCGCTCTTCACCATCGGCAGGCGGAGGAGCTCGTCGGGATCCTGCGAGGTCGCGTAGCGGGCCTGCAGGTAGGCGATGATCTCGTCCTCGACGCGGGCCTCCTTCGCCGGGTCCCGGGCGAAGCTCAGCGGCTGGTTCGGCACGTCGTTGAGCTGGGCCACGACCGAGCCGGTCTCGACCGCCATCTTTGCGAAATGGGGCGGGGCCTCGGTCGGCGCAGGGTCACCCTTCTCGCCGCCCGTGATGTAGAGGAACGCCTGGCTGTGGCGCAGGTTGTCCGGCATGACGATGGTCAGCCAGTGCTTCCAGACGGTGCGGTCCACGTCCTTGGGCGCGTCCCACGTCTGGCTGGTCAGCTCCAGCACCGCGCAGCGATAGCCCTCGCCCTGGCAGAGGCCGGCGACGCGCCAGGTGTAGCTGGGGTCCGGCTTGGCGACGTAGGCGTCGAGGGCGTTGGGCGGACCGGCGGCCGCTGGCGCGGTGGTCAGCATCAATGCGGCGAACACGCCGCCGAGCAGCTTCAGAACGTCCATCGACGCCTCCCACCCTTCGGACCTGTGTGCGGTCCTTGGGAGAGAGCCTAGCTACACCTTCCGCTTCTGCGCCAGCGCCGTGCAGCTGGCCGAGCCGATCGCGCCCTGTTCGTCGTAGAGGCGGCACTCGGCGACCGCCACGCCGTCCGTGGCGCCGTGGCCGGTGACCTCGAAGCCGATCCAGTCGGTGACCGGCTCGCGGTGCATGTAGATCGTCGCGTCCGAGTTGATGTAGGCGAGGCCCTGGTCGCCCGAGTTGGCGAAGGGGCTGACGAAGTCGGCGGCGGTGGCCACGCGGGCGAACGGCGTGAACGGCTCACCCTCGACCAGTTCGCGGACTTCGGCCATCCAGATGCGGCGCGGCATGCCGGGCTGGCCGAAGCCGCCGGCGATCTGGCGCACCTGCCACATGCCGCCCAGGCCGCCGCGCTGGTCCTGCGGCGGGGCGATGTCGGCGGGCTTCGGCGCCTCCCAGTTCGGCGACGTCCAGACG
Source organism: Phenylobacterium sp. (assembly GCF_036402295.1). Classification (GTDB taxonomy): domain Bacteria; phylum Pseudomonadota; class Alphaproteobacteria; order Caulobacterales; family Caulobacteraceae; genus Phenylobacterium. Next base: position 1,611 of record NZ_DASWTE010000372.1, read on the forward strand.
TTGCCGGGTGGGTTCTCCGTGCGGCGCAGGAGCTGGCAGGTGGCGCGGCCGGCGCTCTCGCCGCCCGAGATGAACTCTGCGTCGACCACCTTTATGCGGTAGCCGTCCTTGACCACACGGGTGACCACCTCGACCGGCGAGAGGTCGGGCAGCTTGTACATGTCTACGGTCAGCCGCGAGGGCATGTAGTCGGGCGTTCGGTACTGGCGCTCGATCTCGGCGCCCAGCAGGCCGATGATCAGCCGGCCGTGCAGCGAGGTCCCAGTCCAGGGGCCGATGCCCACGCGGGTGGGATGGAAGCGCCCCTGCGCGTCCTTTCGAAAGAAGGGTTCGTTCGTCATGGCGCCGGCGAACCTGCCGGAACGGCTCAGGCTTGGCTAGTCGCCGGCTCGGGCTCCGGTTCGAGTTCGCCCTTCGCCAGGATCGCGGTCACCGCCATGTCGCCGGTGACATTGCCCAGGGTGCGGAAGATGTCAGGCACGACCTCGACCGCCAGCAGGATCGGCAGCAGGTCGATCGGCAGCCCGAGCGCGATGCAGATCGGCGCGACGCTGACGATGAACGACACTTGTCCCGGCAGGCCCACCGAGCCGACGCTGACCGCCAGGGCCACGAAGACCGCGCCGGCGTACTGCAGCGCCGACGGCTGGATGCCGTAGACGTGGGCCACGAAGATGCAGACGGCCAGGTTCACCGCCGGGCTGGTGAAGCGGAAGACGGCCACAGCCAACGGCAGGATCAGGTTGGCGATCCGCTCGGGCACGCCGAGGTCGTCGCGCGAGCGCTCGATCATGGCGGGCAGGCAGGCGAGCGACGACTGGGTGGCGAAGGCCGCCGCCAGCACCGGCGAGGTCGCCGTGGCCCAGCGGCCCACGGGCACGCGGCCGACGGTGATGGCCAGGATGTAGCCGATCACCGCGATGACCAGTCCGGCCAGCGAGGCCACCACGATGTACTGGCCGAGCACGCCCGCCGCGCCGACGCCGGCGCGCAGGCCCACGCCCAGGCCGAGCGCGAACACGCCCAGCGGCGCGACCACCAGCACCCAGCGGACGATCACGATCATCGCGTCACCCAGCGCCTCGAACACCTCGGTGAGGGTCTTGCCGCGGGCGGCCGGCAGGCGGGTGAGCGCGAAGCCCACGAAGACGGCGAACACCACCACCGGCAGCACGGCGTCCTCGGCGGCGGCCTTGATCGGGTTGGCGGGGGCCAGGCTCTTCACCCAGGCCGCGAAGTCGGGGGCGGTGGCGATGCCGGCGGGCGGCGCCTGGGCCCCGGCGCGCAGCGCGGTGGCGGCCGTCTCGGAGACCGGCCAGGCGGCCAGCACGCCGTTGACCAGCAGCACAGAGGTCACCGCCGAGAGGAGCAGGAGGGCAAGGAACCAGGCCACGCCGCGCACCGCCAGCCGCCCCGTCGCGGCGGCGTCCGACACCTGGGCGATGCCGGTGACCAGCACTGCGAAGATCAGCGGCACGACGGTCATCCGCAGCGCATTGAGCCAGAGCCCGCCCAGGGCCTCGACGCCTTCCACGATGCGCCTCGCCGGGTCGCCGCCATAGGCCGCGGCCAGGGCGCCCACGGCCACGCCGAGGGCGAGCGCGATCATCACCTGGACGCTCAGGGATTTCAGGAACTTCAACTTGGCCCCGCTGGCTGCTCGGGCGCGATCTGGCCCGCGCCGGGCGCACAGGGCAAGCGCTTGCTGCGGTCAGCCGGCCTTGGACTGGTAGCGGACCGAGAGGGAGGCAGGGGTCGAGCCGTCGGCATCGCGCAGGCGGTCGGCGACGTCATGCAGGGCCGCGTCCTGGTCCGGATAGCGGGCCAGTTCGCAACCGTCGCTACGGACGATCCACTCGCCCGTGTCCTCGACCACTTCGTAACGCATGAGTGTCCCAGATCTCCGGGACGCTGTAGGGCCAAGGTCGGGAACACAACAACTGCGCGCATCGTCGCAGCAAGCTTCACCTTACGCGCGAACTCACCTCCACGTCGCAGATCGAGAAGGCCGCGCCCTTCTGTCGTTTCAGCGCCGCCACCTTCGCCTGGAAGGCGGCGCCGCCGGTGTCCATCACCTCGATCCGGGGCCGCTCGGCCTGCGGCAGGTCGGCGAGCATCCGCACCTTCAGCATCAGGTCGGGCACCTTGGGCGGCTCGCCCACCGCCACCGTGCGGATGGCCTCGAGGCCCGACACGACGCGGCCGACGACGGTGTACTCGTGGTCCAGCCGCCGGGCCGGGGCGCGCATGAAGAAGATCTCGCTGTTGGCGGTGCCGGGGTCGGCCTGGCGGCCCATACCCATCACGCCCGGACAGTAGGCGCCCCAGCCGCGGATGCGCGGATCGGGGCGCAGCGCCTGCTCGCCCGCCGAGACCGCCTGGAACGGCGTCGCGCCCACGAAGCCCTCGCGGGCGTCGCTACGCTCGACCACGACCGTGGCCAGCTCGGCCGCGATCCGGAACGAGAACTCGGGCGGCAGGTCGGGGTGCTTCGAGGTCCCGCCGTCACGGTTGTTGGGGTTGCCGGTCTGGGCGACGAAGCCGTCGATTACCCGGTGGAACTGCAGGCCGTCGTAGACGCCCTCCCGGGCCAGCAGCTTGATCCGCGCCACGCCCTGAGGCGCGAACTCGGGCCGCAGCTCGACCACCACCTGGCCCTTGGTCGTGCCGATGACGAGCGTGTTCTCGGGGTCCAGCGGCCGCCAGTCGGCGGGCGCGGCGCCCATCAGCGCGATGGCCGCCAGTCCAAGCCCCAGAATCCGCAGCATTCGCCCCTCCTCGCCGTAGCGAGAGAGGGGCAGGCGCTCAGGCGCGGGTCAATACTTGCGGCAGAGCAGGTCGCGGATGACCGACGAGCGGCCCACGAACTCGCCGTCCGGCCCGACGGCCTCGCGGGCGCGTTCGCTGGAGTCGTACCAGACGGCCGAGCCCAGTCCGTGCGAGCGGCAGAAGGCGTTGGCGCCGCGCTCGCCGGCCGCCACGTCCACGCCGCGGACGGTCGGGCGGGCGAAGAAGACGGTGCGCGTTCCATCGACGCCGCGCGAGCTCGCGCCACCCGGGAAACCGCCGCCCCCAGGGTAGCCGCCACCGCCCGGATAGCCGCCCCCGCCGCCGGGCCGACCCACCGGCTCCATGGACGAGACCTGCTCGGCCAGGCCATAGGCGTTCAGGTGGGGTACGTCGCCCCGAACCTCCTGGCAGCGGCCGCGGAACTCGTCGTGCTCGCAGATCAGCCAGCGGCCTTCGAAGCGGGCGCTGCGGGCGCGGTCGTTGAAACGCCAGCGGCCGAGATCCGGCGCCGACTGGGTGATGGTGACGGAATTGCCCTGGAAGTTGGGCTGGTCGTAGAGCGTGGCCGTGCCGCCGCGATAGGGCTGGGCCTGGGCGGCGCCCGCCAGGGTCAGGGCCGCGAAGGCCGTTGCGCAGAACATCTTGGTCATGTCGGGCCTCCACAGCCGATTGCCGGACGACAAGAGCTTCGCCGTCATGAACCGACGCTGACAGGCTAGCGCAGCCTTGCGTCAGCTTCACTGCATTGATGCCCAAACGGACGCAATGTTCTGCTCGTGAGTCAATTTATCTCCGAACGGGACGCATTACCTTCTCTTCCGAAGACGGCGCGCAAGCCCGCGCCTAAGGAGAGTGACAAATGATCGACAAGCGACCCTTCGCGCGCCTGGGCGGCGCCGACCATGGCTGGCTCAAGGCCCGCCACCACTTCTCGTTCGCCAGCTACCACGACCCGGACAACATGGGCTGGGGCCCGATCCGGGTGTGGAACGACGACGAGATCGCCCC
>NZ_DASWTE010000373.1:0-3379 GCF_036402295.1 Phenylobacterium sp.
AGCTTGCCCGGCTCGGCCGGCCCGTCGTCGGGTCCGTTGGCGTCGATGACCAGCCCACCTTCGGCGGCCGGCGGCGGTCCGTCTCCGCCGCCCTGCCCGACCAGGACCCACGCCGCGCCGAGGCCGGCCGCCAGGGCGGCCAGGCCGCCTATGATCACGAGGGGAAAGCCGCGGCGCTTCGGCGGCTGCGAGGGGTCGGGCGGGGTCTCCATACTGCCTCGCTAGCCCCCGCGCCCGGCGCTTTCAAGGCGCCGTCGCCGCGCCAGAGGTCAGCCGCCGAGGCGGGCCAGCGCGGCCTGGTAGTTGGCAATCTGGTTGGTGAGATAGGCTGGCGCCGGGCCCACAGCTTTCGCCGCCGCCGCGATTCGGGCCGACTCCGGCTGGGCGGCCGCGACCAGGTCCTTGTAGATCTGCCGCACGATGCCCATCGCCTTGCCGACCACGGCCAGCGCGTGGTTGCGGTCGAGCTGGCTGTCGAGGTTCAACGCATCCTCGAGTCCCAGGCCGTACAGCATGCTCCGCCCGTCGGCCGGCACGGTCTTGCCGTCGACCATCTTGGTCTTGCGCACGACGCCTTCCGGGATGCCCAGCATCTCGAGGGCATCCTTGTCGGTCTTGCCGGCTCCGAATTCCAGCACCACGCGGTCGTTGCCGGGTTCCACACGCAGGCTGCGCAGGCCCTCGGTCGTCGAGATCGAGACCTTGGCCTGGAATCCGCTGGCCCGTCGCAGCTTGGTGGCCAGCGTGTCCAGCGTGTCGGCCGCCTCGATCGTGATGGTCTGGGTGCGGCTGCCGACCTTCAGCGTGAAGGTGTCGCCGGCGCGCAGGCTGGTCTGGGCCGTGAGGCGCGCCGAGTCGGTGAGGTCCAGTTCGCCCTTTGGCAGGCCGATGCGGTCGAGCACGCTGGCGCCGGTGGTGTCCACGGCGATCGACGTCGGCGCGGCGCGTCCGTCCTTGCCGGTGAACCGCCGCGACCACTCCACCGAGCCGGCCGCGACGTCGAGGCGGGCCAGGAAGCCGTCCTTCACGCCGATCGCCGTCGGATTCCCGGGCAGGTCAGTCCCGGCCGAGCCGCCGATCCAGACTTGCCCGCCCGAGACGGCGAGCGAGGTGGCGCGGTCGTCGCCGGCGCCGCCGTAATAGGCGACCTGGCCGCCGCCCGACAGGTCCGCGCTCATGCGCGCGGCGAAGGCGTCGCTGCCGCCCGCGTGGGCGCGCGTGACGCTCAGGCCGCTCAGGCCTGGATTGCCGGTCGAGCCCGCGACCACCACATCGCCGCCGTCGAGCGCCAGGCCGGTGATGGAGCCGCCCTGCAGGTCGCCCAGATCGCGGGTGGAGGTGAGCACCGGCGTCCCGCCGGAGACGTCGTAGCGGCGCAGCACCCCGCGGCCGTCTTCCATGCTGGCGACGACGATCGAGGTCCCGTCGATCACCATGCCGGCCGGCTTGTCCATGCCCGCCGTGCCGATCGTCTGGGTGAAGACGTTCTGGATCTTGCCCGCGGCGTCAGCCTTGAAGGCCTCGATGTAGCTGTCGGAGCCACCGGCCGTGGGAGAGCCGGGCAGGCCTCCGCTGGTGCGGCCCTGGACGTAGACCGTGCCGTCGGCCCCGAAGGCGACCTCGCTGGCCTCGTCCGCCTGGCGCGCGCCGCGGCGCTGTGTCCACAGTTCCTGGCCTTCCGCGTCGTAGACGGTGACGAAGCTGTCGGTCAGGCCGTCGAACGCGCCCGTGGAGTTGAGCGGGCCGTCGGTCGCGCCGCCCAGGGCGCCCTTCACCGAACCGGCCACGGCGATCTTGCCGTCGGCAGACAGCGCCAGGCCCAGGCCGCTGGCCTCGTCCGACGCGCCCAGCGTGCGGGCGAAGATCAGCTTGCCGGCGGCGTCGTACTTGAGGAGCGCGACGTCCTGGTCGCCCTTCAGCTCCTGGCCCGCGACCGTGTTGGTGACGTCGGCCAGCATGTAGACCGAGCCGTCGGCGGCGACCTTGGTCTCGCGGACCGTCTTCACCTCGGGCCCGAGCGTCTGGCCGAACACCCGGCCGTCGACCCAGTTGGCCTCGCCCGTCTTCTGCAGCGGCGCCGGCACGCCGGTCGTGTCGGTCTGGAACTTGAGGAACTGGCTGGCCACGGTCGAGTCGCTGGTGGTCGACTTGCCGTCGGGATCTGGGTTGCCGGCGTCCTGGGCTACGTAGACGGCTCCCGCCGTCGCCGCCGCCGAGAAGCTGACGGTCTCGCCGACGGCGACCTTGATCTTGAGCGCGTACTGGTCGGGGTTGGTCCCGATGGTGACGGTCTTGCCGTTGACGGTGGTGGTCTTGGGCCCGCCGGCGATCCGTTGGGAGGCGACGCGGGCGTCGACGCCGGCGGCCTCCAGCTGGGTGTTGATGTAGCCGATGACGTTGACCAGCGAGCGGGTCTGCCCGCCCATGCCGGCAAGGTCGATGGGCACGTCGATCGTGGCCCCCGAACGCTTCACCGACATCGTGAACTGCACATTGCCGACGAACGCCGGAACCTCGTTGGCGCTGGAGCCGCTGACCAGCGGCGGCGTCACATATTCGGTCTTGTTGCGCGGCACGCCCGTGGTCTTCACGGTGGTGTTCGCCGAGCCCTGGATGACGCGGGCGTCCTCGAGATCGAGGTCGGCGATGTAGTCGTTGATTTCGCTGAGGCCGCGCTGGAAGGCGTTGCCGAACCTGCTGAGGTCCTGGTCGCTCACGCGCCTGCCGTTCGACTGTTCGGCCACCCCCATCAGGGTCGAAAGGCCCGCATAGAGGGCGAACAGCTTGCGATAGTCGGCGCTGGCGCCGGGAAGGTCGAGCTTGGCGCCGTTTTCGTCGACGAAGCGGCGCCCCTGCAGCGCGGCCTTGACCCCGTCGCTGACATCGGCGGCGGCGGTGGCGCGGTTCCAGGGCGCGGTGGGCGCCACCCTCTTGGTCGTCGTCGAGGCGAACGAAGTCCCCGCCCCCGTGAGGCCGGCCTTGGCCTGGTAGAAACCAAGCAGGACGCTGGTGTCGAGCGGCGTGACCATGGACCTGTCCGCGCGGGATCAGATTCCCGCGAGCCCAGCTTACGAAGACAAGCGTAACGGGTCGTTAAGCGGCCAAAGAAAAGGGCCCGGTCGCCAGTGCGCCCAGGCCCCTTCTCACGCCCCAACGGAAACGCAGGCTGGAGCGCCGGAACGCTCCAGAATTCAGTGACTTAGCCCCCTCGGAACAGCTGCAGGATGATCTGCGGCGCCGAGTTGGCGATCGAGAGCGCCTGGGCGCCGAGCTGCTGCTGCACCTGCAAGGCCTGCAATCGCGCGCTTTCCTTGGCGAGATCCGCGTCGACCAGGTTGCCGACCCCGGCTTCCAGCACGTCGGTGAGCTTGGAGACGAA
>NZ_DASWTE010000374.1:0-5220 GCF_036402295.1 Phenylobacterium sp.
GAAGTGGGCGTGCTGCCCCGGGCCCACGGCTCGGCGCTGTTCACCCGCGGCGAGACCCAGGCGCTGGTCGTGGCCACGCTGGGCACCGGCGACGACGAGCAGCTGATCGATGCGCTCGACGGCAAGTACTATGAGAAGTTCATGCTGCACTACAACTTCCCGCCCTTCTCGGTCGGGGAGACGGGCCGCATGGGCGCCCCCGGGCGTCGGGAAGTCGGTCACGGCAAGCTGGCCTGGCGGGCGATCCGCCCGATGCTGCCGGCCTATGACGAGTTCCCCTACACGATCCGCCTGGTGTCGGAGATCTTCGAGTCGAATGGCAGCTCGTCGATGGCCTCGGTCTGCGGCTCGTCGCTGGCCCTCATGGACGCCGGCGTGCCCCTGAAGAAGCCGGTCTCCGGCATCGCCATGGGCCTGATCCTCGAGAAGGACGGCTTCGCGGTCCTCTCCGACATCCTGGGCGACGAGGACCACCTCGGCGACATGGATTTCAAGGTGGCCGGCACGCACGACGGCATCACGTCGCTGCAGATGGACATCAAGATCGCGGGCATCACCGAAGAGATCATGAAGCAGGCCCTCGCTCAGGCGAAGGGCGGCCGTGAACACATCCTCGGCGAGATGAACAAGGCCATGGAAGCGCCGCGCGCCCACCTGGGCGAACACGCGCCGAAGATCGAGACGATCAAGATCGCTGTCGACAAGATCCGCGAAGTGATCGGCTCGGGCGGCAAGGTGATCCGCGAGATCACCGCCGAGACCGGCGCCAAGGTCGACATCGGCGAGGACGGCACGATCAAGATCGCGGCCGCCGAGCAGTCGAAGATCGACGCGGCCCGCGACTGGATCAAGTCGATCGCCAGCGAGCCGGAAGTGGGCCAGATCTACACCGGCAAGGTGGTCAAGATCGTCGACTTCGGCGCGTTCGTGAACTTCTTCGGCGCGAAGGACGGCCTGGTCCACGTGAGCCAGATCTCCAAGGAGCGCGTGAACAAGGTCTCCGACGTCCTCACCGAAGGCCAGCAGGTCAAGGTGAAGCTCCTGGGCTTCGACGACCGCGGCAAGACCCGCCTGTCCATGAAGATCGTGGACCAGGAGACGGGCGAGGACCTGTCGTCCAAGGAAGAGAAGGCCGAAGAGACCGCGGACGCGTAAGCGCCGAGCTCGTCGGTAGAGCTACGAGGGGCGGCCGGAGCGATCCGGCCGCCTTTTCGTTGCGCGCCGCGCAGCGGGAGCCTCTTTCGGATCGTCGGGCATGGGGGCAGCATACGGTCGAGGCGCGCGCAGACGCGCCGGATCGAGGAGGGGAAACATGCACGGGATTGGTCTGGACCGGCGGCAGTTGCTCGTGGGGGCCGGCGCGCTGGCGGCGGCGGGGCCGGCTTGGGCGGCGGAGGTCGCGGCGCCCAATGTGCTGGACACCACGCCCGAGAACCAGGCGGCCACGTTCCGCAACCAGGACCAGACGCGGCCCGTGCGCGCGATCCGGCGCGGCGGGACGGTCCGCCCGCTGCCGCCCCACGGACGCACGCTATCCGGCCTGACCTACGCCGGGGAGGGCGGGAGCCGTACGGTCGACGACTACATGGTAAGGCGCCGCACCGGCGGCCTCCTGGTGCTCAAGCGCGGGGAGGTCGCGCTGGAGCGGTACGGCATGGGCAACGGGCCGGAGAGCCGCTGGACCAGCTTCTCGACCGCGAAGTCCATGACCTCCACCCTGGCCGGGGCGGCGCTGCACGACGGATCGATCCGCAGCCTGGACGATCCCGCCGACCTTTACCTGCCGGCCTTGAAGGGCTCGGCCTACGAGAGCGTCTCTGTCCGCAACGTCCTGCGCATGTGCTCGGGCGTGGCCTGGAAGGAGGAATACGATCCGAACGGGACTTCCGACGTCGTCCGCCTGGGCGCCGCCATCGCCGCCGGCCGTCCCGGCGGCGTGGTCGACCTCATGCGCAGCCTGCCGCGCGCGGCGCCGCAAGGCGCCAGGTTCAACTATTCGACCGGTGAGACCTGCCTGCTGGGCGCGATCGTGGCCGCCGCCACGAAGCGCCCGCTGGCCGACTACTACGCCGAGAAGATCTGGGGTCCGGCCGGCATGGAGGCCGACGGCTACTGGCAGCTGGAGACCAAGGGCGGCCTGGAGCTGGCGGGGCTGGGTGTCAGCGCCCGCCTGCGCGACTTCGGGCGCTTCGGCCAGTTCGTACTGGAGGACGGCGTCGTGGGCGGCGGCGGCCGCGCGCTGCCCCGCGGCTGGCGCGACCTCGCCGGACAGCCCGACGTCGAGGCCACCGGGTTTGGCCGGCTGCAGCCCGGCTATCCCCTCGGATACGGCTACCAGTGGTGGGTCCTGCCGCGCGCCGCGGGCAGCGTCCACGACGGCGCCTTCACCGCCCAGGGCATCTTCGGACAGTTCGTCTATGTGAACCCGCTGGAACAGGTCGTGGCGGTCGTCTGGAGCGCCTGGCGCAAGGCCTGGGAGTACGACGCAGAGACGGAGACCTACGCGCTGCTCGGCGCCGCGGTCGAGGCCTTGCGCGCCTGAGGATGAAGACGGCGCCATCCGTGGGCTTCCTCTCGGGTCCAACGGACACCCGCCGGCAGCGCGCCGCGGCGCTGCTGGCGGGCGCGCTCATGCTGCACGACCTGGAGGAGGCCGTGGGCTATCCGCTGGTCCGGCCGGCGGTGCTGGGCCTCTGGCCGTCCGCGCCGCCCGCTGAGGCGTTCTGGACCTCGCTGGCGGTGGTCACCGTGGTCGGCGTCGCCCTGGCGCTGTGGGCGGGCTCGGGCAGGCCTTCCGGCGGCAAGGCGCTGGCCCTGCGCGCGATCGCCTGGGTGCTGCTGGTGAACGTCCTCGTCCCGCATGTGCCGGCGGCCTTCACCCTGGGCGGCTATGCGCCGGGCGTAGTGACGGCGGTCGCGGTGAACCTGCCGGTGTGCCTGCTGGCGCTACGGCTGCTGCGCGGGGTCTGAGCGCCTCCCCGGGCGCCCAAGACAAAGGGCCCGCGTCGCCGCGGGCCCCCCGTCGCCTCTCCCCACCAAACTGAGACTCAGCCGCGCAGCTTGCGCAGCAGGACGTCGATGTCGCGGGCGATGCCGGCGTCCTCGGCCTTGAGCGCCTCGATGCGGCGCACGGCGTGGAGCACGGTGGTGTGGTCGCGTCCGCCGAAGCGCCGGCCGATGTCGGGCAGCGAGCGGGTGGTGATCTGCTTGGCGATCCACATCGCCACCTGCCGCGGACGGGCCACGGCGCGGGCGCGCCGCTCGGAGGTGAGGTCGGCCTGCTTCAGCGCGTAGTGCTCCGCCACGGCCTTCTGGATCATGTCCACCGTCACCTTGCGCTCGTTGACCGACAGGTGCGGGCGCAGGATGGCCTGCGCCTCGTCCAGGGTCAGGCGGGCGATGTCGCCGCCCACGCGAGCCACCAGCGTGTTCAGCGCGCCTTCCAGCTCGCGGACGCTGTCGGTGAAGCGGTCGGCCAGGAACTGCAGCACGTCGGGCCGCGCGGCGGGGTGGAAGCCGCCTTGCTGGGCGAGCGTGTGCAGCTTGCGCTCGAGGATGCCCAGGCGCAGCGTCCGATCGGCCGGCTCGATGCCGCAGACGAGGCCCGCCTGCAGGTGGCTGCGCAGGCGCGGCTCGAGTTCGGAGAGCTCGGTCGGCGAGCGGTCGGCGGTGAGCACCACGCGGCGGCCGTCCTCGACCAGGGCGATGAGCGTGTGGAACAGCTCTTCCTGGGTCTGGGTCTTGCCGGCCACGAAGTGGACGTCGTCGATCAGCAGCAGGTCGGCGTTGCGCAGCTCTTCCTTGAAGGCCCCGGTCTGCTTGGTCTGCAGGGCGTTGACGAACGTGGAGGTGAACCGTTCGGCCGAGAGGTAGACCACCCGCTTGCCGGGACCGGTGCGAATGGCCTCCCACGCGAGCGCGTTCAGGAGGTGGGTCTTCCCGAAGCCGTAGGGGCCGTGGAAGACGACGGGGTTGAAGTGCCCGTCGGCCCAGGACGCCACCCGACGGGCGACGGCGAAGGCGAACTCGTTGGCCGGGCCCGACACGAAGGTGTCGAAGCAGTAGCGCTCCTGCAGGCCCAGCAGCCGGCCCTGACGGGCGGCGACGGGCGCGACGGCCTCGGCCTCCACCTCGAACACGGCCGGGGCCGCGACAGCCGCAGCGCGCGGGGCGGACCCGGCGTTGGCGGCGATCGGTGCATGCGCCGGCGGCGCGGCCACGTAGTTGCTCTCGACTTCCATGCGCGACTTCAGGTCCAGGCGCCGACCCAGCGGGTCGTTCTGCGCCCAAAGTTCGCCAATACGCCGCCATGCATTGTGCCGGATCCAGTCACGCGCGACGCCCGTAGCGGCGACCACGCAGACCTCGTCTCCGGACTCGCGCAGCGCCGCCTGGCCCAGCCACGACCCGAACGTGGCGTCTCCCAGCTCGCGCTTGAGAACCTGGCAGGTCTTGCTCCACACGGCCATTGCCGGCGCGCTTGCCATAGCTCCCGCAGCCCCCCCGCTCATCATCCCTCGAAACCCCATCGAACCACAGACATTATGCCGGGACCCCGAACCCCCCGACGATGCACAAACTCAACGCAAACAATCCCTTATTCGGCGAACGTAGTACGTTGCGCCGCTGCCCCGGTTGGACCGGGATCGAAGGGAAGAAACTTGTAAGACGGCTGACACTAATGGGGGCCGAGGGGGGGTCAACGGGGATTCTTTCCGGCCGCAAGACATATTTCTGTTGACTCGGCAGGGACCCTTTTCGGTCCAAGGGAAAGCCCGAAAACCGGGTGCGGAAGCTGAGCAAATTGGTCGCAGGCGCGCACGGCAAAGCCTAATTCCGCGCACAAAAAAGCAGCGCCCCGGAGGGGCGCCGCTTCTCGTAATTCCTAGAGGCGAAGAGGGGATGAGCCCCCTGGCCGACCTTGCGTCAGGCGGCCGACATCTTCTTCAGCTGGGCGGCCAGGCGCGAGACCTTCCGCGAGCCGGTGTTCTTGTGCACGACGCCCTTGGTGACGGCGCGCATGAGCTCGGACTGGGCCTTCACGAAGGCGTCCTTGGCCACGCCGGCGTCGCCGGAGGCCACGGCCTCCTCGAACTTGCGCAGGAAGGTCCGCACGCGCGAGCGGCGGGCGGTGTTCACTTCGGTGCGGCGGGCGATCTTGCGGACCGCTTTCTTGGCGCCGGGCGTGTTGGCCATTCGAAACTCTTCTCGAAACAGGTC
>NZ_DASWTE010000375.1:0-4076 GCF_036402295.1 Phenylobacterium sp.
TCGAAGTGGAAGCTGATCATCATCTACTGGCTGGCGGAGGAGCCGCGCCACTTCGCGGGCCTGCGCCAGCTGATGCCGGCGATCTCGCAGAAGGTGCTGACCGAGCAACTGCGCGAGCTGATGGCCGACGGCATCGTGGCGCGCGAGGAGACCGGCGCGGTCCCGGCCCCGGTGATCTACTCGCTGACCGACTACGGCTACTCGCTGACGCCCATCGTGAAGAGCGTGCAGACCTGGGGCCGCGGGCATATCGAGAAGTTCGGGGAGTAGCCAGTCGGCACGCAACGGAGCGTTCTTGCTGTCGCGCTCCCTTCCTCCTCGGTGGAGAAGGGCCGGGGATGGAGGTGTGAGCAGGGCGGTGACGTTTTGAAACGGCGTTGGGGCGCCGGCGCCTACTTGCGCGATCTGCGTCAGGTCAGCGGCCACACCTCCACCCAACCCTCCTCCATCGAGGAGGAGGGCTTTTCTCTAGGCGGGCGCGAACTCGCCGGCCACGAAACGGTCGCGCAGGACGAACTTCTGGATCTTGCCCGAGCCGGTGAGCGGCCACTCGGCGACCTCGACCCAGTGCGCCGGGGTCTTGGGGCCCGACAGGTTGGCGCGGCAGTGGGCGACCAGCGCCGCCCGGTCCAGGCGCGCACCGGGCGTCAGGCGCAGGAAACAGACGACGATCTCGCCCCAGGTCGGGTCCGGCGCGCCGACCACTGCGACCTCGGCCACGTCGGGGTGCTCGAGCAGGACGTTCTCGATCTCGGCGGGGAAGAGGTTCTCGCCGCCGCGGATGATCATGTCCTTCACCCGGCCGGTGATGCGGACATAGCCGCGGGCGTCCATGGTCCCAAGGTCGCCCGTGTGCAGCCAGCCGTCGGTGTCGACCGCCGCGGCGGTGGCTTCGGGATTATCGTTGTAGCCCAGCATCACGCCGAAGCCGCGGGCGCAGATCTCGCCCACCTCACCCACAGGCGCGACGCCGCCGCTACGCGGGTCGCGGATCGAGATCTCGGTCGCCGGGATCGCCTGGCCGACCGTCTCGGTGAGGTCCGTCTCGCCGTCGTCGGCGCTGGTGAGGGTGAGCAGGCACGAGGCCTCGGTCTGGCCGTAGACCACGTGGAAAACGCACGCGAAGGCCGCGCGGACGCGGCGGACGATCTCGGGCGGGACCATGGCGCCGCCGGCCAGGGCGGTGCGGACCGAACTGAGGTCGCGCGGCTTCTGCGCCTGGGCCTCCAGCATGGTGACCAGCATGGTCGGCACGCCGCCGAAATGGCTGGCCTTCGTGGCCTCGGCGAGGTCGAGGAGGCTGCCGGGGTCGAACTGGCGGACCAGCACCATCCGCGCGCCGGTCTGCAACGCGCCCAGGGTCAGCAGGCCGCAGCCGGCCGTGTGGAACAACGGCATGGGGTTGATCAGGGTGTCGTCGGGCCGCAGCCCCATGCGCGCCTGGGAGAGGCGGGCGTTGTTGGTGATGCCGCGGTGGTGCAGGACGACGCCCTTGGGGAAGCCGGTGGTGCCGGACGTGTACTGGATCTGGGCCGGGTCTTGCGGGCGGACGTCGGGCAAGACCGCATCGGCGCCGTCGCCGGCGTAGAGCGCCGCCGGGTCCTCGATGTCGACGATCTCGCGCAGGGCCGGCAACCGCTGGGCGACCTCCGCGGCGATGGCGGCCATCGGGTTGCCGCGGTGCTCGCGGACCAGGAACAGGCCCACTGAGCCCGACTGGTTGAGCACGTACTCCAGCTCGCGCGGCTGATAGGCCGGGTTGGCGGTGACCAGCGTCAGGCCGGCGAGCCCCGCGCCGTACATCAGGATCACCCACTCTGGCGCGTTGGGGGCCCAGACCGCGATGCGCTCGCCTGGGCGGTAGCGGCTGAGGAGCGCGCGGGCCAGGCGCTCGGCGTCGGCCAGCAGCTCGGCGTAGGTCCAGCGGCGCTTCAGCTGGCCGGCGGCGTCGGCCTCGACCAGGGCCTCGGCGTCAGGCGTGGCGGCCGCCTGTGCGCGCAGGCTCCCGCCGACGGTGGTCTCCAGCACCGGCATGTCGCCCTGCGCTGGAAAATGGGATGACCTCAGATCGACCTGGTACATGCAGCCCCCGACCGTCCCCTCGCCGAGGCTAGCAGGCCGACCCGCGTTCGCGAACCAGGGGTTTCTTGCGCCGGGACCCGCAACAGCCGTTCATCGCAGGCCGCTAGGCGCCGTCTGCGGCCGCGGTTAGGTTCGGATATCCCCGTTAGACCTGGAGCGCCCCCGCCATGCGGTTTTTCCTCGCATGCCTGCTGCTTGCCGCCCTCTCGACCCCCGCCATGGCCCAGAACCCCCCGATCCCGCCCGAGGTGCTGGCCGCCGCCCGCCGGCCGGTGGTGATGACCCGGCCCGGCATGGACCGGGTGCAGGTGACCAAGGACCTGCGCTACGCGCCGAGCGCGCCGGCGCACATCGCCATGGACGTCTACCGGCCGCCGGGCCTGAAGGCCGGCGAGAAGAAGCCCGCGGTGGTCTTCATCCACGGCGGCGGGCCGCCCGGCGCGCCGATGAAGGAGATGGGCGTCTACACCTCGTACGGCCGGCTGATCGCCGCCCAGGGGCTGGTAGCCGTCACCTTCACCCACCAGCTGGGCTATCCGAAGACGCTGATCCGTGAAGGCTCGGCCGATGTGGCCGCCGCCATCGCCTACGTGCGCACCCACGCGGGCGAGCTGAACGTCGACCCGGACCGGCTGTGCCTGGCGGCCTATTCGGCGGGCGGGCCGATGCTCTCGCCCTACATCGCCGACGCGCCGGCCTACGTCCGCTGCATCGTGGCCTACTACCCCATCATGGAGATCGAGGACTCGGCGGTGCACAAGGCGGCCGAGACGCCCGAGACGCTGGCGGCCTTCTCGCCGCTGCGCCAGCTGGCCAGGCCCGGCCGCAAGGCCCCGATGTACCTGGCCCGCGCCGGCAAGGACGAGATTCCGCAGCTGCTCGTGGGCCTGGACCGTTTCATCGCCGAGGCCGTGAAGACGGACTACCCGCTGACGCTCGCCAACAACCCCGGCGCGCCGCACGGCTTCGACATCACCGAGCCCACGCCGCGGACGCTGGAGATCCTCGAGGAGACCTTCGCCTTCGTGAAAAGGCACCTGAAGTAGGCGCCGCAGCGCCTACTTCAGCGCATACGCGATCACGTAGTCCGCCTTGGGGGCCTTCGCCGCCGCCGCGCCGCGGACGCGGTCGCCGCCGGCGGCGACGACGACGTACTGCTTGCCGGTCTTGGGCGAGACATAGGTCATGGGTGTGCCGGCCGCCGCTACCGGCAGCTTGCCCTGCCAGAGGACCGCGCCCGTCGCGTTGTCGTAAGCACGCAGGTAGGGGTCGGTGGTGGCGGCGCGGAAGGTGACGCCGCCGGCCGTGGTGATCGGGCCGCCGACGCCGAGCGTGCCGATCGGGATCGGCAGGTGCGACTTCAGCCCCAGCGGCGCCTGGGCCTCGGCCGTGCCCGCCGGCACCTGCCAGACGACCTGGCGGGTCTTGAGGTCGATGGCCGTCAGCATGCCGTGCGGCGGCTGCAGGCAGGGCGCGAACAGCGGGCTGAGCAGCCAGCCGTTGTCGGCCTTGTAGGGGACGGCCTTCATGCTCTCGGGCGGGCGGTCCTTCATCCGCGAGACAGCCAGCTCCTTCTTCTTCGAAGGAATGAGCGCCACCGTCTGCGGCATGCGCACGTCGGAGACGATCAGGAGGCCGCGGCGCGGGTCGTAGGCGCCCGAGCCCCAGTTCATCCCGCCGGCGTTGCCGGGGAACTGCAGGCTGGGCTCCTTCGCGCTGCCGGGCGGGGTGAAGTCGCCCTCGTAGCGGACGCTCTGGAAGCGGATGCGGCAGAGGAGCTGGTCCAGCGGGGTCGCGCCCCACATCATCTTCTCGGTCAGCCGCTCGACGCCGATGGCCGGCATCTCCACCGAATAGGGCTGGGTGGGCGCGAGCCATTCGCCAGGCTGCGGGCCCTGCGGCACGCGCACCTCGACCACGCGGGTCAGCGGCTGGCCGGTGCGGCGGTCGAGCACGAAGATCTGGCCACGCTTGGTGAGCTGGACCAGCGCCGG
>NZ_DASWTE010000376.1:0-2809 GCF_036402295.1 Phenylobacterium sp.
GAGCAGGCGGTCGAGGCCCGCGCCGTCCGCCTTGGCGGCGGCGCCCAGGTCGCGCGCCATGGCCTCGCAGGCGCGCCGGTAGCACTGGAAGACCAGGTCGTCCCTGTCCTCGATGTAGTAGTAGAGCGCCGCCCGCGAGACCCCCAGGCTGGCGGCGATCTCGCCGAGCGAGGTGTTGGAGACGCCGCGGGCGTTCAGGTGGCGCGCAGCGGCGTCCAGCACCGCGTCGCGCTTGCCGCGCCGTCCCCCGCCCTGCGTCTTCGCAGACTTCGCCACCCACGACTCCTGACGTCCGATTTGGACAACATACTCGGATGTCAAATTCATTGACAAGCCATGATTGACGTGTCGTTCTGATTGCATACTTGGACGTAAAATCCGGCTTGAAAGCCAGATCGTCCGAGGGGGAGGACGACATGAGGATCGGCGGAATCGGGCGTCTGGCGGCCTTTTCGGGCGCGAGCCTGCTCACCCTGGCCGTGGCGGCGCCCGCCGTCGGCCAGACCATGATCGAAGAGCTGGTCGTCACCGCCCAGAAGCGCGAGCAGCGGCTGATCGACGTGGGGGCCTCCGTGGCCAGCCTCGACAGTGAGGCGATCCGCACGGCGCGGGTCAGCGATCCCACCGACCTGGCGACTCAGGTCCCCAACGTCGACGTCAAGGAGAACATCCCCGGCGCGCAGGCGATCGTCACCGTGCGCGGCGTCGGTCTGAACGACTTCTCATCGACCAACAACTCCACCGTCGGGCTCTACGTCGACGAGGTGTTCCTGGCCTCGTTCGCCCAGATGGACTTCAACTTCTTCGACCTCGACCGGATCGAGGTGCTGAAGGGGCCGCAGGGCACGCTTTACGGCCGCAACTCGACGGCCGGCGCGATCAACATCCTGTCGGCGGCGCCGTCGCTGTCGGGTCACTCGGGCTACGTCACCGCATCGGCCGCCAACTACGACCGCTTCGAGGCCGAGGGCGCCGCGAACATCGCCGCCGGCGAGAGCCTCGCGTTCCGCCTGTCGGGCAAGGCCGTGAACCAGGGCGAGGGCTTCTGGTACTCCCGCACGCTCGCCCGCGACCTCGGCGAACAGGACATCCTCCTGGGCCGCGCCCAGATGCTGTGGAAGCCCGACGACCGGTTCTCGGCCCGCCTGAAGTTCGAGGTCGAGAAGAATCGGTCCGAGATCGGCGTGGGCAAGTTCTTCGGGACGCTCTCGACCAACGCATCGCCCTGCCCCGACTTCGCCAACCCCGCGCATTGCGTGAACAGCCACGGCTACACCGACACGACCCGCGACAAGTTCGAGGGCGACTGGGGCAGTCCCGCGCCCTATCGCGTCAGCCAATGGAACGGCACGGGGCGCATCGACGCCGACCTGGGCTTCGCCAAGCTGGCGGCCGTGACCGGCTACATCAACTTCAAGCGCAGCTTCCACATCGACGCCGACGCAGGCCCGACGAACGACGCCGAGTTCGACCAAAACGACAAGGTCGAGCAGTTCAGCCAGGAGGTGCGCCTGTCGGGCGAAGCGGGCCGGGTCAGCTGGATCGTCGGCGCCTACTATTCGTGGGACCGGGTGCGGACCTTCTCGCCGGGTACGCTCCGGGACATCTTCAACACCGACGTCCTGATCACCGCCGATCAGGAAACGAAGAGCCGCGCCCTGTTCGGCCAGGCCGACTGGAAGATCACCGACCAGCTGACCCTGGTCACCGGCGCCCGCTACACCGACGAGGACCGCGACTACGTCGGCGGCACCCGCGACCTGAACCCCTTCGGCCTGTCATTCCTGTGCCTGGCGGTCGGCGCTTGTGCGCCCGGACCCGGCCAGACCCAGCTGTCGTTCATCGACGACGGCGTCAGCGACAAGAACTGGTCGTGGCGGGCGGGTCTGAACTTCAAGCCCAGCGAGGACACGCTGCTCTACGCCCTGGTCGCCCGCGGCGTGAAGAGCGGCGGCTTCTTCAACGGCATCACCACGTCCAGCTTCGCGCTGGCGCCGTACGCGCCCGAGAAGCTCACGGACTACGAGGTCGGCTTCAAGGCCCGTCTGTTCGACCGCAGCCTTTCGCTCGAGGCCAGCGCCTTCTGGTACGACTACGAGGACCTGCAGACCCAAACCTTCACCAACGTCGGCGCGGTCTCGCTGATCAAGCTGGGCAACGTGGACAAGGCCACCGTGAAGGGGCTGGACATCCAGGCGGTCTGGCTGCCGGTCGACGGCTTGTCGCTCAGCGCAGGCCTGGGCGTGCTGGACACCAAGCTGGGCAGCTTCCTCACGGCGGGGCCGGCCGGGCCGATCATCGTGCCCAAAGGCAACAAGCTGCCGAACGCGCCGGACCTCACCCTCAACCTGCAGGCGCGCTACGAATGGCAGGTCATGGGCGACTGGACCGCAGCGATCCAGGGCGGCGCGCACTATTCCGACGAGGTGTTCAAGGAGGCGCTCAACACCGCCTACCTCTCGGCCGACGACTACTGGCTGTTCGACGCCCGCGCTTCGCTCTCCTCGGCGTCCGGCTGGGAAGTCGCGGTGTGGGCCAAGAACCTGGGCGACAAGGCCTACGTCGCGCAGGTCACGGACAACGGCATCGGCATGGGCTACCGCGTCTTCAACGCGCCGCGCACCTACGGCGTGACGCTGACGAAGCGGTTCGACTAGCGCCTGGGACGCGGCTCCTTCGAGAGCCGCGTGATCAGCAGCGCCGCGCGCTTGGCCTGGCGGTCGAGGCTCTTCAGGTCCGCCGTCTCGCCGGGCGCGTGGCTGCCCTCCCCGGCCATGCCCAGGCCCACGAGGCCGTCGATGAAGGCGAC
>NZ_DASWTE010000377.1:0-2041 GCF_036402295.1 Phenylobacterium sp.
CTGGCCCGCGGGACCGCCGCCGGGGGCGGTCGGGTTGGCGGTGGAGCCGGTGGCGGTGGGCTCGCCCGCGGCGGCTGGAGCCGCAGCGCCTTCGGCCGCCGGGGCCGCCGCCGTCGCAGCGCCGGGCTGGCGGGTCGGATCGGGGGCCGGCGTGGCCAGCGTGCCGCCCTTCGACGCCAGGTAGGCGATCAGGTTCACGCGCTCGTCGACCTTCTTGATGCCCACGAAGGTCATCTTGGTGCCGGCGATGTGCTTCTGCGGGCCGGCGATGAACTCGTTCAGCTCATCGTAGGTCCACTGCGGATGGGCGGCGGCGTAGGTCCCGAGGGCGGGGGAATAGGCGAAGCCGCCGGTCGCGGCGGGTTTGCGGCCCACGACGCCGAACAGGTTCGGGCCGGTGCCGTTCGCGCCGCCCGCGTCGACGGTGTGGCAGGACTTGCACTTGGCGAACGTGGCCTCGCCCGAGGTCACGTTGGCGGCCGGCAGCACCGTGCCCCAGTCGGGCGGCAGAGCCGGACCGGCCGCGCCTTCGCCGCCTTCTTCCGCGACCTCGACGGCGTAGCCCGGCTTGGTCACTTCCTCGGGGGCGAACACGCCCGCCGACAGTTCGCGCAGGCCTACGATGGCCAGCCCCGTCGCCAGCACGGCGCCGGCGATCTTGTTGAACGTCAGGTCGCTCATAATCCCCTAGTCACGCCTCTCATCGGCCGTAGGGCGACGCCCCCGGACGCGCGGGAATCCCGCCCCTTATTGCGTGCGGCTCTCTTACACGCTACCGGCGCTCGCGCAACCTCCAGACCGCCTCCATGAACCCGATCGTCCTCATCCCCGCGCGCATGGCCGCGACCCGCCTGCCGGGGAAGCCCCTGGCGGACATCGGCGGGATACCGATGATCGTGCGCGTGCTGCGCCAGGCCGAGGCCGCCGGGATCGGTCCCGTGGCGGTGGCGGCCGGCGACCGCGAGATCGTCGAGGTGGTGCAAGCCGCCGGCGGCCGCGCGGTCTTGACCGACCCCGACCTGCCCTCGGGCTCGGACCGCATCCTGGCCGCGCTGGCGGACCTGGACCCGGCGGGCGCGCACGACGCGGTGGTCAATCTGCAGGGCGACATGCCGTTCGTGGCGCCCGCGGTGCTGAGCGCGTGCGCCGGCCTGCTGGCCGATCAGCCCGCCTGCGATATCGCCACCGTCGTTGCCCCCGAGGCCTCGCCGGCCGACCGCGGCAACCCGGACGTGGTCAAGGCCGTGCTGGCGGCGAACGGCCGCGCCCTCTACTTCACCCGCTCCACGCTCTACGGCGACCAGCCGGTCTGGCGGCATGTCGGGATCTACGGCTACCGCCGCGCTGCGCTCGCGGCGTTCAACGCCGCGCCGCCGTCGCCGCTGGAGGTCCGCGAGAAGCTGGAGCAGCTCCGGGCCCTGGAGCTGGGGCTTTCGATCTGGGCGGCGAAGGCGCATGACGCCCCGATCTCCGTCGACAATCCCTCCGACCTCGAACGGGCGCGCGCCCACGCAAGGACAGTTGCATGACCAAGGGACGCATCGCCTTCCAGGGCGAGCTGGGCGCCAACAGCCACGAGGCCTGCATGGCCGCGTTCCCCGATATGGAGCCCGTCGGCTACGCCACCTTCGAGGAGGCGTTCGAGGCCGTGCGCTCAGGCGACTGCCAGCTGGGTATGATCCCGGTGGAGAACTCGATCGCCGGCCGCGTCGCCGACGTGCACCACCTCCTGCCGTCGTCGGGGCTGAAGATCATCGGCGAACGGTTCAAGCCGATCCACTTCCACCTGATGGCCAACCCGGGCGTGACGCTGGACCAGGTGAAGACCGCGGTCTCCATGCCGATCGCGCTGGGCCAGTGCCGCCGCACGCTGCGGGCCATGAAGCTGAAGACCGAGGCCACGGGCGACACGGCCGGCGCCGCCAAGCGCCTGTCCGAGCAGCCGGACCCCACGCGCGCGGCGGTCTCGCCGGCGCTCTGCGCCGAGATCTACGGCCTGGAGATCCTCGCCCGCGACATCGAGGACGAGCACCACAACACC
>NZ_DASWTE010000378.1:0-23049 GCF_036402295.1 Phenylobacterium sp.
TAGAACCCGGTCCAGAAATAGCTCTCGAAGCTGTTGGCCAGCATCGAGCTCACCGTCGCCATCCGCGCGACGACATTCGGCTCGCCGTCGAGCACCGCACCGATCTCCTCGGCCACGGCGGCGTACCGCGCGGCCTTCTCGTCCGGCAGGGCAAGATCGTTGAACGCTTCGGCCATGGCGGGGATGTAGCGACGCCGCGCTCGACACGCCATCCCCGTCCGCCCTCCCTCACAATTGTCATCCCGGTTTGGGCGAAAAGCCCAAGACCGGGACCCGTTGGACTTAGGGTTGCCCGAAGACCTGGCCGACCGCTGGCCAGACCTCCCCGAACCCACCTTCTTCCCCGACCCCGAGCTGCGCCGTCGCGACCCGGACGACCCCGAGTTCGACGCCGCCCCGCCGGCCACCGACCCGGCCTCCGCCGACGACCCGCCGGTCCCCTGGCCCAACACCGGCTGACGGCGCGAAGCGCCCCTGTTTCAACCACGGACCATCACCGACCATCACGGACGGACCGGGCCAACGCCCGAGCCGCGCCGCCTCACGTCGGTGATGGTCCGTGTTGGTCCGTGGTTCCAAAATGACTGCGCCTGCGGCGCGCGAGGGCCTACGCCACCAGGTCGCGGAACTCGTGGCTCCGCCGCAGCCAGGCGGCCGCGTACCCGCAGATGGGGGTGATCGTCAGGCCCTTGGCCCGCGCGTCCGCTGCCAGCGCCGCCATCAGCCGGCCCGAGGCGCCGGTGCCGCGCAGGGGCACGGGGCTGAAGACGTAGTCGATGTAGAGCCGCTCGCCCGTCTTGCGGTAGTCGGCGTAGGAGGTGAGACCCTCCTCGTCCATCTCGTAGCGGTCGCCGGTGTCCCTCAGCGCATTTGGGGGCAGTTCGGACATTGATCAGGCTCCCTGGGCCGCTAGGCTCGAAGCTGGGGAACGCGAACGGAGAGATCAAGATGCGAGTCACAGCCGTCCTGGCCATGGGCCTCGTCGCCCTCGCCGCCTGCTCGAAGAAGGAAGACAAGGCCGCGACGGCCGAAGGGGCGGGGGCTGCGGCGAGCGCGACCGCGCCGGCCGGGCCGGTGACGCTGCCCAAGCGCAAGCCCGGCCTCTGGGCCCACACCATCAACACCGAGGGCGCCACGCAGACGATGAAGCTGTGCATCGACGCCGACACCGACGCCAAGATGACCATCTGGGGCCAGGCGGCCTCGAAGGAGATGTGCGCCAAGAACGTCGTCACCGCCGTGCCCGGCGGCTTCGCCTTCGAGAGCGAGTGCGACATGGGCTCGATGGGCCGTAGCTCGGGCAAGGGCACGGTCAGCGGCGACTTCAACTCGGCCTATACGGTCAAGGCCACCAGCACGACGACCGGATCGTCGATGCCGCAGGCCAACCGGACCAGCGAGATGACCCTGACCGCCCGGTGGGAGGGGGCCTGTCCGGCCGGCATGAAGGGCGGCGACGCCAGGATCTCCGTGCCGGGAGGTCGCGAAATGACCATCAACATGGAACAGATGACCGCCATGGCAGGGGGCGGACAAAAATAATTCACGGTCCTGTCGGGGCAGGGGCGGCCCTGCCGTCCTAGGGGGGCAAAACGCGGAACACCACCCTGCCCCCCCGAGGAGAAACAAGTATGGCTACCCCCGTCGACATCGCCCCGAAAAACGAGCGTGAGCTGGTGCTGGCCCGCCTCGTGGACGCCACGCCGCAGCAGCTGTTCAAGCTCTGGACGACGCCCGAGCGGTTCCCCGAGTGGTTCTGCCCGCAGCCCTGGCGCGCCGAGGTCACCAAGATGGAGCTGAAGCCGGGCGGCGCCTCGGAGAACGTCATGTACGGCCCCGATGGCGAGGTCTTCCCGAACCGCGGCGTCTATCTGGAGATCGTGCCGAACGAGAAGATCGTCTTCACCGACGCCTTCACCGAAGGCTGGGTCCCGGCCGAGGACGGCGGGATGATGACCGCCACGCTCACCTTCGAGCCGCAGGCCGACGGCAAGACCCTCTACATCGCCCGCGCCGGCCACCCGACCGTCGACAAGCTGAAGCAGCACGAACAGATGGGTTTCCACGAAGGCTGGGGCATCGTGGCGGATCAGATGGAGGCGGTGGCGAAGACCCTGTGAGCCCTTCCCTCCCTTAATGGGGAGGGACAGGCCGCGCGGGCGGCCAGGGTGGGGAAGTGCGGGCCGAAGCGGGGAGGTCGGGGAGGATCGACTCCTCCCCACCCGTCTCGCTTCGCTCGCCACCCTCCCCATCAAGGGAAGGGACGCGGCCTCAGGCCAGCTCGACCGCCATGGCCGTCGCCTCGCCGCCGCCGATGCACAGCGAGGCCACGCCCTTCTTGCCGCCGCGCGCTTCCAGCGCCGCCAGCAGGGTGGCCAGGATGCGCGCGCCGGACGCCCCGATCGGGTGGCCCAAGGCGCACGCGCCGCCGTTGACGTTGAGCTTGGCTCGGTCGATGCCCAGATCGCGCTCGGCGATCATGGCCACCACGGCGAAGGCCTCGTTGATCTCGAAGAGGTCGACGTCGTCCACGCTCCAGCCGGCGCGCTTCAACGCCTTCTGGACCGCCGGGACCGGCGCAGTGGTGAAGAGGCCCGGCTCGTGGGCGTGCGCCGCGTGGCTCGCCACCCGCGCCACGATCTTCATGCCCAGCTTCCGCGCCACGCTCTCGCGCGTCATGACCAGCGCCGCGGCGCCGTCCGAGATGGAGCTGGCGTTCGCCGCCGTGATCGTGCCGTCCTTGGCGAAGGCGGGCCGCAGCGTCGGGATCTTCGACGGGTCGGCCTTCAGCGGCTGCTCGTCGGTATCGACCACCGTGTCGCCCTTGCGGCCGGAGACGGTCACCGGCGTGATCTCGCGCTTGAAGGCGCCGCTCTCGATGGCCGCCTTGGCCTTGGCGAGCGAGCCGATGGCGTACTCGTCCTGCGCCTCGCGGGTGAACTGGTAGCTGCGCGCCGACTCTTCTGCGAACGACCCCATCAGCCGGCCGGGCTCGTAGGCGTCCTCGAGGCCGTCCAGGTACATGTGGTCGAACATGGTGTCGTGGCCGATGCGGGCGCCGCCGCGGTGCTTGGTCATCAGGTAGGGCGCGCCGGTCATGCTCTCCATGCCGCCCGCGACGATCACATCCACCGAGCCGGCAGCGAGCGCATCGTGCGCCATGATCGCGGCCTGCATGCCCGAGCCGCACATCTTGTTGACGGTCGTGGCCTCGACCGACCTGGGCAGGCCCGCCCCCAGCGCCGCCTGGCGCGCCGGCGCCTGGCCGAGGCCCGCGGGCAGGACGCAGCCCATGACGATCTGTTCGATGGCGTCCGGCGCCGCGCCGGCCCGCTCGACGGCCGCCTTCACCGCCGCGGCGCCAAGTTCGGTGGCCTTCACGCCGGTGAGGACACCCTGGAAACCGCCCATCGGGGTGCGGGCGTAGGAGGCGATGACGACGGGATCGGAAGCTTGGGTCATGGCGCTCGATATAAATTCATGGGTTGTCGAAAACCAGCTTCCCTAGGGGCGCCTTGTCGTGATGTCGGAGTACGGCCCGCCGTCGCGGACCGTCTTGTTGCGGTAGATGACCGCGCCGACCACGTTCGGCTGCTGGCGGATGGCGTCGCAGAACTCCGGGAACAGGTCGGACGGCATCCACAGGCACGGCGCGCGCGGATCCTCGTCGCAGGCGATGTCCACGAGCTGGCGAGCGTCCATCGCCCGGCTCCGTCAGAGGTTGCGGACCGTACCCATGATGAACCCGCCGCCCAGCACGCGGCTAGGGGCTTCCGGCGCGTAGAGCACGCAGGCCTGGCCGGGCGCCACGCCTTCTTCCGGCGCATCGAAGATCACGCCCGGCGCGCCGTCGACGAGGCCCAGGCGGCCAGGCGCCGGCTCGCGCGTCGAGCGGACGCGCGCCAGCACCGGCCTGCCCGCGTCGCAGGCGGTCGCGATCGACGGCATGTCGCCGATCCAGTTGGTTTCCTTCAGCGTCAGCGCATGGGTCAGCAGCGCCTCGCGCGGGCCCACGATCACCTGGCGCTTGTCGGCGTCGATCTTCACCACGAACAGCGGGTCGCCCACCGCCACGTTCAGCCCCCGGCGCTGGCCGATGGTGTAGCGGGTAACGCCCTCGTGGCGGCCGAGTGTGCGGCCGTCCAGGTGCACGATGTCGCCCGCTTCCGCGCCGTGCGGGCGCAGGCGGTCGATGACCGTGGTGTAGCGGCCTTCCGGCACGAAGCAGATGTCCTGGCTGTCGGGCTTGTCGGCCACCGCCAGGCCCAGCTCGGCCGCCGCCGCCCGCACCGCCGGCTTCGGCAGCGCGCCCAGCGGGAAGCGCAGGTAGGCCAGCTGCTCGGGAGTCGTCGCGAACAGGAAGTACGACTGGTCGCGCGCCGGATCGGCGGCCCGGTGCAGCTCGGGGCCGGCGTCGCCAACGTCGCGGCGGACATAGTGGCCGGTGGCCATGGCTTCCGCGCCCAGGTCGCGGGCCACGTCCAGGAGGTCGCGGAACTTGACCGTCTGGTTGCAGCGCACGCACGGGATCGGCGTCTCGCCGCGGAGGTAGGCGTCGGCGAAGTCCTCGATCACCTGCTCGCGGAAGCGGCTCTCGTAGTCGAGCACGTAGTGCGGGATGCCGATGGCGTCGGCGGCCGTCCGTGCGTCGTGGATATCCTGCCCGGCGCAGCAGGCGCCCTTCTTCTGGATCGCCGCGCCGTGGTCGTAGAGCTGCAGCGTCACGCCGACGACGTCGTAGCCGGCCCGCGCCAGCAGCGCCGCGGTCACCGTGGAGTCGACGCCGCCCGACATGGCGGCCACGATCCGGGTTCCGGCCGGCAGGCGCACGGCCGCGCGCGCGGCCTCGATCAGGCCGTCGCTCAGGCGGTCGGGGACGAGGACCGGGGCGTTCATGGGCGCCGATATAGTCCCGATGCGCCCTTAATGGGAGAGCGGCCGCTTAGCGCAGCACGTTCAGCAGCGAGGATTCCTTCAGCGCCTGGAACACATAGGCCGCCGACTGCACCGACAGCTGCGCCGTCTGCAGGTCGGCCGCGGCCTGGGCCATGTCGGCGTCGGTGATGTCGCCCAGCATACCGGCCAGCGCGTTCGCACGGCTCTGGAGATCCTCGGCGATGGTGTCCAGGCGCTTCTGGTTCGTGCCGTTCTGGGCGGCCAGGTTGGTGACGTTCGAGCGCACCGTATCCCAATCGGCGAGCTGGCCCTCCAGGAACGCCCGCTGGGCGTCGGTCATCTGGCCGACGAAGGGCCCGCTCGCGCCCTCCTGGAACGCCTGGAACGCCTGGAACGCCTGCATCATCGCCGTGCCGATATCGTCGGCGAGGAAGCCGGTATTGACCGTGGTGGCCTCGTCCAGCTTGGCGGTCACCTGGAACTGGTCGTTCAGGAAGAAGCTGGAGATGGGCGGGCCGGCGGTGAGCTGAGACAGCGAGGTCACGGTCACCGGGCGCGTGTCCACCTGGCCGCCAGCGAACAGGTACTTGCCGCCGTAGCGTCCGTTCATCGCCTCCACGGCGCTGCTCAGCTGGGCCTGGACGTCCTCCACCAGCGTGTCGACGCGGCCCGAGGCGATGGCCTCGGAGAAGATCTGCCGAACGGCCTGGGCGGCGTCGGCGACGCGGACGAGACCGGTGTCCTGCGTCGAGAGCTTGTCGCGCAGCAGCTTGTTCTGGTCCTGGAACGCGCCGATGCGCGTCTGCACCGTGCGCATGGCGGTCATCAGCTCGGACGACTGGGCGTAGTCCTTCAGGTCCTGACCGTTCTTCTGGGTCGCGACCCTGTTGCCGGCCTCCATCTGACGCTGCTGGGCGGCCAGCAGGTTGCTCAGGACGGCGGAGTAGTTCCCGGGGGTGGTGACGCGAGTGACCATGGCGGACTCCTCAGACCATGTTCACCAGGACATCGAAGAGGTCGCTGGCTGCCTGGATCATGCGGGCGGAGGCGCTGAACGCCTGTTGATAGGTGGTGAGATTCACGAGCTCCTCGTCGAGGTTCACGCCCTCGACGGCCTGCCGGCGGGTCGTGGCCTCGCGGGCCACCGCCTCGGAGCTCGCCTTGCGGGTCTCGGCGGCCGCGGCGCCGCGGCCGATCGTGCCGCCGAACTCAGAGGCATAGCGGCTGAGCGACATGGTCACCTGGCCCAGCGAGCCGGCGGCCTGGAACTGCGTCGGGACCTCGCCGATCGTGGCCAGGCCCAGCGCGCCCTGCCCGTCGCCCGGACGGACGGCCACCTGGCCGATGGCGGCGGTCACGTCGACCTTGCCGACCGACATCTTGGTGGGATCCGACAGCAGCGTCGGATTGAGCTCGAAGCGGCCCGCGCGCGTCGAGCGCTCCAGGACGCCCAGGCCGAAGAACTCGCTGATCGACGGGCCGCCCGCGCCGCGCTCGGTGTTGTCGGTCACCACCGACAGCTTGGCGTCCAGCGGCGCCGCGCCCGAGAAGGCCAGCACACCGTTGGCGTCGAGGCTGAATGAGCCATAGAGGCCGACGCCGGTCGCATTGTTGTTCAGGGTGTTGAGCAGGTCGCTCATGTTGGCACCGGCGGGCACGGTGATCGCCACGTCGCGGATCGGCCGGCCGTCGGGATACGAGAGCCGGAAGTTGATCTGGTCGCCGGGCGTGAACCCGTGCGGGCTGGCGGCGGTCAGGCCGGTCGCATAGTTGGTCTGGCCGGTCTGCTTGATGAGATCGTTCAGGCCGAAGAAGTGCGAGAAGCCGCGGCCGGCCTTCTGCGACGTGCCTTCGTCGATCGCAAGGCCGTTGCCGCCGGTGGCGTTCAGGGTCAGCGCGCCGCCCGCGAAGGTGGCGCTGCCCGCCCCGCCGAGTGCGGTGTTGAGGTCGGCCAGGAAGGTGGCCGGCGTGAAGGCCGCCCCGGCGCCGCCGTTCACCGAGATCGTGCCGGCGGTGAAGTCGACGGCCACCGTCCGCTGCATGACGCCCGCGGCGTTGACGATGGCGATCGTCGAAGTCCCGCTGAAACCGCTGACCGCCGTCGGCAGGTCGAGGCCCGTGTTGCGCCCAGCCATGGTCGCCGGAGCCGGATAAGCTGCCGCGTCGTTGTGCGCCGCGTTCAGCTGGTCGACCGCCTTCGAGACGAACTCGCCCAGCTGGTCGTAGAGCTTGGGCAGCTCTACGTCGCGCAGCTCGGTCAGACCCTTGAGCTCGCCGCTGGTGAGCTGGATCGGCTGGTCGGCGTTACTGCCGGACGCGCGCGCGGTGATGTAGCCCGGCGTCGAGTCCGTGGAGACGTAGGTGAGCTTCGCGGGCTGGTCGCCCGCCAGCAGCACGCCTTCCACCGAACGCACGTCCACGCCCCCGCCCGTGCGGGGGGCGATGCGGACGTTCATCAGGCCCGACAGCTCGTCGAGCAGCTGGCTCTGGATGTTCTCCGAGCCCGACGCGTCGGCGCCGACCAGGCTCGCGCGCTTGATGTCGGCGTTCAGGATCGAGATCTGCTCGAGCAGGTGGTTCGCGCGGTCGACGCCGGCGGTGATGCGGGTCTCGACCGTGTCGCCCAGCGAGACGATCTGGCTGTTGATCCGGTCGGCCTCGGTCAGGAAGTCCTGCACATTGGACAACGCCTGGCCGCGCAGCAGCGTGGACGACGGGTCATCGGCCAGGGTCGAGAAGGCCGAGAAGATCTTGTCCAGCCGGTTGAAGAAGAAGCCGTCGTTGCCGGGATCGCCGAACAGGCTCTGGGCGTTGTCGAGGTACTGCGAGACCGCCGACCACCGCTGGGCGTCGGACGAGGCGGTGAGCGAGGCCAGCTGCAGGTACTGGTCGGTGACGCGCCGGATGCCGTCGATCTTCACGCCCATGCCGGCGCCGTCGACGACCAGGGACTCCTGGTTGACCGCCTTTCGCACGTAGCCGGGCGTGTTCACGTTGGCGATGTTGTCCGAGACCGTGCGCAGCGAGGCCTGCGCGGCCTGGAGGCCCGAAGAGGCGGTCAGGAGGGTGGCGCTGAGCGACATGAATTAAGGCTCCGCCCGGCAAAGGCTGACGCGTGACCCGGCGGATTCTGCCGAGGCAATGGTGAACGCTCGCGCGTCAGGCCGGAAATTCTTCAATAGTTTCAACATGGGTCCTTCCATGGACCGGATGAGTTCACAGATTGAAGCGCAAGAGCGGCGCCAGTTGCGGCAGCGGCGGGCCGGACGGTCCGGACGAGGCCGGATCGGGTGGGCGGCAGGGAATGCCCCACCGGGTCGCAGTCGGCTCGGCAAATTCCTCCGCAAGCGGCGCCTTAGCCCGTCCCGAGATGGCTCTTTTTCCTTTAAAATCAGCCCCCTGACCAACTGGCGCGGAGGTTGCTCAGGAAGGTCCGAATGTTCGGCGCAGGACGCGCCATCCCTCACATCGAAGCCTCCCGCTTCGAAGCTTTTGCTTCCAGGGGCCCATGACCGCGTCCGCGATCAACACTGCGTCCAACGCCTCCGCCGCCGGCCCAGCCGGCGCTGCTGCCTCCGCCAAGGGTGCAGCGGGCGCAGGCGCATCCGCCGGCTTCGACGCCCTGCTCGCCGCGCTGTTCCCGCAGGGCGCGCCGGCAGGCGCGCCCGAGGCGACGGCGCCCGGCGCGGTCGCGGCGCCGCAGACGGCACCCCTGTTCGCGCCTGCGCCGGACGTGGAAGACGCCCCGGTCGACGAGTCGCTGGCCGTCCCCGCGACCGAGCCCCAGGCCGCCCCTGTGCTCGGTTCGGACGCCGCCGCGATGCTCGCCACGGCCCAGGTCGCCCAGCCGGGGCCGACCGTCCAGCCCGATCAGACCACCGCGACCACACCCGCCGCCCACGCATGGGGCCGTGACAAGGCCAAGGGCGCGCCTGCGCAGCCCGCGATCCTGAACGCCAATCCCCGCGCCGACCTGGCCGGCAAGCTCGAGCTTGCCCCCGAAGCGACGGACGATGCCTCCGCGCCGGCGACCGAAATCGCCGAGGAGGCGCCCACCGGGCACGCGCCGGCCGCCGCGCAGCGGGGTCTCGCACAAGCGGCCGCCAAGGCCGCCGCGCCGGCCGCGGTCGTCGCGAACGCTCCCGCGCCGCCCCCGACAGCCGACATCCAGCTCGACGCGCCGGCCGCGCCGCCCCCTGCGCCGACCGAGGCGGTTGCGCCTGAGGCGGCCGCGCCCGACGTCGCCGCCCCGCAGGCCCAGGCCCTGGCCGCCAGCCAGTCCGCCTCGAAGCCCGAAGCGCCGCCGGCGCCGGCCGCCCGCTCGCACCGCAGCGATCGCGCGAAGACCGTCGCCGAAGCCGAGAGCCATTCCGACCTGAAGCCGCTGCAGGCCGCCGACAAGCCGGTCCATGCCAAGGCCGTCGACGGCGCTGCGAAGTCCGCGGCCGCCTCGACCGAGGCGAAGGGCCCGGAACTCGCCGCGCCCGAGGCGGAGGTCGTCGCCGACGCGCCCGAGGCGTCGCTGCCCGCCGAGACCCGCGCCGCCGAGCACTCGGCCGCCCCGACGGTGCTTTCGACGCATGCCGTGCGTGGTTCGCCCGAGACCGTCGCCCACCTGGCGGCGCAGATCATCAAGAAGCTGGACGGCCAGACCACCCGCTTCGACGTCGAACTGAACCCGCAGGGCCTGGGCAAGGTGGACGTCCGCGTCGAGATCGGCGCGCACGGCCAGCTGACGGCGTCCATGCTGTTCGACAACGCCCAGTCGGCGCAGGACCTGAAGTCGCGCGCCGCCGAGCTGCAGCGGGCGCTCGAGCAAGCCGGCTTCGACCTCTCGGGCGGGCTTTCGTTCGACGTGGCCGACCACGGCCGCCAACAGGGCCAGGCCTGGCAGGACCAGGACGACAACGGCCGCGCCTTCCGCGGCCAGGCCTTCCGGGCCGCTCTCGAAACTGCGGGCGACGCGGCTGACGCCGCCGCCCAGGGCGCGCTGCGCCTGCGCCGGGGTGTGAACGCCGGCCTGGACCTGAGGATCTGACCATGGTCGACGCCGTCTCCTCCACGACAGCCGCCGCCTCCGCCACCGGGCGGGCGCGCCTGGCCGAGAACTTCGACACGTTCCTGTCGCTGCTCACCACGCAGCTGAAGAACCAGGACCCGCTGGCGCCGATGGACTCCACCCAGTTCACCCAGCAGCTGGTGCAGATGACGGGCGTGGAGCAGCAGCTCCTGACCAACGACCTGCTCGAGAAGCTGGTGGGGAACACCGGCTCGGGCGTCGCCACGGCCGTCAGCCTGATCGGCAAGGAAGTGCGCGCCGACTCCGACCTCGCCGCGCTCTCGGGCGGCAAGGCCGAGTGGGTCTACAAGCTCGACCGCGCGGCGTCCGACGTGAAGATCGAGGTACTCGATTCCAAGGGCCGCGTGGTCCAGACGATCGCGCCCAGCGACAACAACGCCGGCGAGCACACCTTCAAGTGGGACGGCAAGACCGCCGGCGGCTCCACCGCCGCGGACGGCGTCTACAGCCTGCGCGTCACGGCCAAGGACAGCGAAGGCTCGGCAGTGCCCACGGGCATCGTCGCCCAGGGCGTCGTGACCGGCGTGCAGCAGGTCGACGGCCAGACCCTCGTCACCATCGGCGGCGCCCAGATTCCCTGGGAAAAGATCACCCTGATCCGCCAGGCTCCCGAACCCGAGACCGACGACACCCAGACGGCGTCGAACTCGAACACCAACAACCCTGACGACGAAGAAACGTCGACCCCAGCGGCGGCCTGACCGGCCGACCCTCCGCAGGACGCGGATCCGCCTAAGGACAAGAACGGAACAGAACCATGAGCATCAATTCCGCCATGCTCGCCGGCGTCTCTGGCTTGGTGGCCAATTCGTCTGCGCTGGCCGCGATCTCGGACAACATCGCGAACGTGAACACGGTCGCGTACAAGCGCAACCAGGTGAACTTCGCCAACGTCGTCACCGCCCAGGCGGTGAAGGGCAAGTACTCGGCCGGCGGCGTGCAGGGCATCACCCGGCAGTTCGTCAGCCAGCAGGGCCTGATCCAGTCGTCCGGCTCGGCGACGGACCTCGCCATCTCCGGCGACGGCTTCTTCATCGTCACCGACAAGGGCGCGGGCCTGACCGCGGCCGACGCGCGCAACTTCACCCGCCAGGGCTCGTTCAGCGTCGACGCCGACGGCTACCTGGTCAACGACGCCAAGCTCTACCTACAGGGCTGGCCGGTGCAGGCCGACGGGACGTTCAACGTCAATCCGTCCGACCTCTCCAACCTCGACGCGATCAACGTCAAGAACCTGGGCGCAGCGGTCACGCCGACCGGAAACGTCGGCATCAGCGCCAACCTGGACAAGGCGGCCGTGGTGTCCGCCGGCGAGGCCACCTACAACCCGGCGACGGTCTCGATGGCGCACTACGCCGACGACGACACGACCGGCACACGCCCGGACTTCACCGTCGAGATGAACGTCGTCGACTCCACCGGCGGGTCGCGCAAGCTCGCCATCGCCTTCCTGAAGACGGACGCGGCGACGCCGAACACGTGGCACGCGGAAATCTACTCGATCCCCGCCAGCGACGTGGACAACGGCGCCGGCGGCGTCCCTGGCCGCCTCGCCGCGGGCCAGGTGATGTTCAATTCCGACGGCACGATCGACCTCGCCACGACGACGCTGTTCGGCGCCGCGGGCGCCACCCCGAGCCTGACCCTCGCCGACTCGACGGCGACGGGCACGGCCGTGGCGCCGGCCTGGGCCGACGGCCTCGGCCTGGCCGGGCAGACCATCGACCTCGATCTCACGAAAATCACCCAGTACTCCTCCACCTCGACCGTGAACGCGATCACCAACGACGGCGCTGGCGTCGGCAACATCGTGGCGATCGAGGTCAGCGAGGAAGGGGTCGTCTCGGCGATCTACGACAACAGCCAGATCCGCACGATCGCCAAGGTCGGCATCGCCACCTTCCCGAACGCGGACTCGCTCGCGCAGGTCAGCGGCAACGCCTACCGGCGCACCGACGACGCGGGCGAGATGACGATCAAGGAAGCGGGCGTCGGCGGCGCGGGCAAGATCTCGCCTTCCAGCCTCGAAGCTTCGACCGTCGACCTGTCTGCTGAGTTCACCGGCCTGATCCAGACGCAGAAAGCTTACTCGGCCTCGTCGAAGATCATCACCACCGCTGATCAGATGTTGGAAGAACTTATCAACATCAAGCGCTGATACTGATCGTTAACCGAGGCCAAAACCTTTCGATGATCTCTACTGTATTAAAATGGTACACGGAGGGTCCCGTGGTTAGGCGTTTCTTTACTAAGGCGATTCAGCGCCTGTTAGGGGCCTTGGGTTACGTTGGGCCTCTATCAGTGATGGTGAGGCGGTAGAAAGCCCATGCTTCAACAGCAACAGACGCGCACGAACAGCCGAGGCGAAGCCTATGTCATCGGCCCGACCGGCGCGCCTCTGACGAAGAACGATCTGCCGCCGCCGAACACAGGTCGGTGGGTGATCCGCCGTAAGGCCGAGGTTGTCGCGGCCGTGCGGGGCGGGCTGATCACGCTCGAAGAAGCGCTGGAGCGCTACTCGTTGACCAACGACGAGTTCATCTCCTGGCAGCGCTCGATCGAACGTCACGGCATGCCCGGACTGCGCACGACGCGATTGCAGCAGTACCGCTGATCCGCCCGTCCCCCATTCGGACGGATCGCGAAAGAGAGCCGGCCGCGCCCCTGCACCCCGGGCGCGGCCGGTTTTCGTTTCAGGACAGCCGGCGCACGGTCACCGTGATCCGCTCGCGCTCGCCAGGTCGGCGTTCCACCAGGAGCCGGGCGACCTGGGCGTCGTCGTGGAAAGCGTAGCCCTTGATGGCGTCGAGGATCGCCTTGGCCAGGTTGTCGAGGTCGAGCCACGGCGGCTCGCCCACGTACTCCATCCCGATCTCCACCGAGAACTCGCCCCAGGACGGCCGCGAGCCGCGCCAGGCCTTGCGGAAGAACTCGTAGATCAGCGGCTTGTAATACTTGGCCTGGGTCGTCAGCCCGTCGACGCTCACCTCCAGTAGGCCGTCCGCCTCGCGGGCGCGCACCTTGCCGTGCTGGATCCAGACTTCGCTCATCGCGCACGTCATAGCCGCCCGGCGGCTTGCAGTCTTCCGGCCAGGGGGTAAACGGTGGAGCCCTCACAGCCTGGGGGACATCCATGAGCGCGACCCGCACCGAGACCGACACCTTCGGCCCCATCGAGGTCGCGTCCGACCGCTACTGGGGCGCCCAGTCCCAGCGCTCCATCGGCAACTTCAAGATCGGCTGGGAGAAGCAGCCCAAGGCGGTGATCCGCGCCCTGGGTGTCGTCAAGCGCGCCGCGGCCGAGGCCAACATGGAGCTGGGCCGGCTCGACCCCGAGATCTGCAAGTACGTCGTGGCCGCCGCCCAGGAAGTCATCGACGGCAAGCTCGACGACCATTTCCCGCTGGTCGTCTGGCAGACCGGCTCCGGCACCCAGTCGAACATGAACGCCAACGAGGTGATCTCGAACCGGGCGATCGAGATGATGGGCGGCGTGATGGGCTCGAAGAAGCCCGTCCACCCCAACGACCACGTCAACATGAGCCAGTCGTCGAACGACACCTATCCGACGGCCATGCACATCGCCTGCGCCGAGCAGGTGGCCAAGGAGCTGATGCCGGCGCTGGAGCACCTGCACGCGGCCCTGAAGGTCAAGGAACAGGCCTTCGCCCACATCATCAAGATCGGCCGAACCCACACCCAGGACGCCACGCCGCTGACACTAGGCCAGGAGTTCGGCGGCTATCGCCAGCAACTGGCCAACGGCGTGCGGCGCATCAAGGAGAGCCTCTACGGCCTCTATGAGCTGGCCCAGGGCGGCACCGCTGTGGGCACGGGCCTGAACGCCCCCGTGGGCTTCGCCGAGCTGGTGGCCAAGAAGATCGCCGCCATCACCCACCTGCCCTTCGTGACCGCGCCCAACAAGTTCGAGGCCCTGGCCGCCCACGACGCCATGGTCTTCAGCCACGGCGCGATCAACACGGTCGCCGGCTCGCTGTTCAAGATCGCCAACGACATCCGCTTCCTGGGCTCGGGACCGCGCTCCGGCCTCGGCGAGCTGGCCCTGCCCGAAAATGAGCCCGGCTCGTCGATCATGCCGGGCAAGGTCAACCCCACCCAGTGCGAGGCCCTGACCATGGTCTGCGCGCAGGTGTTCGGGAACCAGTCGACCATGACTTTCGCCGGCGCCTCGGGCCACTTCGAGCTGAACGTCTTCAACCCGGTGATGGCCTACAACTTCCTGCAGTCGTGCCGACTGCTGGGCGACGCCGCGATCTCGTTCACCGACAACTGCGTGGCCGGCATCGAGGCCCGCGAGGACAACATCAAGGCCGCGCTCGAACGCTCGCTGATGCTGGTCACGGCGCTCAACACCAAGATCGGCTACGACAACTGCGCCAAGATCGCCAAGGCCGCGCACAAGAACGGCACCACCCTTCGCGAGGAGGCGGTGGGCGGCGGCTATCTGACGAACGAGGAGTTCGACGAGTACGTGCGGCCGGAGAAGATGATCAGCCCGGGCTGATGGTCCAGCTGGTCCGGATCGCGGACGAACTGCCAATCGGGTTCGAGGATCTGCGCGCCGAGGCGGACGCGGAGGGGCACAGACATATGAGCCGCCTCGCGCAGGACATGGCCGCCACGCCGGAGATGTTCACGGCCCTGCTCGCGGCGTTCGAGGGCGGCGAGCTGGTGGGCGTCGGCGGACTGACCGTCGAGCCCCAGGCCAGTTCCGGCGAGGCCTACCGCATGCGCCGGCTTTACGTGGCGCAGCGTGCCCGGCGCTCGGGCGTCGCCCGCGCGATCGCCAATGCGCTCCTGAGCGAAGCGCTGAACCTCACGCGGCTGGTGACGGTCCACGCCGGCAACCCGGGTGCTGAGCGGTTCTGGGAAGCGCTGGGCTTCGATGCCGTCGCGGGCCGTCCGTGGACCCACGAGTTTCGCAACATCTAGGCCCGGCGCATCACAGCAAAGTCGGCGAGGTCCTGGAGGGCTGGGCGCCAGCTGTTGGAGCCGTAGTCGCCGCCGATGGCCGCCTTGGCGGTGTCGGCGTAGCGGCCGGCGAGCGCCAGGGTCTCGTCCAGCGCGCCGGTTTCGCGCATCAGCTCGCGGGCGTGGTCGAGGTCGCCCTCCTGCTGCTCGCGCCGGTCGACGGTTCGGACCCAGAAGTCGCGCTCGGAGCCGGCCGTGCGCTGCATGGCGAGCAACAGCGGCAGGGTGACCTTGCCTTCCCGGAAGTCGTCGCCCGGGTTCTTGCCCAGGGTGTCGGCGTCTCCAGAGTAGTCCAGCGCGTCGTCGATAAGCTGGAAGGCCAGGCCCAGGTCCTGGCCGAACTTGCGCATGGCCCGGCAGCGCTCGGGCGAGGCGTCGGCGGACACCGCGCCGGCCTCGGCCGCGGCGGCGAACAGCTCGGCGGTCTTGGCCTTGATGATCTCGATGTAGACGTCCTGGGTCAGGTCCAGGTCGTGGCTGCGGGTGAGCTGCAGCACCTCGCCCTCGGAGATCACGCGGCTGGCCCGGGCCAGGATCTCCAGCGCCGGCATGGAGCCTGCGCCCACCATAAGCTCGAAGGCGCGCGCGAACAGGAAGTCGCCGACCAACACGCTGGCCGGGGCGCCCCAGATCAGGTGGGCGGCGACGCGGCCGCGGCGCAGCTGGGAGCTGTCCACCACGTCGTCGTGCAGCAGGGTGGCGGTGTGGATGAACTCGACGGCGGCGGCGAGCTTCAGGCAGGCGTCGTCGCGGGCGCCGCATAGGCGGGCGGCGGCGATGGTGAGCAGCGGCCGCAGGCGCTTGGCGGAGCCGGCGATCAGGTGGTCGGCCAGCGCCGGGATCACCGGCACGGGGCTGTCCATGTGCTCGCGGATCAGGCCATCCACAGCGCGCATGTCGGGGCCCGCCAGCTTCAGCAGCAGGTCCAGGGAGGGCGGGCCGGCGACGGCCTGGGCGGCTTCCAAACGACGTATCCTACTTACCGTGTCAGGCGTCCGGATGGAGGCCGTCCGCCGTTTGCCGGGACAATGGTGACGCGATAGGGCACGGTCAAGCGACCGCAGCCGATCACGTTCAGTCCCTTCTACACCAAGGCCCGCCGGATGGATGCCACGACCGAGGACCGCCTGCTGGATGGACGCATCCGCCTGCGCCAGCCGGTCCGCGGCTACCGGGCGGGGATGGACGCGGCGCTGCTGGCCGCAGCCTGCGACGCGAAGGCGGGGCAGCGGGTGCTGGAGGCTGGCTGCGGCCCCGGCGCAGCGTTGCTGGCGGCCGCCTCGCGCAATCCTGAGTCCAGCTTCACCGGCGTGGAGCGCGAGGCCGAGGCGCTGGCGCTGGCGCAGGAGAATATCTCCCTGAACGGCCTGGAGGACCGCGTGGAAGCGGTCGCCGGCGACGTGTCGCAGCGGTTCTCGACGCTGGGGCTCGCGCCCTTCGACGCAGCGCTGGCCAATCCGCCGTTCTTCGACGACCCGGCGGCGCTGCGCGGCCCGGCGCCCGAGAAGGCGGCGGCCTGGATGGCCGACGAAGGCCTGATGGCCTGGACCGAGTTCCTGGGGAAGGCCGTGCGCGAGGGCGGGACGGTCACGGTGATCCACCGGGCCGATCGGCTGGCCGACCTGCTGGCCCTGCTGGCGCCGAAGTGCGGGTCGTTCCAGGTGCGGCCGATCCATCCTTTCGCCGACGAGCCGGCGAAGCGGGTGCTTGTGCGCGCCATCAAGACCGGGAAGGCCCCGTTGAAGCTGTTGCCGGCGCTGGTCCTGCACGACCGCGGAGGGGCCAAGCACCGGCCCGAGGTCGAAGCCATTCTGCGGGGCGAGGCCGCCCTGCCCTGGGCCTAGTCGGCGGCTGGACCCGGATCAGCCTCCCCGCAGCGCGTGGGTGAGCGGATCGTCGCCCGAGGCGGCGAGTTGCGCCAGCCGGGTGAGCGTGGCGCCGCGGAGCTGGTGCTTGACCGTGCCGAAGGCCGGCTGCGCGGCGAGCTCCCTGGCGGCGACGATCGCCGCCGCCTCCAGCGCCTCGGCGGCATGCAGGGTGTCGACGACGCCCAGGGCGTGGAGCTCGGCCGGGGCCAGAACCGCGCTGGTCAGGGTCATGCGGCGGAGCAGCGACGGCGACAGCTCGGCGCGGATCACCTCCAGCGGACCGGCAGGGAACGGGACACCAGCGCGGGCCTCCGTGAGGCCCAGCTTGGCGTCGGGGACGTCCACGGCGATGCGCAGGTCGCAGGCCAGGGCCATGACGAGCCCACCGCCCAGGGCGTGGCCGCCGATCGCCGCCACAGTCGGGAACGCCAGGCCGTAGAGCCGGTGGACCATGCGGGTGATCGCCCAGATCATCTCCGCCCGCTCGCCGCCCGAGTAGGCGGCGAAGGCCCGGGTGTCGACACCGGCTGAGAAGACGCCGCCCGCGCCGGTCAGCACCAGGCCCGCCGGGCGCTCGTCGCCCATGCGCGCAAACGCGGTCTCCAGCGCCAGGATGGTGGGCAGGTCGAGCGCGTTCACCGGGGGCCGGTTGATCCGCAGGACGGCGACGCCGTCGAGGGTCGTGCGCTCGAGGTTCATGGCAGGCCCAGCGGCTCGCGGCAGCTCTCGTCGACGATATCGTGCTGCGCGGGATGCTTCTTCACCCAGCCGGCCATGAAGGGGCAGGTCGGGATCACCTTCAGTCCGTTATCGCGGGCGTAGCCGAAGGCGAAGCGGGCGAGCGCGCTGGCGACGCCCTTCCCTTCGAACTCGGGCGGCACGACGGTGTGGGGCAGGACGATCTGGCCGGGTTTCAGGCGGTACTCGGCGAAGGCGGTGTGGCCCTCCAGGTTCACCTCGAACCGGTGACGCTCGGTGTTGTTGGTCACGTCGACGTCGGCCATGGCGCGCTCCTTCTCCCAAGGTCTTCTTGACGGACCGCGGCCCGGTCGCCAAGGTCCGCCGCATTCGGCGCAACCCGCAGCAAAGGAGAGGTTCGTGATGTCGCCCATTGCCCACGCAGCCCTTCGCTGCGTCGCGCTGCGCGCTGCCTAGCGGCAGCTCATCCCCCCGACAGGGGATGCCCTGGCGTCGACGCCTGACTGGCTCGCTGATCCAAGGACATCTCCATTGTTGACCCAATACGGCTGGAGCCCTGAGCTCCAGGACCTCTTCAAACCCTATGCGGCCGACGGCTTCGTCCCCGGCCGGATCGTCGTGCAGCACCGCGGCGGCTACCGCCTGATCACCGAGGACGGCGAGGTGGACGCCCGCGCCTCGGGCACGCTCCTGAGGTCAGCCGCCGACGACGAGCGGCCCGCCGCCGGCGACTGGGTGGCGATCGAGGCGCGACCCGGCGAGACCACCGCGCTCGTGCGCCATGTGCTGCCGCGCAAGACCGCCTTCATCCGCAAGGCGTCGGGCCCGCGCGGCGGGGCCCAGGTCGTGGCAGCCAACGTCGACGTAGCCTTCCTGGTCGCCTCGCTGAACGCCGACCTCAACCTGCGACGGCTCGAGCGCTACCTGGCGACCGCGTACGAGAGCGGGGCCGACCCGGTGGTCGTGCTGACCAAGGTCGACCTCATGGACGACCCGTCCGAGGCCGTGGCCGAGGTGGAGGCGATCGCGATCGGGGCGCCGGTGCTGGCGGTGTCGTCTAAGACCGGCCAGGGGCTGGACGCCGTGGCGGCGCACCTGCCGCCGGGCCGCACGGCGGTGCTGCTGGGCTCGTCCGGGGCCGGCAAGTCGACCCTGCTGAACGCCCTGGCCGGCGAGGAGCGGATGGCGACCGCCGAGATCCGCGAGGACGACGCGCGCGGCCGGCACACCACCACGCATCGCGAACTGGTGCTGCTGCCGTCCGGTGGGCTGATCCTGGACACGCCGGGCATGCGGGAGCTGGGCCTGTGGGACGCCGGCGCCGGCGTCTCGACCGTGTTCGAGGACGTGGAGCATCTGGCCGGGCAGTGCCGGTTCGGCGATTGCACCCACACCCGCGAGCCCGGCTGCGCCGTCAGGGAGGCGATCGAAGCCGGCGTCCTGCCGGTCGAGCGTCTCCGCGCCTACGAGAAGCTGCAGGCGGAACTGGCCTACGAGCGCCGGCGCAGCGATCCGCAGGCCGCCAAGGATAACCGCCGTCTGTGGGCGTCGCGCCATAAGGCGGCCCGGGCGTGGATCAAGCAGAAGCGCGGCATCGACGACGGCTGAGCGCGCCGACGCCGGGCGCAGCCCCAAGACGACACGGGTCGGAGCTTTTCGAACTTTCGGCATGACCTTCCCGTGCGTCAGCGGCGGGCGGGTGTATGATCGCAGCAAAGACTACAGGGAGGATCACCCTATGCGCCACGCCCTCGTTCTGGCTTTAGGGACCGCGCTCGCGACCACCGGTTTCGGCCTCACGGCCTTCGCGGCGCCGCCTGAGAAGGCGCCGGTCTCCGCGGCGGCGAGTTCGTCGATTCCGCCGGCCGGCTGGAAGCGGCCGCGCAACGCCATGGGACAGCCGGACCTCTCCGGCTACTGGTCCAACGCCACGCTGACGCCGCTCACCCGCAACCGCCGCATCTCGGACAAGGCCGTGCTGACGCAGGCCGAAGCGAAGGCGTTCGAGAAGTTGTGGGCCGACGCGCTCGCCGAGTCGGACGCGCCGACCGACCAGAACGAATCCACCCAGGAGGTGCAGGCCAAGCTCACTGGCTCGAAGCTGGTCGAGATCCGGCCCGATTTCATCGCCGCGGGCGGTGACACCGGCGGCTACAACACCTTCTGGATCGATCCCGGCACCCACCTGGTGGAGATCAACGGCCAGTACCGGACCTCGATCCTGACCACGGAGAACGGCATGCCGCCGGCCCGCAAGGCCGGCGCGCCGGCGGCGCGCGGGGGCGGGTTCCGCGACGTCTACGACAGCTACGAGACCCGCAGCCACGGCGAGCGCTGCATCTCGGGCTTCGGCCGCAACACCGGCCCGCCGATGCTGCCCAACGGCTACTACAACAACAACTATCAGATCGTGCAGACCCGCGACGCGGTGGTGATCGAGGTGGAGATGATCCACGACGCGCGGATCATCCGGCTGAACGGGACGCACCGAACCGACGGCCTGCGGCCGACGATGGGCGACAGTATTGGCCGCTACGAGGGCGACACCCTGGTGGTCGAGACCACCAACATCCCCGAATCGCAGCAGTTCATGGGGTCGTGGAAGAACCTGAAGGTGACCGAGTGGTTCACCCGGCTCTCGCCCACCAAGATCCTCTACAAGTTCCAGGTCGAGGATCCGGAGTTCTGGGACAAGCCCTGGGGCGGCGAATACACCTTCAACACCCTGAACGGCCGCGTCTACGAGTACGCCTGCCACGAGGGCAACTACGCGCTCCCCGGCATCCTGGCCGGCGCACGGCAGAAGGAGAAGGAAGCGGCCGAAGCCGCGGCCAAGTCCGCCGCCGACGCTGCGGCCGCCGCGGCCAAGGCGGCGCCCGCGAAGGGCAAGGGGAAGTCCGGCGCCGACTAGCGGCGTGAGCCCTCCTCCGCGATGGAGGAGGGCTCAGCGCCGACGACGTCAGACGACGATCTTGCGGTACAGGCGCCAGCTCGCGTGGCCCAGGATCGGGACCACGACGATCAGGCCGACCAGGGCCGGGATCGAGCCCAGGGCCAGGCTGAACGCGATGATCATCGCCCACACCGCCATCGTCCCGGGATTGGTCATCACGGCCTTCACCGAGGTCTTGATGGCGATCCAGAGGCCGAGGTCGCGGTCGAGCAGCAGCGGCACCGAGACCACGCTGATGGCGAAGGCCACGACCGCAAACAGGAACCCCACCGCGATGCCGCCGACGATCAGGGTCGGGCTGGCTTGCGAGAGGAAGACGTTCTCCAGGAACACCCGCAGGGTGGGCGGCGTGTCGGCGCCCAGGGTGGCGACGCCGATCTGGTAGGCGACTGCGAGCCACACGCCGAAGATCGACAGCAGGATCAGGCCCACGCCGATGATCGAGCCGATCGCGGGGTTGGCGAACACCTTCATGGCGTCGAGCCAGGTGACGTGCTCGCCCAGTTCGCGCCGGCGGCTCATCTCGTAGAGGCCGGTGGCGGCGACGGGACCCAGGATCGCAAAGCCCGAGGCCAGCGGGAACAGCATCATCAAGAGGTTGGCGTTGAAAGCGATGGCCGCGAGCACGATGCCGGCGATCGGATAGATCAGGCCGACGAAGAGGACGTCGTCGCGGAACGCGCCCATGTCTTCTGCGCCCTCGCGCAGCGCGGCGCGCAGGTCGGCGAACCCGATCCGGCGCACCTGCGGGGCCACCTGGCCGGCGTGTCGCTCGGGATGCGGGATGAGGAACTTCGCGAAGTCGCGCACCGCCCACGCGAACTTCTCGACGGCATACTCGAACGGGTTTTCGATGTGATGAGGTGTGGCCATGGCTGTCTCCCGCACCCAGGGGTTCGGGGTCTGGCCTGCCGCGGCGCCACTGGGACTCGTGGCGGACCACAACCCTTCGAAGCCCGACGGTAGCACGAAACGGCGGCGGCGGGAGGGGTCGGGCGCCTGGGCCGGACCGACCACGGGGAAGATACGAAAACGGCCCGGGACTTGGCGTCCCGGGCCGTTCGGCTCGTCGTGTGGTGCGCGGATCAGTTGCGCGCGGTGTCCACCAGCTTGTTCTTGGTGATCCAGGGCATCATGGCCCGCAGGCGGCCGCCCACTTCCTCGATCTGGTGCTCGGCGCCCCTGCGGCGGGTGGCCTTGAAGCTGGCCTGGCCGGCGGCGTTCTCGGTCATCCAGTCGCGCACGAAGCGGCCCGACTGGATGTCCTCCAGCACGCGCTTCATCTCGGCCTTGGTCTCGGCGGTGACGATGCGCGGGCCGGTGACGTACTCGCCGTACTCGGCCGTGTTCGAGATCGAGTAGTTCATGTTGGCGATGCCGCCCTCGTAGATGAGGTCGACGATCAGCTTCACCTCGTGCAGGCACTCGAAGTAGGCCATCTCGGGGGCGTAGCCCGCCTCGACCAGGGTCTCGAAGCCGGCGCGGATCAGCTCCACCAGCCCGCCGCAGAGCACGGCCTGTTCGCCGAACAGGTCGGTCTCGCACTCCTCGCGGAAGTTGGTCTCAATGACGCCCGAGCGGCCGCCGCCGATGGCCGACGCATAGGCCAGGCCGAGGTCCATCGCCCCGCCCGTCGCATCCTGGTGGACGGCGATCAGGCACGGCACGCCGCCGCCCTTCTGGTACTCGCCCCGCACCGTGTGACCCGGGCCCTTGGGCGCCACCATCAGCACGTCGACCGAGGCCTTGGGCTCGATCAGGCCGAAGTGGACGTTCAGGCCGTGGGCGAACAGCAGCGCCGCGCCGTCCCTGATGTTGGGCTCGATGTCGGCCTTGTAGATGTCGCGCTGGATCTCGTCGGGGGCCAGCACCATGAGCACGTCGGCCCACTTCGCGGCCTCGGCGACGGACATCACCTTCAGGCCGTCGGCTTCCACCTTCTTGGCGGTGGCCGAGCCGGGCTTCAGCGCTACGGCGACGTTCTTCGCGCCGGAGTCGGTCAGGTTCAGCGCATGCGCGCGCCCCTGCGAACCATACCCTACGATCGCGATCTTCTTGTCCAGGATGCGGGAAATGTCGGCGTCGCGGTCATAGTAGACGCGCATGATTGTTCTCCTAGGACAATGAAACCTGCCGCGCCTGCGCAACGCAGGTGCAGCAAAGCCGGGGGTGTGAAGCGGTTTTTTGCGCGAACGTCAAGGGAAGCAGCGTCACAGGCGGGTCCATCAGGGTCTCCGGAAGGCGGGGAGCGGACGGGCCCAAAGAAAAAGCCCCGTCCGGATCCCGGCGGGGCTGGTGTTCGGGTGGTCTGC
Organism: Phenylobacterium sp.; assembly: GCF_036402295.1. GTDB lineage: Bacteria > Pseudomonadota > Alphaproteobacteria > Caulobacterales > Caulobacteraceae > Phenylobacterium. The sequence goes on from NZ_DASWTE010000378.1 coordinate 22,801, forward strand.
GGCCGGCTCGCTAGAGCCGCACGAAGCCCCTTACCGGCCCGCCGGAGGCGGTCGGAATAAGGGTTACGAGCGTGACGAGGGCGGCGCGCATCGCGGCTCCCATAGCCTAGCGTGCGCGGCGGCGCAAACCATGGCATCCGATGGCCATGACCCAACGGATCGCCGTCGGGCCTGCAGAGGACCTGGCCTGATGGCCATCGAGGTTACGCCCGAGATCAGCCTCGAGGACGACGAGGTGCAGGTGCGCGC
>NZ_DASWTE010000379.1:0-2521 GCF_036402295.1 Phenylobacterium sp.
CTCGCGACCAACACCTACCAGTCCTACAACTACTGGGGCGGGGCGAACGCCTATTCCAACGTCACCGGCCTGATGAGCGGCCAGGTCCCGTTCGCGCAGGCGATGGACGAGGCGATCGGCGTCCTCTCCACCCAGCGTCCGTTCCCGCCGCTGATCGTGGCCCCGCCGGCCGATGCGCCGCGGCTGGTAAACATGACGAGGCGCGGCTTCAAGCAGCGACCCTGGGCCGCCGATCCGCAGTGGATGCGCGAGCACCTCGCCTCGCCCTACGACGGCTCAGCCGGCTTCCTGCACAAGTGGGAGCACGTGTTCGTGGCCTGGGCCGAGGCCAGCGGCTATGCGCTCGATTTCGCCACCGACTACGACCTGGAGGCCGAACCGGATCTCCTGGCCGGCTACGAGGCGGTGCTGTTCGTCGGCCATAGCGAGTACTGGTCGGGCGGCCAGCGCGACCAGGTCGAGCGCTTCGTCGACGCCGGCGGCAAGGCCGCGATCCTCTCGGGCAACTCCTGTTTCTGGAAGGTGCGCTGGGAGAACGACGGCAAGACCTACGTCTGCCACAAGTGGAAGGGTTTCGAGGCCGAGGACGTGCCGCCGGAACAGGCGACCCACCTGTGGTCCCACCCGGCGTTCCAGCGGCCGGAGGCCGAGATCACCGGCCTCAGTTTCCTGTTCGCCGGCTACCATCGCCTGGGCCTGTGCGTGGCGCGCGGGCAGGGCGGCTTCACCGTCTATGACGACAAGCATTGGGCGCTGGAGGGCTCGGACCTCTTCTACGGCGACGTGATCGGCGGCGACCTGCCGCTGATCGGCTACGAGAGCGACGGCTGCCGCTTCCAGTTCGGCGACGACGGTCTGCCGCGGGCGATCCCGACGCTGGGCGTGCCCGAGAACCTGGAGATCATCGCGCTGGCTCCCTGCGCCTTCGGCGAGGCGCCCGACAGCGGCTACAACCCCATCATCCCGCCGGAGAAGCTGGACGTGATCGCCGACCTCATGTTCGGCGACAGCAGCCCGGAAGCCCAGGCCAAGGTGCTGCGTGGCCACGCGGTGCTGGCCAGCTTCAAGCGCGGCAAGGGCGAAGTCTTCAACACCGGGACGACGGAATGGGCGCATGGCCTGGGCGCCCGCGATCCGTTCGTCGAGACGATCACCCACAACGTCCTGCGCCGCTTCGGCGTGAGCCGGCCCGGCGCCTCTAGTGGTCCAGCATCTGGTTCATGAAGGCCAGCTTGGCCGGGGGCTCCAGCGGGCCGGCGCTCTTGAGCAGCTTGAAGGCGTCGTCGGCGGCCTCGACGGCGAAGTCGATGTCGGCGTCGGTCATGGCGGCACAGATGAACATGTTGTGCCAGGGGTGGACGTAGACGCCCCGCTTCATCAGCGCCTGGCACCAGAAGTAGCCCTTGGCCAGGTTCGGGTCGTCATCCAGCATGATCAGCGGCAGCTCGGCGGGACCGGTCTGGCGCAGGGAAAAGCCGTGGCGGCCGGCGCTGTCGTCCAGTCCGTCGCGCAGGCGCTGGCCCAGGGCCTGGGTGCGCTCGAGGTAGTCGGTGTCGCGGATCCGCTGCAGCGTCTTCAGCGAGGCCGCCATCGGCGCGGCGGAGAACCAGTACGAGCCGGTGGCGTAGATGGTCGAGGCCGCCATCCGGGCCACGTCGGCGCCTAGCAGGGCCGAGATGGGGTGGCCGTTGGCGATCGCCTTGCCCCAGCTCGACAGGTCGGGCTTCACGCCGACCAGCGACCAGCTCGAATCCCGCGCCAGCCGGAAGCCTGCGCGGACGTCGTCGACGATCAGCAGGGCGCCGTGCGCGTCGCAGAGCTCGCGGGCGCGGCGGGCATAGGCCGGGTCCGGCAACTGCTGGTCGACGAAGGTGTCGTGCTTGATTGGGGACGCGAAGATCGCCGCCAGGTCATCGCCGGCCTCGCGGACCGCGGCCTCCAGGCTCTCGACGTCGTTGTAGTCGTAGAACACCTGGTGGGCCCGATCGCCGGGAGAGACCCCCTTCTTCAGCGGCGTGCACCAGGGCGCGGCCCCGTGGTAGGCGCCGCGCGCCAGCACGATGGTGTTCCGGCGGGTGTGGTTGCGGGCGATCATCATCGCCATCGTCGTGGCGTCGGTGCCGTTCTTGCAGAAGATCGCCCAGTCGGCGTGGTCGACCATGCCCACCATCGCCTCGGCCAGCTCGACCATCGCCTCGCCCGGCCCGGTCATGGTGTCGCCCTGGCGCATGCGCTGGGCGTAGGCGTCGTCGATCTCGCGGTCGCCGTACCCGAAAAGGTTGGGGCCGTAGCCGCACAGGAAATCGAGGTAGCGGTTGCCGTCCACGTCCCACAGGTGCGCGCCTTCCGCGCGGGCGAAGAACTGCGGATAGTCGTCAGGCAGCAGCAGCACCGACTGGTGGCCGTACATGCCCATGGGGATGACCGCCTGGGCGCGTTCGGTCAGCGCCTTGTTCTTGCTGTTGGTCCAGGTCATCGCCGCCCTCGTTGCAAAAAGATAGCTTTGACTATCATATCGTGA
>NZ_DASWTE010000380.1:0-8914 GCF_036402295.1 Phenylobacterium sp.
CCTATCCGCGGCGTCCTTGCTCTCCTGCTCGACGTTGGCCACCCCTTCGCGGGCGCCTTCGGCCGCGCCCTTGGCGGCTTCCTTGATCACGTGGCCGGCGTCGCTCGCGGCCTCCTTGATCTCCGAGCCCACTTCCTTGACCTCGGGGCTGTTCACGGCCTGCTTCGTCTCGGCGGCGACCTTGTCGGCGGCGGCTTCCACGTCGTTGCCGGCGTCGCGGCGCTCGGCCTCGGTGCAGGCGCTAAGCGCCAGCGCGGCGGCCGACGCGATCATCACGGTGCGGATCATCTGACGGACTCCCTTCGTCAGCCGACCAACGGCGGCGCTTGCCGCGAAGTTCCCTTAGCCGCGCTGCTCCGCTAAGGACCCCGGCCATGCGCCTGGCCTTCCTCGGCACCCCGGACTTCGCCGTTTCCGCCCTCGCCGCCATCGTGGCGGCCGGACACGAGGTGGTGTGCGCCTACTCCCAGCCGCCGGCGCCGCGCGGCCGCGGGCACGAGCTGAAGCCCTCGCCGGTGCAGGCCTTCGCCGAGGCGCACGGCATCCCGGTACGCACGCCGGCCTCCATGCGCGACCCGGCCGAGATCGAGGCCTTCGCGGCGCTGGACCTGGACGCCGCGGTGGTGGTGGCGTTCGGCCAGATCCTGCCAGCCGCGGTGCTCGAGGCGCCGGCGCTGGGCTCGTACAACGTGCACGCCTCGCTTCTGCCGCGCTGGCGGGGAGCCGCGCCCATCCAGCGGGCGATCATGGCGGGCGACAGCGTGACGGGCGTGCAGGTCATGCGCATGACGGAGGGCCTGGACGAAGGGCCGGTGCTCTCGACCGCCACGGTGCGGATCGGACCCCTGGATACCGCGGCGACGCTGCACGACCGGCTGGCTGCGGCGGGCGCGAAGCTGATCGTCGAAACGCTCGATGACATCGCCGAGGGCCGCGCCACGGCTGTCCCGCAGGCCGAGGAGGGGGTCACCTACGCCAAGAAGATCAGCCCGAAGTTCGCGCGACTGGACTGGACGAAACCGGGACCGGTGCTGGACCGCAAGATCCGCGGCATGTCGCCGTTCCCGGGCGCCTGGTTCGAGCTGCCGACTGACAAGGGCCCGGTGCGTGTGAAGGCTCTGCTCTCCGCCTTCGAGGACGAGGCGGGCGCGCCGGGCGTGACTCTGGACGGCCGGTTGCTCGTGGGAACCGGCGAAGGGGCGGTGCGGCTGCTGCGCGTGCAGCGCGAGGGCAAGGGGCCGCAGGACGCCGACGTCTTCCTGCGCGGCACGCCGGTGCCGGCCGGGACGAAGCTCGGCTGATGCCCCGATACCGCCTCCTGATCGAATACGACGGCCGGCCGTTCCACGGCTTCCAGGCCCAGGCCGACCTGCCGTCGGTGCAGGGGTCGCTGGAACGGGCGATCAAGAAGTTCTGCGGCGAGGACCTGCGGGTGAGCGCGGCCGGCCGTACCGACACCGGCGTCCACGCCACCGGCCAGGTGGTGCACGTCGACCTCGCCAAGGACTGGCCCGCCGAGACGGTGCGCAACGCGCTGAACTTCCACCTGATGCCCGACCCGGTGTCGGTGCTGGCCGCCGAGGTGGCGTTGGGCGATTGGCACAGCCGCTTCTCGGCCACCGAGCGGCGCTACCTCTACCGCATCCTCAACCGCATGAGCCCGCCGGCGCTTGACCAGGGCCGGGTCTGGCACGTGAAGAAGCCGCTCAACGCGGCGGCGATGCACGAGGCGGCCCAGGTGCTGGTCGGTCACCACGACTTCACGACCTTCCGCGACCTCGCCTGCCAGGCCAAGTCGCCGATGAAGACACTGGACGTGGCGACCGTCCGCCGGGAGGGCGACGAGGTGCTGCTGGAGTTCGCCTCGCGCTCGTTCCTGCACCGGCAGGTGCGCTCGATGACCGGGACGCTGGCCGAGGTGGGCGTCGGCCGCTGGACCAAGGCCGACGTGGAAGCCGCGCTCGCCGCCCGCGACCGCAAGGCCTGCGGGCCCGTCGCGCCGGCGGAGGGGCTGTACCTGACGTTCGTGGGGTACTGAGCGCCGCGGCGCTGCGCTAAACATCCGCTCCGAATCGAACCGGAGACCTCCCCCATGTCCCAGGGCCCCTGGAGCCATCACAGCCGCAACGCGTCCGTCGCCGACGACATCGACTTCGAGATCAAGGGCCAGGAGCTGCAGTTCCTGGAGATCGAGCTCGACCCCGGCGAGAGCGCCGTGGCGGAGGCCGGCTCGTTCGTCTGGAAGGACGCCAGCGTCGAGATGACCACCGTGTTCGGCGACGGCTCGGGCGCCCAGGGCGGCGGCTTCATGGGCAAGCTCCTGGGCGCCGGCAAGCGGCTGATCACCGGCGAGAGCCTGTTCACGACCGTGTTCACCCACCAGGGCCAGGGCAAGGCGCGGGTGGCCTTCGCCTCACCGACCCCGGGCGCGATCCTGCCGCTGAAGCTGTCGGACGTGGGCGGCACGCTGATCTGCCAGAAGGACAGCTTCCTGGCTGCGGCGCGCGGCGTCGCCATCGGCATCGCCTTCCAGCGCAAGGTGATGACCGGCCTGTTCGGCGGCGAAGGCTTCATCATGCAGAAGCTGGACGGCGACGGCTGGGTGTTCGTGCAGATGGGCGGCACGATCGTCGAGCGCGAGCTGAAGGCCGGCGAGGTCCTGCACGTGGATACCGGCTGCCTGGCGGCCTACACCCCCAGCGTCGACTTCGACCTGGTCATGGCGGGGGGCGTGAAGAGCGTCCTCTTCGGCGGCGAGGGCCTGTTCTTCGCGCGCCTGACCGGCCCCGGGAAGGTGTGGATCCAGTCGCTGCCGTTCTCGCGTCTGGCCGGACGGATGCTGGCGGCGGCCGGCGGCACGGGCGGCAACCGCGGCGAGGGCTCGGTGCTGGGCGGCCTCGGCGACCTGATCGGCGGCAACAACTAGGGACCTGCGCACGCCACAAAGCTTGTCATCCCGGTTTCGCCGCAGGCGAAGACCGGGATGACGGCTTTGAGATAGAGCGGTGTTAGCTTTCGAAATACCGCGCGATGATCCGCGCGTAGACCTGCTGCAGGCGGCGGATCTCGTCCACGGGGGCGCGTTCGTCGACCTGGTGCATGGTCTTTCCGACCAGGCCCACCTCGATCACAGGGCAGAGCGCGCGGATGAAGCGGGCGTCGCTGGTGCCGCCGCTCGTGGAGAGCTCGGGCGGGGCGCCGGTGACGTCGGCGACGGCGGCGGCCACCAGGTCGGTGAAGTGGCCGCGCTCGGTCAGGAACGCCTCGCCGCTGATGCTGCTGGTGACGGTGATCTTGCCCTTGAAGTCGCCCTGCGCCCGCCAGGCCTCGATGTCGAACCAGTCGGCCAGCTGCCGGCCCGTGTGGTTGGGGTTGAAGCGGATGTTGAGCCTGGCCCGCGCCACGCCCGGGATCACGTTCGTGGCGGTGTTGGGCGCCTCGATCATGGTCACTTCCAGGTTCGACGGCTGGAATTCGGGATAGCCGTCGTCCAGCTTGCGCGACTGCAGCGCCGAGAGCAGCCGGACCAGCACCGGCACGGGATTCGCCGCCCGGTGCGGGTAGGCCACATGGCCTTGGACGCCCTCGACGACGATGTCGGCGTTGATCGAGCCGCGCCGGCCCACCTTGACCATGTCGCCGAAGGTCTCGGCCGAGGTGGGCTCGCCCACCACGCAGTGGTCGATGTGCTCGCCCTCGGCGGCGAGAGCCTCGACGACCTTCACGGTGCCATCGGTGGCCACCCCCTCCTCGTCGCCGGTGATCAGGAAGGAGATGGAGCCCCGCACCTGGCCGGCCTCGATGGCCTCGGCGGCAGCGGCGGTGAAGGCGGCGATGGCGCTTTTCATGTCCACCGAGCCGCGTCCGATCAGCACCCCGTCCACCACCTCGGCGGCGAAGGCGTCCTTGGACCAGGCGCCGGCGTCACCGACCGGCACCACGTCGGTATGGCCGGCGAAGCAAAGGTTGGGCCCTTGCTCGCCCCAGCGGGCGTAGAGGTTCTCGATCTCGCCGAACTTCATGCGCCGGCAGGCGAAGCCCAGGTTGCGCAGCGTCTCCTCGACGATCGCCATCGCGCCGGCGTCGGCGGGCGTCACCGAGGGGCGGCGGATCAGGTCGCGGGTCAGCTCGACGGCGTCGATATGTGCGCGGCTTGGGGGGCTTTCGGAGGGCATGGCCCCGCCATATCTGGCAATGGCGAGCGAGGCGAGGGGATCAATGCCCAGGATCGACATCGACAAGGCGCAGACCCGGTTCGGCAGCGCCTATCCGCCGCCCTTCGACGAGCCCTGCCGCGACCGCAAGCGCTGGAAGCTGGGTGACGTGGCGGGACTGACCCAGTTCGGCGTGAACCTGATGCGGCTGGCGCCCGGCGTCTGGACCAGCCAGCGGCACTGGCACACCCACGAGGACGAGTTCGTTTATGTCGTCTCGGGCGAGGTGGTGCTGGTGGAGGACGGCGGCGAGACCGTGCTGCGGGCCGGCGACTGCGCGGGCTTCAAGGCCGGCGTCGCCAACGGTCACCACATCCAGAACCGGTCGGGCGCCGAGGCGGTTCTCCTGGAGATCGGCTCGCGGATGCCGGACCTGGACGGCGCCGAGTATCCGGACCTCGACATGATCGTCACGCCCGACGAGGTCTACCGCCACCGCGACGGGACGCCCTACGAGATGGACGAAGGACGCAAGCGCTGATGCCCAGGATCGACATCGCGGCCCTCGAGGTCCGCACCGGCAGCAACTATCCCGACCCGTACAACGAGATCTGCCTGGGGGCGACCTGGCGGAAGCTGGGCGACGCCGCGGGCCTGACCGACTTCGGCGTGAACCTCGTGCGGCTGCCGCCCGGCAAGTGGTCGAGCCAGCGCCATTGGCACACGCACGAGGACGAGTTCGTCTATGTCATCGACGGCGAGGTGGTGCTGGTCGAGGACGACGGCGACCATGTGCTGAAGCCGGGCGACTTCGTGGCCTGGAAGGCCGGCGAGACCAACGCCCACTGCCTGCAGAACCGCTCCGGCCGCGACGCCGTCTACTTGGAGGTGGGCTCGCGCCGCCCCGAGACCGACGCCTGCCACTACCCCGACATCGATTTGGACGCCCGCGCCGGCGAGCCGTTCTACCGCCACAACGACGGCACGCCGTATCCGGAGGAATAGCCTCCGAACCCACCACCATGAGAAATGGGAGGAGTTGCCTCTGAGGCGAGTCCGCTTGCCGAGCATCCGAGCCAGGCGGAGTGTGGCGGGATCAACTGCCCGCGCGGAGGCTCCGATGGGCTTCAGACCGGTCCTGCTCGTCGTGAGCACCCTCGGGTTTTCGAGCTGCGCGTCCGCCGACTACGGCTACGCCTACTGCTACGACGCCTATAGGGGCCCCGTGGGCTATCACTACGGGCCGTTCGAACCCAAGCCCGCGTGCGCGACGACGGCGGCCGCGTCGGCCGTCTATACCGGCCCGTACGAGGCCGGCTATCGCGGGCCGTACCTAGCCGGCCCAGCTACTCCCGCAGAAGTTCGTTGATCGAGGTCTTCGAGCGAGTCCGCTCGTCGACACGCTTCATGATCACCGCGCAGTAGGTGGACGGCAGGGTCGGGTCGTGCGGGTTCGGACGCGAGCCCGAGACCACCACGGAGTAGGGCGGCACTTCGCCCAGGAATGTCTCGCCGGTGCGCCGGTCGATGATCGGCGTGGTCGAGGTGATGAAGGTGCCCATCGACAGCACGCTGCCCTCGCGGACGATCACGCCCTCGGCCACCTCGGCGCGGGCCCCGATGAAGCAGTTGTCCTCGACGATGGTCGGGTTTGCCTGCAGCGGCTCCAGCACGCCGCCGATGCCGGCGCCGCCCGAGATGTGGCAGTTCTTCCCGATCTGCGCGCAGGAGCCGACAGTGGCCCAGGTGTCGACCATGGTGCCCTCGTCGACATAGGCGCCGATGTTCACGAAGGACGGCGTCATCACCACGTTGCGGCCCACGAAGGCGCCCTTGCGGACCACGCAGCCCGGCACCGCGCGGAAGCCCGCGGCCTCGAACCGCTGGGCGTCCCAGCCGGTGAACTTGAGCGGGACCTTGTCCCAGTACGGATGCGGCGCGTCGGCGTCGATCAACCGGTTCGGGGTGAGGCGGAAGAACAGCAAGATCGCCTGCTTGGCCCACTGGTTGGTGTTCCAGGTCCCGTCAGCTTCGCGCTGGGCGACCCGCAGCTTGCCGGCGTCGAGCAACTCGATCGTCTCGTGGACGGCGTCGCGGACGCGGCCGGTCGTGCCAGTGTTGACGGTGTCGCGCGCCTCCCAGGCGGTCTCGATCACGGACTTCAGCTCTTCGGTCATCGTCAGGCAGCTTCCTTGAGGCGCGCGTCCATAAGGAACGGCGCGAGCTTTGCGGTGCGGTGGTGGACGAAGGCGGCGGTCGACTGGGCGGCCCAGGGACCGACCAGCACGGTGGTCATGCCGAGGTCGTAGGCGGGCGCGAGGTTGCGCTCCGAGTCCTCGAAGAAGCAGGTGGTGGCGGGATCGATCGCGTGCGCCGCATTCATCCGCGCGAAGGCCGCTGGGCTGGGCTTCGGCTCGTACCCCGCCGAGCCGATGTGGAAGACGTCGTCGAAGAGATGCTTCAGGCCCAGCCGCTCCAGCACCCGTTCGGCGTGGATGTCGTCGGCGTTGGTGAAGATGAGCCGGCGGCCCGGCAGCCGTTCCAGCGCCGCGAGCAGATGGGGATCGTGCGCCAGTGCCTCCAGCGACATGTCGTGGAAGATCGCGTGGAAATCGGCCGGGTTGATGTGGTGATGCAGCATCAGGCCCTTCAGGGTGAGCCCGTGCTCGGCCAGATAGGCCTTCTGCAGCTTGAAGGCCGCCTCGCGCGGCAGGCCGGTGACCCTCTCCACGAAGTCGGTCATCCGGCCCGTGATCTCGGCCATGAAGCCGGATTCCGCCGGGTAGAGCGTGTTGTCCAGGTCGAACAGCCAGGTGTCGATGTGGCTGAGGTCGGCGGTCACCGTCGCACCAGCGTACCGGCCCCGAACTCGGTGAAGAGCTCGACCAACATGGCGTGCGGGCGGCGGCCGTCCAGGATGACCACGGCCTCGACGCCGGACTCGACCGCGGCGATGGCGGTCTCCAGCTTGGGGATCATGCCGCCGGTGGCGACGCCGTCGGCGATGGCGGCGCGGGCCTCGGCCACCGTCAGCTCACGGATTAGCTCGCCGTCCTTGCCCAGCACGCCCGCCACGTCGGTGAGCAGCAGCATGCGCTTGGCTTCCAGCGCACCCGCCAGGGCGCCTGCCACCGTGTCGGCGTTGATATTGTAGGTCTGGCCCTCGGCGGAGACTCCGATCGGGGCGACCACGGGGATGTAGTCCTTGTCGGAGTTGATCAGGCCCTCGACCAGGGTGGTGTCGATGGCGGTGGGCTCGCCCACGAAGCCCAGATCGACGATCTTCTCGATCTCGCTGCCCGGGTCCTTTTTGGTGCGGGTCACCTTCTCGACGGTGATCAGGCCCGCGTCCTTGCCCGACAGGCCCACGCCGCGGACCTTGGCCTCGGCGCCGGCCTGGGTGATCCAGCTGGCGATCTCCTTGTTGATGGCGCCCGAGAGCACCATCTCGGCGACTTCCATGGTCGGGCTGTCGGTGACGCGCAGGCCGTCGATGAAGGTCGACTTCACGCCGGCCCGCTCCAGCATGGCCGAGATCTGCGGCCCGCCGCCGTGCACCACCACCGGGTGCAGGCCCAGCATCTTCAGCAGCACCACGTCGGTCGCGAACAGCTTAGCCACCGACTCCTCGCCCATGGCGTGGCCGCCGTATTTGATGACCACGGTCTCGCGATCGTAGATCTGGATATAGGGCAGCGCTTCGGCCAGCGTCCTCGCCGTCGCCCAGCCCTGCTCTTCCGTCACTGCGCTCACGTCACCGTCCCTGAGAAAGCCGCCACCGCGGCGTCCCGATAGCGGACGGGGGCGCCGCTGTCACCCGCCGTGGGTCGTGCTATGCGAAGCTTCGCTAGCTAAGGAGAGTTGGTTTGAAGCGTGGGGTTGTGGGCGCGGCGCTGGCCGTGGCGATGGTTGCGGGCGCGGCCCAGGCCAAGACGGTGGCGGTGAGCGCCGAGCGCCTGCTGGACGTGAAGGCCGGCAAGTATGTGGACAAGCCGCTGATCGTCATCACCGACGGCCGGATCGCCTCCGTGGGCAAGGCGGGCGATGCGGTCCCGGCCGGCGCCGAGCGGGTGGACCTGCCGGGCGTGACCCTGGTGCCCGGCCTCATCGACATGCACGTGCACCTCACCAGCGCCGGCAAGTACGGCGGCTACCGGCCCTATGAGTTCACCGACAGTTTCTGGACGGCGGTGGGCGTGGCGAACGCCAAGACCACCCTGGAGGCGGGCTTCACCACGGTGCGGAACGTGGGCGCGGAGTTCTACGGCGACGTCGGGATCCGCGAGGCGATCGACGAGGGCTGGATCGTCGGGCCGCGGATCATGGCCTCGGGCTATGCGCTGGGCGCCACGGGGGGCCATTGCGACTCGACCTTCTTCCCGCCGTCGATGGAGGAGAAGAGCCCGGCGCTGGTGGACAGCCCGGACGACGCGCGCAGGCAGGTGCGGACCCAGCGCAAGTACGGCGCGCGCTCGATCAAGATCTGCGCGACCGGCGGCGTCTTCTCGCGGGGTGACGAGCCCGGCGCCCAGCAGATGACGCTGGACGAGATCAAGGCGGTGACCGAGGAGGCGCACATGGCTGGCATGAGGGTGGCCGCCCACGCCCACGGCGCGCCCGGCATCAAGGCGGCGATCCTGGGCGGCGTCGACACCATCGAGCACGTGAGCCTGATCGACGACGAGGGGATCAAGCTGGCCGTCCAGAAGGGGACCTGGCTCGGCTTCGACATCTACAACACCGACTACACCCAGGCCGAG
>NZ_DASWTE010000381.1:0-2850 GCF_036402295.1 Phenylobacterium sp.
AGGCAGGCCTCGAACACGTCGCCGCCGGTGTTGTCGAAGTAGACGTCGATCCCGTCCGGCACGGCCGCGCGGAGTTGGCGTTTGAACTCGGGCGACTTGTAGTCGACCGCCGCATCGAACCCGAGTTCCTCGGTCAGCCAGCGGCCCTTCGCCTCGCCGCCGGCGATCCCGACGACGCGGCAACCCTTGATCTTGGCGATCTGCCCCACGATTGACCCCACCGACCCGGCGGCGGCGGAAACGACGACCGTCTCGCCCGCCTTCGGCTGCCCGCAGTCCAGGAGGCCGAAGTAGGCGGTCAGCCCGGCGATCCCGTAGACGCTCAGCAGATGGGTCTCAGGCTTGAGGTCGGGCAGCTTGGCGAGATGCTTGCCCGGCAGCGTGGCGTACTCCTGCCAACCCGCGTCGGCGAACACGAGGTCGCCGGGCTTCAGGTGGCCGACATTGGACTGCACCACCTCGGAGAGGCCGCCGCCGGCCATCACCTGTCCGCCCTGGAGCGCCGAGCGATAGGTGGCGCCCTGCATCCAGGCGCGGTTGGCGGCGTCCAGCGAGATGTAGCGGGTCTTCAGCAGCACCTCGCCTTCGCCAGGGGTCGGCCGCTCGCCATTGTTGAGCGCGAAGTGCTCCGGCGCGAGCCGTTCGCCGCCCGGCAGCCGGTCCAGCACGATCTGGCGATTGGTCATGGCGTCCTCCCACGCGTTGTTGCGGGCGACCTAATCACCGCGCGAGCCAAGCCGCCAGCCGCTGCTTCGCGTCGGCCTCGAGGTCGGCGTAGAACAGGTTGAAGCCGGGGACCTTCCGCCGGTCGGCCCAGTCGCCCGTCTGGCGGAGCGAGGCGGACCTGGGCCTCGTAACGAGCAGCACGCCGCCTTCGCAGCGTGCGGCGACCTGCCTGGCCATGAACGCGGGCCGCGCGCCCCATTCGAGCCCCGTGGCGTTGGCCGCGCCCAGGTGCAGGCGCGCCGGCGCCGGCCGGTTCGTCACCGCTCCGAGGATCGGATTGAAGCACAGCGCTGGCCGCGGGCTGATGTTCTCGAGCTCGCCGCGCACCCCCCAGACCAGGGCGCGGTCCAGCAGGCGCTTCCCGGCGTCGAAGTCGTCCTCCCAGACCCGCGCCCACGCCGCCAGGCATCCCGTCTGGCCCCGCTCCGCGCAGGGCGGGATCGGCGGTGCGCCGGCCGGAGCGACGGTGTCGACCAGATACGCCGCCACGAGGCGGCTTCGCAGCGCCGGATCGCGGGCGATCTCCTCGGCCAGCAGCCGCAGGCCTAGCGTCCCGCCCTGCTCGATCCCCACGAGCACGAACGGCCGGCCGCCGTTGTCCTGGTCGACGTACCAGCGGAAGGCGTCGCGCACGTCGCCATACGCGAACTGGCGGGCTTCGCGGGCGTCCTCTCGGAGCGTCGTCAGGCTGTAGAGGCTGGCCTGCCGGTAGCGCGGGGCGAAGATCCGCCCGACGCTGACGAACGGCCCGACGTAGTTGGGCGCCATCACGTCCTGGAACTGACGGTTGGCCTTGCGCGCGTTCAGGCGGGCGTTCCAGTTGCGGCCGCCGTCGTAGGTGGTGGGGGCGATGAAGAACACGTCGGCCAGCCGGTCGCTGCCGTCCGCTGGCCGCAGGTACCAGCTTTGCGAAGTCGCGTAGTCCGGCGCGGCGGGCGGCTCGTAGGTCTGGAACGGCACCTTCGGGTCCAGGGCGGTCGAGACCAGATCACCCCAGAAGGCCGCCACCAGGGCCCCCAGCACGACCAGGATCGAGAGCAGGCCCGCGAGCCACCAGCGTGTGCGCCGCGGAGCCTGGTCCATGCTAGCGGTACGGGTCCGGCTGACTGAGGAAGCGGCCGACGTAATCGGAGATCCCGTCCTCCAGCGTCGTCAGCGGCTGGGCGTAGCCCGCGTCCTTGAGGCGATCCATCTTCGCCTCGGTGAAGTACTGGTACTTGTCGCGGATCGCCGGCGGCATCGGCCCGTAGTCGATCTGGGCGTTCTTGCCGGCCGCCTCGAACACCTGCCGCGCCATGTCCTCGAACGTGCGCGCGGTCCCCGAGCCCAGGTTGTAGATGCCGTTCACGTGCGGATTGTCGAACAGCCAGCGGGTCACGTCGACGGCGTCGCGGACGTAGACGAAGTCGCGCTTCTGGCCCCCATCCGGCACGTCGGCCCGGTAGCTCTTGAAGAGCTGCACCGCATGGCCTTCGCGCACCTGCGGCCAGATCTGCGAGGCTACGGATTTCATCGAGTGCTTATGCTCTTCGTTGGGCCCGTAGACGTTGAAGAACTTGAGCCCCACCCACTGCGGCGGGGCGTAGTCGCGGCCGGCCTGGCGCGCGGCGAAGAGGTCGAAGAGCGCCTTCGACCAGCCATAGGTGTTGAGCGGCTTCAGCCGCGCCAGGGCCTCGTAGTCGTTGTCGTCGTCGAAGCCGTGCTCGCCCGCGCCATACGTGGCCGCCGACGATGCATAGACCAGCCGCCGTTGCCGGTCGGCGCACCAGCGGAAGAGGTCGCGCGACAGCTGGAAGTTCGAGCGGATGATCTTGTCCGCGTCGGGCTCGGTCGTCGACGACACCGCGCCCATGTGGACGACCAGCTCGATGTCGCGCCAGCGCTTTTCAAGCCAGTCGAACATGTCCTCGGGATGCACGAAGTCGCCGATGGGGGTCTTGGCGAGATTGCGCCACTTGCCGGTATCCACCTCGTGCAGGCGGTCGCAGACGACGACGTCGAGCGTGCGGTCCTCGGCCAGCTTCGCGGCGATGTTCGAGCCGATGAAGCCTGCGCCGCCGGTGATGAAGACGATCCTGCGGGTCATGCCTTGGCCTCCTTGATGGCCATGCGGGCGATGGCGGC
>NZ_DASWTE010000382.1:0-24055 GCF_036402295.1 Phenylobacterium sp.
GCCGAGCCCAGCGGGGTGACGGGCAGGGCGGTGCGGAAGTCGTCGATGCGGGAGCAGGCGAAGTCGAGCGGCGTGTCGGTGGCGCAGGCCGACAGCGTCAGCAGCAGGAACGCCAGCGCGAGATGGCGAAGCATGAGGGCCTCCGGATCATCCGCGGGCGAAGGTTTGCGCGAACCGAGTGTCGATGCAACTGTAGATCGGTCTTCGGGTGAGCTACTGACTGCACGCGGTGCGGTCGCCGGCTTTGCAGGCCTTGACCTTGGCTTCCCATTCGGCGCGCGCCCGGGCGGCCTGGGTCACCTGCGCCTCGTGTTCTCGCGTGCGCTGTTCAAACGCCGCCTGCGAGGCCGCGAACGAGTCCTGGGCGGCCTTGTAAGCGGCCATCCGCTTCTCGTGCTCGGCGGCGACGGCGGCGTTGCGGGCCTCGACCTCGGCGTTGCGCCGGCTGATGTCGGCGTTGAGCAGGGCCGTCGCCCGGGCCCCCGCGTCCACGGGCGCCGGCGACGGGGCCGGGGTCGCGGCCGGCGGGCCTTTCGGCGACTGGTTCGTCGCCATCACCGGCTTCGGTGGCGCCGGCGCTGGCGCGGGCGGAGCTGCCTTGCGCGCGCCGGCCTTGGCCGGCGGCGCGGTCGCGACCACCGGCTCGGGCCCAGGCGGTGGCGGGGCGAGCTGAACGGTCACGTCGTTGAGCCGCTGGCGCAGCGCCTCCAGCCGCTCGTCGCCGCGGGGCGGCAGGCCCCTCGAGAAGTCCGTCAGGCTGGCGAGCCGGATGAAGCTGGGCGAGGCACAGCCGGGCGGGCCGTTCGCCGCCTTGGTCAGCACCGCCTCGAACGGACGCTCCAGTCCGGGGCCGGCGGTCACGACGCCCCGAAACGGCGCGCCCTCGGACGGGCTGTCGGCGGGGGCTTCGAAGGCGTAGCTGAGTCGCGCCTCGTCGCCGCACAGGAAGGCCTGCCAGCGCGCGCTGGCGATCGGGCGCGGTTCGGACGGCGCCGGGGCCGGCTGAGCGGGCGCGGCGGCCCCCTCCACGGGCGCCGGCGGCGGCTCCGACATCGCCAGGACCGTGAGATGCGACGAAGCGGCCGCGACCTCGGCCGGCAGGATGTCGCGCACGTCCCACGCGATCGGCGCCTGGCGGTAGGGCGCCGCACAGCTTGGGCAAGGCTTGCCGAGGTCGGCAACGATGCGCGCCAGGTCGGCCTGGCTGGGCGCGAAGAAGCAAAAGGTGTTCGTCGCAGTAAGCTCCGCTTCGGCGACGCCGGCGGCGCGCGCCGCCTTCGTGAACTCCGCGCGATACTGTGCGGCCTTGGCGCGCTCGGCGACGCTCGCGGGCTCGCCGAGGTAGAGCACCCCGCTGTTCGGGGACCGCGCCACGCACTGGGTCCAGGCGGCGGACTGGGCCTGTGTCGGCGCGCCGGCCAGGACACTCGCGAAGAGCACACCGAGAAGCGCGGCGAGGAACCGTGGAGTCATGCCGTTCACCTGACGAAGCGGGCCATGGTTTCGGTGGCGAGCTGCACGGCCACGAGCGGCGGGGTCGTGCGGCTCTCGCCGGCCTGGCGCTGGAAGCCGACGCCGGGCACGGGGACGATGCGGGAGGGGCCTGCCGGCGGCACGGCGCGGGTCTGGAACTGGGCGCGCAGGCTCGATGTCGGCAGGTGCTTAATCTTGACCGTGAACAGCAGGCCGGTGGGCGAGCCCGGTTCGGGCGACGGCAGGATCTCCACCAGGTACGGGATGCCGGTGGCGAGCGCCTGGCTCTCCAGGAACTGGATGTCGCCGCGCTCGGCCTGGGGGTTGGCGAGCGACAGCCGTCGGATGAGGGCGTCGCGGTCCGCGACGTCGACGCCGACCGTCAGGAAGGTGTTGACGAACACCGTCTCCAGCAGGTCGGAGGCCTTCGGGTTCACGGCGCTGTACACGCGGCCGGTGATCGCCTCGCTCTCGCGGCTGGTGACCTTGCGCTCCGAGCCGTCGGTTTCCTTCAGCGTGGCCTCGCCGAAGCGGGTGGAGGTGGTCTCGCCAGAGGTGGACTCGCCGTAGGTGCGGTCCTCGATCACCTTGTCGGTGCGCCGGGTCGTCGTCTCGTCGGTGAGCTGCCGGTTCCAGAAGAACAGCAGCCGCGGGCGGCCGGCGGCGGCGTACCAGTTCGCGAAGGCGTTGAGCGCCGCGTTGGCGGGGGTGTCGGGATCGGCCTCGAGCCGGGGCGCGCGGACCTCGGGCTGGCCCTCACGGTACTGGGCGGCGGCGGGCGTGGCGAGCGCGGCCAGGGCGGCGACGACGAGCGCGAGGCGGCGCATCAGCACGACCTCAGGGGCGTGGCGCGTCCGGTCAGCACGTTGTCCCGCGCCGTGGCGTAGCGCTCGGCGTGGCAGGCGCGGATCGCGGCGCGCTGGGCGGCGTGGTCGGCGGCAGGCGCGGCGGCGTCGCCGATCAGGTGGCGCAGTTCGGTCGTCTCGTCCGCCACGCCCGCCCGCGCAAGGACGGCGGCGACCGTCGGCGTGGGCCGGGGCTTCGGCGCGGAGCCCTTGGTCGCGGCCGCGACGGGACCGGTCGCGAACACGGCTGTCAGCGCCAGCGAGGTTGCGAGGGCCCGGCTCACCTGCAGGTGCCCGGGCCCGTGCCCCCGCAGTCGCCGCTGCTGGACGGCGGCGGCGGGCTCGTTCGTCCCTGGTTCGGTTGCGAGCAGTTGGGGAGATTGGGATTGTCGCTGCAGCTTACGATGCGCGGAATGGCCGTCGAAGCCGGGCGCGCGTTGAGCTTAGCGACCAGGGCGTCGTACTGTGCCTGGGTGGTGATGACGCCCGCGCAGGCTTGCCAGAAGCCGCACGGTGTCGTCTGGGAAACCCCGCTCTGGGTCAGGGGCTGCAGCGCGCCCATTAGGTTGCCATAGAAGGCCTGGTTGGCGGCAGCCTGATTGGCCTGCATTTGCGCCTGCCGTTCGGCGGCCTGGCGCTCGGCCTCGAGGCGGGCCTGCTGCTGTTCATAGGCCGCCTGCCTCGACATCAGCTCGCCGCTTGTCTGCTTGTAGGCGGCCCGCCGCCTTGCGCGGGCAGCCTCGAGCACCGCAGCGGAGGTGGCGGCGGCGATCGCTTCCTTGTCTTTGTCGCCCTTGAACCAATCGTAGAGGTCGGCGCCGAGAGATTGCCCGCTGAGCTGTTCATAGCCCCACGTGATGCCTGTCCCAATCGCCTTGCCGACCGAATAGGCGGCGGGGAGAGCCTGGCCCCCGGGGACTGCCAATCCCAATGCGCTCATCGTGGCGTCGAGACCGCTGAGCGCGCAGTCCGCCTTGTCCTCGTCGGCGTCGTTCGTGCAGTTCTTGTGGGCCGCCACGAGGTCTGCCCCGAGCTGCGCGGCGCCCGCCACCCGGGCCGCTCCGGCCGAGGCGGTAGCCACTTCTACAGCACCCGCAACGCCGGACGTGGCCGAGAGACTCGCCTGGGTGCAGTCGCTGGCGTTGACCTTCTCGGCGCCGCACTTGTCGGCGAACGTGTAGGCGCTTGTCGTCATGTTGACGACCGCCGCGCCTGCCCCGACGCCCTTGGCGACGCCGCCAATCTTCTCGGCGTTCCTGATAGCCCCGCCGTGGGGGCCAGGCGCCAGCGGGTGGTCCATCACGTTGAAGCCACCTGTCATCAAGTCAACCTCGCGCGCCTCGCTGGCGGAGGCGGCGGCCTTGCCGGCATGGTCGGCAAGCGTGTCGACGACGGTTGCACCGCTCCCGGTCAAGCCCGCCACAGCGCCTGTTTTCTCCGCGACGACTGGAATGCGCTCGTCCGGCGGCGGGGCCCTGCGCGACGGTGGCACGGCCTGGGCGAGCGCCATGCCGGGCGCCAGGAGGGCGACCGCGGCGGCGGCCAGGATGATCGTTCTAGTCACCGGTTCGCACCTCGATGAGGTAGTGGGCGACGGCGGGGGAGATCGACTTCTCGGAGTAGACGCCGGTCGAGCGGGGCTGGAGGTAGAGGCGCTGCCAGCTCGATACGGGTTCGGTCGGCGACTGGCCGGCGGACAGGAAGGTGGTGCGCAGTTGGAGCTGCATCGGCTCGTTGGTGCAGTTGAGGATGCGCGCCAGGACCTCGACGGTGTCAGTCTCGGTGCGGCGGGCCTCGACGCCCTGGGCGATCACCTTGCGGCGCAGCTTCTTGTCGATGAGCTGGACGCTCTCGAGCGGGATCGGGGTGAAGGCGCCGCGGACGGCCGGAGCGATCACCGCGGCCGCCGGAACGGGCCGGTTGGCCTTGTAGAAATTGCAGTCCACGCGCCCTTGCGGCCGCACCGGGGCCTGCGCCGGAACGCTGGCCGGCCAGGCCAGGGCGCCGATCAGGAGCGCAGCCGGGAAAAGCGAGGCCGGGCGATGGGTCACTTCTTCTTCAGCTCCGAGTTGGGGGCGACTTCCGGGACCGCGTAACCCGACGGGTCGCGGCTCCAGGAGATGCTGCAGGCGCCGCGCGGGTCGGGACGGGGCTCGATGAGGCGGGTGCTCATGACCCCGGCCTCGTTCAGGTATTCGATCTGGCCGAAGGCGCCGAGCGGTGGGCTGGTGGCGAACAGGAGCGCCTCCGGCAGGTTGTCCCAGTAGCGGGTGTCGGCCTGCGGCTTCGCCGCGGCGGACGCGGCGGCAAAGCCCAGGCTCAGCAAGCCCGCGGCCATGCCGGCGTAGGCCATGTTGTTGGCGCCGCTGTAGTTGCCGTAGCTCTGCATGGTGTTGGCCTGCTGGACGGCCGCCATCGCGACCTGGCTGGCCCCCTGGGCCACCCCTGCCGTCGTGCTCTTGAAGTTGGCCTTGCCCGCGAGGATCGCATCGACCTGGCGGCCGCCGCGGGTCGAGGCCTGGTGGTAGAGGCTCTCGCCGGGCTGGCCGGCGATTTCGGCGTCCGCCAGGCGGAACGTCACGCTGTTCAACCCGGAGCCGGCGGCCGGCCGGTAGCGCAGGTTCTCCTGGTATCTGCCGTCGGCCCACTTCTCGGGGCTCCGGCCGATCTCGGCCAGCATGAGGATGCGGTCGTCCGCCGCCGGAATCGCGATCGCGGCGTTCTTCTCGCGGGCCTTGCCGTAGAATTCTCCGGCGAGTCCCGGGTCACCGGCGCACTGGCTGGCCCAGCCCGCGAGGACATCCATCAGGGCGAAATCGCTGGCGTACTGGGTGTCTTCCGCCCACTGGTCCTGCAACTGGGCGCCCATGAAGCTGGCGCGGGCGTTGTCGTAGTCGCCTTCGTGAAGATAGAGGACGCCGCGGTAGTAGTAGGCCATCGACCGCTCGTAGCCCTCGCCCTTGAAGTCCTTGACGGCCTCCTTGACGAACTTCGAGCGCGCCTTGTCGGCGGACGGATTGCTGGCGTAGACGGCCTCGATCTTGGCCAGGGCCTGGTCGAACGCGCCTTCGGCGCTCCGGAAATCGCCGGCGTCCATGGCGGCCAGGCCAGCGCGCATCAGGTAGAGCACCTGATTGCGTTCACCCTCGACCAGAGCCCGCCGGAACAGCGGCCGCGCGGTCTCGGGCTTGTCGGCCAGGTAGGCCTGGATCTGCTCCTCGGTCGCCGGCTTCGGCTTGGGCGCGGACGTTGCGACCGTGGGCGCCAGGGCGATGCAGGCGGCGGTGATCGCGGTGACGGTCCTGCGCACCATAGTTCGCTCCCTAACGATACATCACCGAGTCGGCGGCCACGCGGGCGAAGTCGTAGAGGTTGCTCCAGACGATCACGCCGGTTTCCAGGTCAACCATTTCGAAAGTGATCTGATTGAAACGCTGGATGCGGCCGCTGCCGTCCTGGGCGGCCGAGTCCTCGGAAGTAATGCGACCGGTCAGGCGGAAGTCCGCGCCGGCCTGCGCCCGGGTGAGCCCTGTGGTGCCCACATCGGTGACGCCTTCGCGCTTGAGCTCACGCTCCTGGGCGATCATCGCGGCGTACTCGCGCCCGACGAACACCATCCGGCCGTTGGAGGCGCGGTTCAGGTTCACCCGCAGACGGTCGGTGATGATCCGCTTGTTGAGCCGCTGCGAAGACTCGTTGGTGAAGTACTGGTCGTCCACGATGACCCGCGGGGCGACCTGGCGACCGGCGAGCTGAGGGTTGGACAGCATGTCCCGCACCATTCGGTCGGTCATGCCGATGATGTCCTGGCTTTCGATGCCGACGCCCGAAACCGGACCGCGGGTGCTGGGATCGAGCTCCTTGGCCTTCAGGCCACGGTCGTAGGTCTTGTCGCGTTTCTGCGCTTGCGCATCGCCCGCCGCGAAGACCAAGGCCGCGATCGCGGCCAGCCACACGCGCTTGCCCGCACGCCCACACATGATGAGATAGCCCCCCGTCTCAAGACCACGTTATCTGAGGCGCGGTTGCGGTCAAGCTTTCACATAACGTCGTTGGGAACGCGCGCCGGGAGAGGTGAGAAATTCAGTCCTGGCCGGGCGTGGCGCGCGCGGCGAGCCATTCGCCGTACCTGCGGACGTGCGGCTGGGCGCTCCCGCTTGCGACGCTGGCGGCCGCGGCGGCGGCCGTCGGGTCGAGGTGTTGCAGGAGGTGGAGCTGGTCCTTGAACTGCTCGGTGAAGTCGCCGCCGACGAGGCGGCGTTCGATCACCGCGACCAGGCGCCGCCGGGTCCCATCCGCGAGATCATGGTGTTTCAGCCGTCGGGCGATCTTGGCGCGCGCGCGGTTGTGCCAATGGCCGCGCGTGCTCGCCGCGAAGAACGCGAGGCACTCCTCCAACGCCCCCGGGCGCCCGGCGGCCAGGTCGTCGATCAGCCCCTCGAGCGCGGCCTTGGGGTAGGCCTCGAGGAAGTCGCCGGCGGCGAGGCGCTCGGCCAGGCGGCGCGGGGTGTCGCGGCTGCGTACGAGGAAGATCGTGAATTCGTCCTTGAGCGCGAGCAGTACGGGCTGCCAGGCGGCTTCCGGGTCGATGCGGGCCTCACCCCGGTAAGCGAACCAGTCGGCGAGGTTCGGTGGGCCGGTCGGGCGCGGCGCGCCCTCTTGCTGCCACGGCCAGGCCTGGTCGCCCTGCAGCAGCGCGACCTTGCGGACTCTGCGCCGCCGCAACCACTCCGCCAGCGCGCTGAGACCGGCTGGCGAGAGGGCGAAGCTCTCATTGGCGGGGGGCTCGTCGCCGCCGACCACCGACGCCCGTGCGTGGCGGTCAGTGCAGATTCCGGCCAGGGGTTCGTTCCGAGCCACGCCGCGATCATGCGGACGCCCAGCCGCCGCCGCAATGGGCGCGGGGCTACATCCGCTCGGGCGTGGCGATGCCCAGGAGTTCCAGGGCCTGTTCGAGCTGGCGCAGGGTGGCGGCGGCCAGGGTAAGACGGCTGCCGCGGACGTCGGGCGCGGCGGTCAGGATCGGGCAGGCGGCGTAGAACTTCGAGAAGGCCTGGCTCAGGCGATAGGCGTGTTCGGCCAGCGCGTTGGGGGCGTAGCGGTCGTAGGCCTCGGCGAGCGCGCCCTCGAAGGCGTCCAGCGTCAGGACCAGGTCGCGCTCGGCCGGTTCGGCGACGGTGACCGGTCCGGCGGTCGCGCCCTCGGCCTCGGCCTTGCGCAGCAGGCTCTTCACGCGGACGGCCTGGTAGAGCAGGTAGGGTCCGGTCTTGCCCTCGAAGCTGGAGAAGCGGTCGAGGTCGAACACGTAGGAGGTGCCGCGGAAGTTCTGCAGGTCGGCGAACTTGAGCGCCGCGACGGCCACCTTGCCGGCGATCTCCTCGAACTCGTCGGCGGGCAGGTCCTCGCCGAGGCCGGCCTCGTGCAGGCGCTCGCGGGCCTTGCCGCGGGTCATCTCGATGAGGTCGTTCAACTTCAAGACACCGCCTTCGCGGGTCTTGAAGGGCTTGCCGTCGGTCCCGTTCATCGTGCCGAAGCCGATGTGCTGGAGATGGCCCTCGGCGGCGTATCCCGCCTGGTAGGCGGCGCGGAAGACGATCTCGAAGTGGTCGGCCTGACGCTGGTCGACGCAGTAGATCACCAGATGCGGATCGAACTCACGCTTACGGTCCAGGATCGTGGCGAGGTCGGTGGTGCCGTACATCGCCGAGCCTTCCGACGAGACCACCAGCAGGGGCGGCAACTCGCGCTTGTCGCCCTCTTGCGAGACGCGGATGATCCGGGCGCCCTGGTCGTCGACCAGGAGGCCCTTGGCGTCGAGCTCGGCCACCATGGGCTCGATGAGATGCTCGACGTCGCTCTCGCCCTTCCACCAGTCGAAGTCGATGCCGAGGGCGTGGAAGTCGCGCTCCAGGGCCTCGTGCGTCACGTCGCGGAACCGCTCCCACAGGGCATAGTAGCCGGCCTTCTTCGACTGCAGCTCGGCGGTGAGCCGCCGCGCGCGGTTGCGGAAGTCGACGTCGGTCTTGGCCCGGGCGGCGGCGGCCGGATAGAGGTCGCCCAGGTCGTCCAGGCCCAGGGTGGCCAGGACGGCGAGGCGCTCGCGGTCGGCCTCGGTGACCTGGCCGCGGGCGTTGAGGTCCTCCACCAGCTCGGCGATGGCGGGGTACGCGTCGCTGACCGCGGCGATCAGCAAGCCCATCTGGAAACCCCAGTCCCCGAAGTGGGCGTCGCCGATCACCTCGTCGCCGCGGAAGCGGTAGAGGCGCTTGAGGCTCTCGCCGATGATCGAGGCGCGCAGGTGCCCGACGTGCATCTCCTTGGCGACGTTGGGGCCGCCGTAGTCGACGATGACCCGGCGCGGCTGCGACAGGGTCGCGGCGCCCGAGCGGGGGTCGGCGGCGATGGCGTTGGCCCGGTCGGAGAGGGCCGATGCGCTGACCTTGATGTTGATGAAGCCGGGGCCAGCGATCTCGACCGACGCGATCAGCGGATGCCCCTTGAGCCTCTCAACGACGGCGGCGGCGATCTCGCGCGGGTTCTTGCCCACCCGCTTGGCCGCGGCCAGGGCGCCGTTCGACTGGAAGTCGGCGAGGTCGGGGCGGTCGGAGGCCGTGACGCGGGCGAACTCAGCAGGCACGCCTTCGGCGGCGAAGGCGGCTTCCACCGCCTCGCCCAGGACCGTCTTCAGATCGCTCATGGGTTGGTGGTGTTCGCCTGGCCGACGTTCAGGCGGAAGCGCTTGCCCTCGCGGTTGAAGGCGGCCATCTGCGGCGTCACCTCGAAGCCGACCAGGACCTCGAAGTTCGAGCCCGAGGTGGTGATGGCGGCGCGTGGGATGGTGATGCTGCCGATCTTCTCGGTGACGTAGACGCGGTCCTCGCCCTCGGGGAAGGTGACCGGGATCTCGAACGTCTCCTTGGCCAGCACTGTGCGGTTGCGGTCGGTGACGGCGATCCAGTAGCGGTAGGTCTTCGAGCGGCCCTCGGCCTGCGGGCCCTTGCCCATCTCGAAGAGGACTTCCATCGTCACCTCGATCGGCTGCTCGTCCTTGTACGCGCAGCCGGCGGAGATGCCCTGGATCTCGCCCGAGAAGCCGACGTTGGCGCTGGCCTCGCGGTTGTCCTTGAACTCGATGTAGCGGGCCGCGTCGTAGAGCGACTTCACGAACGGGCAGGGGCCTGCATTGCGCAGCTGCGGCAGCGGCGCCTGGACGTCGCCCCACTCCTCGCGCTGGCGGCGCTTCTTGGCGGCCTCTTCCTGCTGCTTGCGCTGCTCGGCCTCGGGGTCGCGGCCGCGGCCTTGCGCGTAGCTGGTCGCGGGAACAGCGGTGAGGGCCGCCAGGACGGCAGCGGCGAGGAGCATTTGGCGGCGCATGGAAGGCGTCCAACAGAAAGGGCCGCGAAGAGGTCGCGGTGTCAGGGGTTCACTACAGCGGGATGATTGCGGCGGCAACGCGACCCTGAGGTTGCCGCCTGTGATGGGGCGTCGCAGAGCGGCTGGTCGAGCGACCGAGC
The DNA here is from genome assembly GCF_036402295.1 of Phenylobacterium sp. Lineage (GTDB taxonomy): Bacteria > Pseudomonadota > Alphaproteobacteria > Caulobacterales > Caulobacteraceae > Phenylobacterium. The sequence goes on from NZ_DASWTE010000382.1 coordinate 9,833, forward strand.
CTAAGGCCTCATCTCGACGCCGCCGCCCCAGCCGGCTTGGCGGCGGCGGCGTAGCCGGCGGTGACCTCGTCCTTGTGGGCGGCGAAAGCCGCAAGGACTTCGGACTTCTCGCGCGCGGGGACTTTCAAATGATCCAGGCTGCGTCCGAGTTCGGCTGCGACCTCATCGAACTCAGCCGGTGAGATCCGGAGGTCCCGATGAGCCTCCTCAAGGCCAAGCGGCGTGCTGCCCGGCTTGGTCGCCGTGAACTGGAAGGGGCCGCCGGAAACATTGCAGACCCACAGCGTTCGCATGAACTTGAGGCCGGGCAACCGTTCCAGGTTCCTTGTGTGCCATTCCCGCAGCTGCGGATTCTTAGACTGCCGGCCGGCGATCGGGTTCTTGACCACCGCGTCGCTGAAGTGATCCACGAGCGCGGCGATGGCGAACACGCCGCCGAGGCGCTCGTACAGGCTCTTTTCCGAGGTCGTCGGCCTTTCCTGGGTGCGGCCGCTCTCCGGCCGCGCCAAGGCGGCGACCGCGGCCGACGTAAGGACAAGACCGGCCATCACGCGCCGCCTTGCAATTGGGCCAGAAGCAAGCATCGCCATCGCTGTTCCCTTTGTGCAGCAGGGTCCGAAGACGGCCGTTCGGCTTGACAGAGGCTCGCCTGCGAGCCGCTCCGCGCAGGATAATGCCGCGGACGCCACAAAGGGTTCAAAGCCTTGCGGGAATAGGGAGGCCGGTCCGTGAGGCGCCGTGGCGCTGGCGAAGGCGGCCCCGGCGCACTAGGTTCCGCGCCATGTCGACCCGGCCGCCGCTCACTGTCCTGCTCGCCAGCCCGCGCGGCTTCTGCGCCGGGGTGGACCGGGCGATCCAGATCGTGGAGCGGGCGATCGCAAAGTACGGGGCGCCGGTCTATGTGCGCCACGAGATCGTGCACAACCGCCACGTGGTCGACCGCCTGAAGGCGCTGGGCGCGGTGTTCGTCGAAGAGCTGGACGAGTGTCCGGCCGACCGGCCGGTGGTGTTCTCGGCGCACGGGGTGCCCAAGGCGGTGCCGGCCGAGGCCAAGGCGCGGAAGATGCTCTACCTCGACGCCACCTGCCCGCTGGTTTCGAAGGTGCATGTGGAAGCCGGTCGCCACCACGACGCCGGCCGCGAGATCGTGCTGATCGGCCACGGCGGCCACCCCGAGGTGGTGGGCACCATGGGCCAGCTGCCGGATGGCGCGGTACGGCTGATCGAGACGGTGGAGGACGCCATGGCGTTCCAGCCGAAGGATCCCGCCAACGTGGCGTTCGTGACCCAGACCACGCTGTCGGTGGACGACACGGCCGAGATCGTGGCGGCGCTTCGGGCCCGGTTCCCCGGGATCGCCGCGCCGCATAAGGAAGACATCTGCTACGCCACCACCAACCGCCAGGAGGCGGTGAAGGCGGTGGCCGAGCGCGCCGAGGTGCTGCTGGTGATCGGCAGCGCCAACTCGTCGAACTCGGTGCGTCTGGCCGAGGTGGGCCGCCGCGCGGGGGCGCAGGCCTATCTGATCGACGACGCCTCGGTGCTGGAGCTGCGCTGGCTGGAGGGCGTCTCTACCTTGGGCGTGACCGCCGGCGCCTCGGCGCCCGAGGTGCTGGTGCAGGGCGTGATCGACAAGATCGCCGCCGCCTTCGAGGTGACGGTGGAGGACATCGACACCGCCCGCGAGACGGTCACGTTCAAGCTGCCGCGGGCGGTGGCCTAGGAAACTGCCGCCACAGGAGCCACGCGCCCATCGCGACGCCCGGCAGACCCATCAGTAGCGGAACCGCCAGCGACGCGCCCGAGGCCAGCAGCGCGGCGGCCGTGAGCAGGGCCGTGAAGCAGCCGATGTCCCAGCCGGCCTCGGTGGCCATGGCGAAGCGGAACGGGCAGGGCGAGGCCTTCGACAGGTTGTAGATCGCACTGGCCAGCGACGGCAGCAGCAGCGGCATGGCGAGGGCGCTCAGCGCATTGGCGGTGATGGCGAGCCAGGGTGAGGTGAGGCTGGCGGCGCGCATGAGCACGAGGCCGGCGATCACGGCGTAGGCGACGAGCACGGCCCGGCGGGCGTGGCCGCGGTCGACGTAGCGCCCGAGCAGCGGCGCGCAGGCGGCGCCGACCAGCCCGGCCAGCGCCAGGGCGCCGCCGTAGGCCCGGAAGCTCTCGCCGAGGGCGACGAAGAGGGCCACCTGCCAGACGAAGAAGAAGCTGGCGTCGAGCCAGCCGTCCATGGCGATCATCAGCATGCCGGGCGTCGCCGCGCGGAAGGCGCCGGGAACGCGGGCCTGGACCGGCACGTTGGGCGCGCCCAGCAGCGGCAGGGCCGAGAGGGCCTGGACGAGGCCCACGAGGGCGAAGGTCCAGTGCGGGCCGGCGGCGGCCAAGCCCCAGGCGCCCAGCAGCGGGGCGGCGATGTTGGCGAGCGAGACCAGCGCCTCGCGCAGGCCCACCTGGTGGCCGCGGTGCTCGGGGTCGCCGACGGCGGCGTAGTAGGCGTTGTAGGCCAGCCAGTAGAACACCTCGCCCACCGAGAAGGCGGCCACCACGGCGGCGAGCGGCCAGCCGAGGCCGTCGACGTGGGCAAGGAAGGGATAGGGGACGGCGAGACCGACGACGCCGGCGATCAGCAGCGGCTTCAGGCCGAAGCGGCGGGCGAGCGGCAGGACCAGCGGGCGGAGGGCAAAACGCCCCGCGACGATCCCGGCCTCGGCCAGGAGCGCGAGCGGGACCGAGATGCCCGCCTTGAGCAGGAAGACGAGCACGAAGACGTGGCCGGCGCCCTGAGCGAGGGCCTGGACGCCGGAATGCAGATTGACGCGATTGATCGCGTCGTTGCGCAGGAAAGCCATGGAATGTCCGGAAGGATAGACGTGCGGGATCGCCGAGCCCTGAGGGGTCCGGTCTGGCGAAGCGGTGGGTTACTTCGACGTCCCGCGCATAAGGGGTCCTTCCGTGGACGCGGCAAGTGTCAGCGGCGTCCGAGGGAATTGCAAGGCTTGCGCGGCAGCAGCGCCCAGCCCTCAGAACGACCCGAAGCTCTTGTTGTAGCGTCGCAGGAAGGCGCGGCCGCGGGCGTGGGGGTCGTCCGCCCAGCCTTCGCGGGCGACCGCGTTGAAGGCGCCCTCGCCGGAGGGCTCCAACTGCAGGGTGTCACCGATACTCAGATGCAGGGCGGCCAGGGCGTCGTCGGTGAGGATGACGCCGACGCGGTCGCCGATCTTCTCGACCTTCAGTGCGATCATGGGGTCCTCCGCGAGGTCTTCGGTTCTAGCACAAACCCGCGGAAGGGTTGACCGGCTCCGCGACGTGCAGCACTCCCCGCCCATGGCGGTCTATACGGACATCACGGACGACGAACTCAGCGACCTCCTGGCCGACTTCGACCTGGGGGCGGCGCTGTCGTTCAAGGGCATCGCCGAGGGGGTCGAGAACTCGAACTTCCTGCTGGAGACCGAAGCCGGGCGCTTCATCCTGACCGTCTACGAGAAGCGGGTGAACGCCGCCGACCTGCCGTTCTTCCTGGAGCTGATGCGCTGGCTGGCCAAGCATGGCTATCCGTCGTCCGAGCCGATGGCGGATCGCGAGGGGCGGCTGATCAAGACGGTGCGGGGCAAGCCCTGCGCGATCACCCAGTTCCTCAACGGGCTGTCGGTGCGCCGGCCGAGCGCAGCGCACTGCCGCGAGGCGGGCGCGGGTCTGGCGGAGCTGCACCTGGCCAGCGCGGGCTTCCCGATGACGCGGGAGAACGACCTCGGCCAGCAAGCCTGGGGGCCGATGTTCGCCGACCTGCACGCCGACGCCGAGGGGCTCAAGCCAGGGCTTGCGAAGACCATCGCGGCCGACCTGGACCTGTTGGCGGCGAAGTGGCCCAAAGGGCTGCCGAGCGGCGTCTGCCATGCGGACTATTTCCCGGACAACGTGTTCTTCACCGCCGGCAAGTTCGCCGGGACGATCGACTTCTATTTCGCCTGCACCGACGCCTTCGCCTACGACGTGGCGGTGGCGCTAAACGCCTGGTGCTTCGAGCCGGACGGCAGCTTCAACATCACCTCGGCGCGTCAGTTCCTGGCGGGCTATGAGAGCCGGCGGCCGCTCTCCGACGCCGAGCGGGCGGCGCTGCCGATCCTGGCGCATGGGGCGGCGATGCGGTTCTTCCTGACCCGGCTGCACGACTGGGGCGCGACCCCGGCCGGCGCGCTGGTGAAGCCCAAGGACCCGCTGGAGTACGAGCGCAAGCTCGCGGTGCACAGGAGCTCGCCCGACCTGGTGCTGTTCGGGGCCTCCGCGTGACGCCGGGCGTGACGATCTACACGGACGGCGCATGCTCGGGGAATCCGGGCGCGGGCGGCTGGGGGGCGATCCTGATGCACGGGACGACCGAGAAGGAGCTCTGCGGCGGAGAACCGGCGACCACCAACAACCGCATGGAGCTGATGGCGGCCATCCAGGCGCTGGAGGCGCTGAAGAAGCCCTGCAAGGTCGAGCTCTTCACCGACAGCCAGTACGTCCAGAAGGGCATCCACGAGTGGATCCACGCGTGGAAGCGTCGCGGCTGGAAGACCGCCGACGGCAAGCCGGTGAAGAACGATGATTTGTGGCGCAGACTTGACGAAGCCCGTTCGCGTCACGACGTGTCGTGGCGGTGGGTGAAGGGCCACGCCGGCCATGAGCTGAACGAGCGGGCGGATGCGCTGGCTCGGAAAGGCTTGAGGGAGGCCGTCGAGGCTGCGTCGGGCTAGTAATTCAACTTTGAACGTTCAAGGTTGAAGGATTACGCTTCTCCTGCCGATTCGGAGGAGCTGCGGCCATGGCCGTCGTTATCGAGGAACACCCGGAAGTCCAGGTCTTCGACGAGATCAGCCTGATCGAGCACGGTGTGCGCACGGCGATCTCGCGGGCCTTGCCGGTGGGCCTCACCTATCCCCAGTACGAAGTGCTGAACCTGATCGCGCGGCGCGGTGACGACCTGACGCCGGCGGCCATCTCCGACGCGCTGCGCATGACGCCCGGCGCGATCACCAACACGCTGCAGCGGCTGGAATGCACGCGGCTGGTCTCGGTTGAGCCTTGCACGGCCGACCGGCGGCGCAAGCGCGTGCGAATGACCGCCGAGGGGCGCGAGGCCTACAACCGCTCCCTGGCCGCCATCCGGCCCAAGGTGGAGAAGCTGCGCGAGGGCTTCACGCAGAAAGAGTTCCGCGACGCGCTGCCGTTCCTGCGGGCGCTGCGCGTGTGGATGAGCGAGATCGGCTAGGCCGACGGCTCAGTCGCCGGCAGCGGCGTAGGTCAGATAGCCACGCTCGACCATCCGGCGCAGGCCGTCGTAGGCGCCGACCAGCTCCTCGTAGGTTGCGCGAAGGTGAGCCAGGCCGGCGACCTGCTCGCGAGTCGGCGCTTCGCCCGACTCGCTGATGGTGAGGGCGGCGACCACCCAGCGCGTGCGGGCCAGCGCGGCGGCCGACGCCAGCTTCTGAACCTGCTCCGCGCCGACCGCGCCGACGGCCCCGCTCAGGATCTTCTTGTTGGCGGCGTAGGCGGCGTAGTCGATCTGCTCGAGGCTGCCCCGAAGGTGGCGCTGGGCCTTGGGATCGACGTCGTCGTCGGGCTCGAAATGGTCGCTGGGGGTGCGGCGCCGCCCGATCAGCTTGCCCATCGCTCGGTGATCCTGCGTGAGGGGGAAACGCGATCAAGTTGCGCGGGAATGACTAACAACCCCGGAACAGCGTGAAGGACTCGCATCAGTCGCCGATGGCCCGGGTGTTGGTGTGGGAGTGATGCAGCACGCGGGTGCTGGTTGAGCGGTGTCGATGCGCCGCCGAAGGCAGCCGCTTCCATGGATTTGCGGGAGCTTCGCCACTAGGCTGCAGCGATGGCCTCCAGGAATGTATCGGTGAAGATCCGCGTCGACGATCGCTCGGGGCGCGAGCAGCTGCTCGACGCCGCCGCCGCGGTGATGACCGAGGCTGAATCGGTGCATGTGCCGCTGAGCGCGATCGCGCGGAGGGCCGGGGTGACGGCGCCGCTGGTCACCTATCATTTCGGCACCAAGGAGGGCCTGCTGCTGGCGCTCGCGCGGCGCGACACGGCCCGCGCCCTCGAGCAGTTGCAGCAATTGCTCGCGATGGAGCTGGCGCCGGACGAGATGCTGCGGATCCACATCTCCGGGATCATCCGCAACTATGCGCGCCGGCCTTATCTCAATCAGCTGCTCAACTTGCTGCTGCGCGACGAGGACTCGGCCGCGGCGCGAGAGATCAAGGCGGCCTTCGTCGAGCCGCTGGCCGCGGCGCAGCGGGCCATCATCGAGCGCGGCGTGGCCGAGGGCTGCTTCCGGCCAGTGGACCCGGCGCTGGCCTACTTCGTCATCGTTGGCGCCTGCCGCGACTTCTTCACCAACAAGATCACGCTGAAGACGGTGCTGGGCGACCTGCCTGACGAAGGCGCGGCGCAGCGCTACGCCCGGACCGTCACCGAGATCCTGTTCGGCGGCCTCGTCCCCCGCTGATGGTTCAGAACGTCTTTCGCACGCCGACCTTGTAGGTCCGGCCGAGCGGGTTGCCGATGAAGGGATCGTAGCTGGGCTCGAGCCGGGCCTTCGACGGGTCACGGTCGAGGACATTGAACACCGAGGCCGTAAGCGTCAGGTCGTCGCTCAGCGACAGCCGGTAGGTGACGTCGTGCGCGATGTAGGGCTTCACGCGCAGGCCGAAGGTGATGAGCTGGCAATTCACCGCCGTCCCCGCGGTCGCGTTCGCCACGTTGCAGTTGGTGGAGGGGCCCGTCTGGACGGTCGTCGGCCCGCGGTTGTCGCGCACGTCGTCGACGTAATGGGTCGTCCAGCGGAGATTGTGGGGCCCGCGGCTGTAGTCGGCGTAGAACTGGCCGCGCCAGTCGGGGATGGTCCCCGGCAGGCGGTCGTAGTTGGTGAAGCCGACGGCGTCGTAGGCCCCCGAGACGGTCACCCCGCCGAAGATGAACGCGGCCTGCTTGTACTCGAGCACGTAGCTGACGTTGGCGCCGACATCGAGCGCGCCGCCGAAGACCTCGTCGAAGCGGTAGTTCACGTCGACGTCCACGCCGGAGGTGGTGATGGTGGGACCGTTCGTCGTGTCGGAACGGACGCGGGCGATGTCATTGCCGACGGTGACGCCCTGGATGCAGGCGTTGTTGTTGTTGAAGGTGATCAGCGAACGCAGCGCATGGGCGCAGTTCACCGGCTGGCTGCCGTTGCCCACGCCGCCAATGGCGGTGGCGATGATGTTGGCCGGGACCTGGGTGATCTGGTCCTTCAGCTTGTAGTACCAGTAGTCGACCGTGGCGGTCAGGCTGCCCGCCTGGACGATGGCGCCGACGCTGTAGGTCAGCGCCTTCTCGGGCCCGACCGCGGGATTGCCGAAGTTGTCGACCGACTTGAAGTTGTTGCCGGCCGCGGCGAGCCCCGCGAGCGTGGTCGTGCCCGTGGGGGCCACGTTCAGCGCCGTGGGGCCTCGGAACGAGGTCCCGACCGAGCCGCGGATGGCGAGCTGGTCCAGGACCTGCCACTTGCCGCGGAACTGCGGATTGAGCGTCGAGCCGGTCTCGCCGCCGTAGTCCTCGAAACGCAGGGCGAGCTGGGCGTTCAGCGTCTCGGTGACAGGCAGGCTCAGCTCACCGAACACCGCGTAGACGCTCTGCTCCAGCTTCAGCGGGATGTTCTGTCCCAGGAAGATGTAGGGGCCGGTGCGGAACTGGCACGTCGTGTCGCCGGGCCGGGGGCAGGGCGTGACGAGCGCGTTGTGCAGCGGGTTGGGGATATCCTGGTCGAAGTCGATCTTACGGTACTGGGCGCCCGCCGCCCAGCCGACCTCGCCGCCGGGCAGGGCGATCGGCAGCCGGCCGCTGAACACGGCGTCGGCGACGAAGGTGTCCTGTTCGACCAGGGTGACCTGCCGGTCGAACAGCCAGGCGATCAGCTCGGGCGCATTGGCGTTGGCCGCGACGAAGCCGGGGTTCGTCAGGCCGAGCGCGGGGTTGGTCGGATAGGCGTTGGAGAAGGGGTTGTAGTACTGGCAGCCGCCCGCGCCCGGCGTCGACCCCGTGCAGTTCGGCCCGCCCAGGCCGTTCAGCGCCCGCTGCAGGCGGTCGATCAGGATGTCGCCGTTCTGGCTGTCGGTCTTCTCGCGGATGTAGGTGAGCGCCACGTCATAGGCGACGCCGTAGAAGCCCGTCTCCCCCGAGAGGCCGGCCGACACCCGGTATTCCTCGTACTTGCGGCTCTGGCTCTGGCCGCCGCGACCGCCCGTGTTGGGGTTGCCGCCGTTGCCCAGCGGACGCCACAGGGTGAGCAGGGCGCTCTGGGCGGGCCCGATCAGGGCCGAGTTGCCCGTCTGCTGCAGGAAGGTGGCGAAGCCGGGGTTCGAGGCCGGGACGTTGAAGACGTTGACGCTGCCCGGACCGTTCGGCCCGGAGGTCTGCGGATAGCTGGGCGAGCCGCGATAGTCCGGCAGCGAGATCTGGGAATAGAGCGCCTCGGCGTGGAACTTCGCGGTCTCGGTGATCTGGGCGTTGAACTCGCCGTAGAGCTGGAAGTGGTCGGTCTCCTCGACGAGATTGTCGAACTGGAGGTAGGTGAAATAGCAGGCCGGCGTGGCGCCGGAGAAGCCCGGCTGGCCGCCGACCTCGGCGCAGTTCGCGTCGCGCACCAGGCCCAGGGTGGAGCCTGAGCCGGCGGGTCCGCTACGCACGGTGAAGACGCCTGGGTTGCCCAGCACCGACCAGCCCATGGGGTTTTCGAAGTAGTCCGAGACGCCGAAGTCGCGCTGGGTGAGGGACAGTTCGCCGCGGTGCTGATAGCCGACGCTGAGCATCAGGTTCGAGGCCTCGCCCACCCAGCCGTAGAGGGCGCTGGCCGTGTAGTCGCCGCCGTCCGAGCCCGGGACATGGCGGTAGTCGGCGGCGACCTCGAAGCCCTCGAAGTTCTTGCGGGTGATGAAGTTGGCCACGCCGCCGATGGCGTCCGAGCCGTAGGTGGCGGCCGCACCGTCCTTGAGCACCTCCACACGCCCGATGGCCGAGGCCGGCAGGAGGTTGGTGTCGGCGGTGTATCCGGCGAAGCGGCGGCCGTTCAGCAGGACCAGGGTGCGCTGGGGGCCGAGGCCGCGCAGGTTGATCGAGCCGCGGCCGGCGCCGCCCGCCTGGGCGATCGGCGAGAACTGGTTGGAGTCGCCCAGGACCGGCCCCATGACCGGCAGGGTCTTGAGGATTTCCAGCACCGTCGGCGATCCGCGCCGCTCCAGTTCGTCCTGGCCGATCACGGCGACGGGTATGGCGGTGTCCTTGGGCGTGCCGGCGATGAACGAGCCGGTGACCACGACCTCCTCGACCTGCGCTGGTTCCTGCGCGTGGGCGGCGGACGTCAGACCCGCGGCGACGACCAGGGCGACAGCCGACGCGCCGGCCCGGCGGTTTGCGTGAGACATGTGAATTCCTCCCCAACCGCCTGCGTGGGCGGCAGACTTTATAATCGTAAAGTCTGGCGCCTTTCCTGGGCCACGCCAACGCGGAATTTTACGGACAGAAAGGGATAGTGCGCGCCGAGACGGACGGCGGCGGCCTACAGGCCCTTCGCCTTGGCCAGGTTGGGCTTGGGGATGGCGTGCTCGAAAGCGCCGGAGGCCTTGGCCTTCTCCGAGGCCATGTCGGCCCAGGCGGTGACAAAGGCCGTGGGCGTGGCGGCGGCGGCATCGCCGATGGCGAGGGTCCAGGTGCGGCCGGTGAGCGCCTTGGCAAGTGCGGCGCGCAGGTCCGGGGCGTCGGTCGGCGGATCGGCCGGCGGCTTCAGCAGGGCATGGAGGACGAGGGCGTCGGGCCTAGGGGCGACGACGGCGAGGGCGGCCCCGGCGGGAACATCCTTCAGCGCTGAAAGGAAGCCCGCCAGCGCCATGCGAGCGCGGGTGGTGCGGCGCTCGCCGCCGGCGCGTCCGACCGGTTCGGCGCCGGCGCGCACGAAGGCCCAGCCGCCGTTGCGGTGAGCGGCGTCGTGGCTGGCGGCGATCCAGAGGCGGACGGCGGCCACCTACTCCTTCTGCTCGGCGTAGGCCTTCACCAGGCGGTGGCTGAACTCGCGGGCCTCCAGCAGCGACTGGACGCCGATCCGCTCGTTCAGGCCGTGGATGCGGCCGAGGTCGGGCTCGTAGAAGATGCCTGAGACGCCATAGACCGGGATGCCGACGGCGATGAACGCCGGGGCGTCGGTGCCGCCGGCCTGCAGGATCGGCACGACCGGCACGCCCGGCCACATCTGCTGCGAAACCTTCTCGATCGGGCCGATGACGTTGGGCGTCAGCGGTGGGGCGGGCTTGGCGTCGACGCGGTCGAGCGGGACGGTGGAAACCGTGACCTTGGCGTCGCCGACCACGCGGATCAGGGTGTCGCGCACCTGTGCAGCGGTCTCGCCGGGGAAGATGCGGCAGTTGATGGTGGCGGTGGCGCGCTGGGGCAGGGCGTTCGGGGCGTGGCCGCCCTGGAGCTGGGTGGCGACGCAGGTGGTGCGCAGGATGGCGTTGTCATTGGCGTCCTGGCTGAGCAGGGCGTTGGCGGCCTTGTCGCCGGGGTTGGCCACGATGGCGGCCATGGCCGCGCCGCGCTCGCCGCCCACCACCTTGGACATGCGCGTGAAGTAGGCGCGGGTGGTGTCGTTCATCTGCACCGGGAACTCGTAGGCCGCGATGCGGTCGATGGCCTTGGCAAGGTGGTAGATCGCGTTGTCGGGCACCGGGCGCGAGGAGTGGCCGCCGGGATTCACCGCCTCGACGCGGTAGCTGAACGAGCTCTTTTCGCCGGCCTGGATGCTGTGGACCACGCGCCTGCCGCCGGGGGCGTCGAAGCTGCCGCCGGCGCCCTCGTTCAGGCCGAAGGCCGCGTCGACAAGATCGCGCTTGTTCTGCGCCAGCCAGCGGGCGCCGTTGACCTGGCCGCCGCCTTCCTCGCCGCAGGTGAGCGCCAGCTTCAGCGTGCGGCGCGGCTGGTAACCCTCGCGTTTGAAGCGGACGAACAGGTCGGTCCAGATCGCCGCCTGGGCTTTGTCGTCGCTGGCGCCGCGAGCGTAGAAGTAGCCGTTCTCCTCCACGAGCGTGAACGGGTCGCGCTCCCAGTCCCCGCGCTTGGCCTCGACCACGTCGATGTGGGCCAGCAGCAGGACGGCCTTGGCCTTGGGGTCCCTGCCGGGGAAGACGGCGACGAGTCCGCCGTCCTTCGGCTTGTCCGGCGGGGTGAAGACGGTGAGGTCCTTGTCGGCGAAGCCGGCGGCCTTCAGCCGGTCGGCCATCCGCTGGGCGGCCAGCGTACAGTCGCCGGCCGAGAACGTGGTGTTGGTCTCCACCAGCTCCTTGTAGAGCGCGCGGAACTGGGCCTCGCCGGCGTCCTTGGGCGGCGGCGCGGCGGCGGCCGGGGCAGCGGCGATCGAGAGCGCGGTCAGCGCCGTGACGAACCTGAACATCGATAACTCCCCGACGAAGGGGGGACTATTCCGCACGCCTCGGCCTTGGGCAAGGCGTCGCCCAGTGCGGCCTCAGTGCGCGGCCGCCGCCGCGAAGACCTCCTGGCTGAGGCGGCCGCTCATGCCTTCGGTGGAGGTGTTGGTCATCAGGACGACGCTCTTCCCGCCCGCCGGGTCTACGAACCAGCTGTGGCCGTAGACGCCGCCCCACATCCAGGCGCCGGCCGGCAGCGGCGAGCCCGAGGCGGCCGGGTCCAGCATGATCGCGCCGCCGAAGCCGAAGCCCCAGCCGGGGCCGCTGGTGACGATGGCGTGGGAACCGGTCTGGTTGGTCATCATCGCCTGGGCGGTTTCGGCGCTCACGACCCCGCCGCCGCCCGTGCGCATGGCTTCCAGGAAGGTGAGGAAGTCGGGCGCCGAGCAGGCCATGCCGGCGCCGCCCGAGGGGAACGAGCCGGGCGTGAAGATGCGCTCGGGGGCGAACTTGATGCCCGAGAGCTCGGCGAACGGGACAATGTGGGTGGCGCCCATCGGCTGCGGCGGCGGGCCGTCGGCGTAGGGGCGGGCCAGTCGCGCGGGGTCGGAGACGGCGAAGTCGGTGTCGGCCAGGCCGAGCTTGCCGGTGACGCGTTCGCGGACCACCTCGGGCAGGGACTTGCCGGTCGCCTCCTCGACCGCGGCGCCCAGGACGTCGAGGCCCACGGAGTAGAGCCAGGCCGCGCCGGGCGGAAAGAAGAGGCCGGCCTCGGTGATCCGCGTCAGCTCCTCGGGGAAGCCCAGGCCCGGCTGGTCCATGCCGTCGGAGACGCCAAGCTGCAGGTAGGGCCCGTCGACGGGTTGCATGAAACCGTAGGAGAGACCGGCGGTGTGGGTCAGCAGGTGGCGCAGCGTGATGGTCAGCGGCTCGCCCTGCCACTTGGGCTGGAAGTCGGGAAGGTAGCGGATGACCGGGTCGTCCAGGCCGATCACGCCGTCCTCGACCAGCGACAGGACCGCGGCGGTGACGATCGGCTTGGTCAGCGACGAGGCGCGGAAGATGGCGTCGCGCGTCATCGGCCGGCCGGTCTCGAGGTCGGCGTGGCCGGCGGCGCGGGCGTAGGCCAACGCGCCGTCCTTCGCCACCAGCACGACGGCGCCGGCCAGGCGCTCCTCGGCGAGCGCGGCGTCGACGACGGGGTCTAGAGCGGCGGCCAGGGCCGCGTCTGGACGTTCGGTGATGCGGGTCACGGGGCGCCTCCCTGGCAGGATGGCGAGAGATGGCCGAAGCCGGGGGCTCCCCGCAACCCGAACGTTGAGTCAGTCCACTACTGGCCGGAGCCCGTCGCGGCCGAGGCCTCGCCCTTGTCGGCTCGGATCTCGATGCGCCGCGACTTGTCGCGGGCCTTGGCGTTCTTCGGCAAGGTCACGGTGAGCACGCCGTTGCGGCAGGCCGCCTGGACCTTGTCGGCGTCGACCTCGGACGGGAACGGAATGGTCCGCGAGAAGCGGCCGAAGCTGCGCTCGGTGTAGCGGCGCCCGCCGTTCTCCTCGTCCCGCTCCGAGCGCTTCTCGCCCGAGAGGGTGAGCGCGTTGTCGGAAAGGCTGAGCTCGATGTCCTTCTCCGCGATGCCGGGCAGCTCGGCGGTGACCACGTAGGCCTGCTCGGTCTCCTCGACGTCGATGCTGGGCTGCAGGGCCGCCGTGGCCGCGGCGCCGAAGCTGCGGGCCTCGGCGGGGGCGAAGAAGTCGTCGAACAGGCGGTCCATCTCGCGTCGGAAGTTCGCGAAGGGATCGCGCCCGAACGGCGTCAGTCCTCCGCCGCCTCGACGCCAGGGCGTGAGGTCTTGGTTGGGCATAGGAAACCTCCTTCGGGTTGAGGCTCCCCCCGACGAGGCGCAAAGATAATGCGATCCGACTGTGGCTGGTTCGCGTTGTTTCGTAAGATGTGATCCGCGGAGGTGACGCGATGTCCGATCTCCTGCACGTGGTCTGCCCGCACTGCGACGCCCGCAATCGCCTGCCGGCCGACCGGCTAGGCGAGGAGCCGAAATGCGGCCGTTGCCAGGAGGCGCTGTTCACCGGGGCGCCGGTGGCGCTGACCACGGCGCGGTTCGACAAGCACCTGACCGGCAGCGACCTGCCGCTGATCGTGGACTTCTGGGCCGCGTGGTGCGGGCCGTGCCGGGCGATGGCGCCGGTGTTCGCCCGCGTGGCCGCCGACCTGGAGCCTCGGGCGCGGTTTGTGAAGGTGGACGTGGACGCAAACCCCGAGCTCCAGCAGCGCTACCGCATCCAGGGCATCCCGGCGCTGTTCTGCTTCTCGGGCGGCAAGGTGGCCGCTCAGCAGTCGGGGCTCACGGACGCCGGCATCTTCCGCCAATGGGTGGACAGGTTCGCGCCGGTGAACACCTAGGTGTCGAAGCGCAATCGACTGGAACCGCGGAAAACGCGGAAGGACGCGGAGGTCGCCGCCGGCCATTTCCGCGCTTTTCCGCGCCTTCCGCGGTTTCCTCAAAGGCGCCTGCGGCGCTTTCCCGTTTGCCCTCCCTAGCGTACCCACCGGATAATGCCGTGGCGTAAATCGGTGGGAGCGGCGTTGTGCGGGACGGAATCGAACAGGGCGCCTGGGAAAGCCATCGCCCGAAGCTGACCTATCCGTTCGACCATGCGCCCAAGACCGGCGAGGCGGTCGACATCGCGCCCGGCGTGAAGTGGCTGCGCATGCCGCTGGGCGGGGCGCTGGCGTGGATCAACGTCTGGGCGATCGC
>NZ_DASWTE010000383.1:0-24827 GCF_036402295.1 Phenylobacterium sp.
GCCGCCGCCGGTCGATGGCAGTGGCGCGGACAAGCAGGATCCGCCGACGACGCCCGACAACGGCTTCACGACCCAGCTGACGCCGCCCAAGCCGGCCGACCCCGGTCCGCACGACCCGGCTCCGCCGACCGGCGGCGGCGACTTCACGACGACGGTGGCGCCGCCCCTGACCCGGGTGGATGTCGACCTCGATGGCGACGGCGTGGCCGACGGCTATCTGCTGCTCGGCTTCCGCGGCGCGCCCGTCGACCCGCCGATCACCGGCAACGTGGGCGGCAGCCTCGGGGCCATCGACCCGCTGGGCTAGGGGCTCAGAGCCCCTTCACGATCCCTTCGACCATCTTCTTGGCGTCGGCGAACAGCATCATGGTGTTGTCGCGGAAGAAGAGCTCGTTCTCGACGCCGGCGTAGCCGGCCGCCATGCCGCGCTTCACGAAGAGGACGGTGCGAGCCTTTTCCACGTCCAGGATCGGCATGCCGAAGATGGCGCTGGTGGGATCGGTCTTGGCCGCCGGATTGGTCACGTCGTTGGCCCCGATCACGAAGGCCACGTCGGCGGTGGCGAACTCGGAGTTGATGTCCTCCAGCTCGAACACCTCGTCGTAGGGAACGTTGGCCTCGGCCAGCAGCACGTTCATGTGCCCGGGCATCCGGCCGGCGACCGGGTGGATGGCATACTTCACCTCGACGCCCTCTTCCTTGAGGATGTCGGCCATCTCGCGCAGCGCGTGCTGGGCCTGGGCCACGGCCATGCCGTAGCCGGGGACGATGATCACCTTCGATGCGTTCTTCATGATGAAGGCGGCGTCGTCGGCCGAGCCCTGCTTCACCGGCCGCGTCTCGATCTTGCCGGTCGCGGCGGCGCTGTCGTCGGCGCCGAAGCCGCCCAGGATCACCGAGACGAAGCTGCGGTTCATGCCCTTGCACATGATGTAGCTCAGGATCGCGCCGGAGCTGCCCACCAGGGCGCCGGTGATCACCAGGGTGATGTTCTCGAGCGTGAAGCCCAGGGCCGCGGCCGCCCAGCCGGAGTAGCTGTTCAGCATCGAGACCACGACGGGCATGTCGGCGCCGCCGATCGGGATGATCAGGGTGACGCCGATCAGCAGCGCCAGCGCGAAGATCGCCCAGAACGCCCAGATCGCCTGGCCGCTGCTCATCACCAGGATCGCCACCAGGGCGACGATCGCCACGCCGATGGCGATGTTCAGCAGGTGGCGGGCGGGCAGCAGGATGGGCGCGCCGCTCATGTTGCCGTTCAGCTTGGCGAATGCGATCACCGAGCCGGAGAAGGTCACGGCGCCGATGGCCAGGCCCACCGACAGCTCGATCAGCGACACGAGGTGGATCTCGCCGGGCGCGCCGATGCCGTAGGCGTCGGGCGTGTAGATCGCCGCCACCGCCACGAGGCAGGCGGCCATGCCGACCAGGCTGTGGAAGGCCGCCACCAGCTGCGGCATCGAGGTCATGGCCACGCGCCGGGCAATCACGGCGCCGATGGTCCCGCCGACGGCGATGCCGGCGGCGATCAAGCCCAGCGTGAGCGCATCGAGCTTGCCCTCGCTGAACAGCGTGGCCAGCGCCACGCCGATCGCCAGCGCCATGCCGATCATACCGTTGCGGTTGCCCGCCTGGCTGGTGGTCGGCGAGCTCAGGCCCCGGAGCGCCAGGATGAAGAGCACCCCGGAGACGAGGTAGAGGACGGCCGCGAGATTGGCGTTCATGGTGTTGCCCCTGCCAACCGCGCTACTTCGACTTCTTCTTGTACATGGCGAGCATCCTCTGGGTGACGAGGAAGCCGCCGAAGATGTTCACCGCCGCGAAGGCCGCGGCGATCGCGCCGGCGCCCTTGGAGATCAGGACGTTCTGGGTGACCTCGCCGCCCGACCCCTGCGCCGCGGCGGCCAGGAGGGCGCCCACGATGATCACCGAGGAGATGGCGTTGGTCACGGCCATCAGCGGCGTGTGCAGCGCCGGCGTCACGCTCCAGACCACGTAGTAGCCCACGAAAATCGCCAGCACGAAGATCGCCAGGCGGAAGACGGTCGGATCGACGTCCATGAGGTCTCTCAGGCTTTGAGCGAGGGATGGACCACGGCGCCGCCGTGGGTGACGAGGCTGGCCTTCAGGATCTCGTCCTCGAGGTCGGGGGCGAAGGCGCCCTCCTTGTTCTTGAAGAGCTCGGCGAAGGCCAGGAGGTTGCGGGCGTAGAGCGCCGAGGAGTCGGCCGAGATGCGGGCCGGCAGGTTGGCCACACCCATGATCTTCACGCCGTTCTTGGTGACCGCCACCTCGCCCAGCTTCGCGCCCTCGACGTTGCCGCCCTGCTCGATGGCAAGGTCGACCAGCACAGAGCCCGGCTTCATCGAGGCCACCTGGGCGGCGCTCACCAGCTTAGGGGCCGGGCGGCCCGGGATCAGGGCCGTGGTGATAACGATGTCCTGCTTGGCGATATGGCCCGAAACCAGCTCGGCCTGCTTGGCCTGGTATTCCTTGGACATCTCCTTGGCGTAGCCGCCCTCGGTCTGCGCCGCCTTGAACTCCTCATCCTCGACGGCGAGGAACTTGGCCCCCAGGCTCTCGACCTGCTCCTTCGTCGCCGGCCGCACGTCGGTGGCGGTGACCACTGCGCCCAGCCTGCGCGCCGTGGCGATGGCCTGCAGGCCCGCGACGCCGACGCCCATGATGAAGATCTTGGCCGGCGCCACCGTGCCCGCCGCCGTCATCATCATCGGCAGCGCCCGGCCATAGGCCTCTGCGCCCTCGATCACGGCGCGGTAGCCGGCGAGGTTGGCCTGGCTCGACAGGGCGTCCATCACCTGGGCGCGGGTGATCCGCGGCACGAATTCCATGGCGAAGGACGTCGCGCCCTGCTTGGCCAGGGCGTCGACGGCGGCCTTCTCGTTGAAGGCGTTCAGCAGGGCCACGACGTAGGCGCCGGACTTCAGCGCCTTGATCTCCTCGGCCTCGGGGGCGCGCACCTTGAACAGCACGTCGGCCTTGCCGATGGCGTCCTTGGCGGTCTTGGCGATCTTGGCCCCCGCGGCCTCGTAGTCGGCGTCGGCGATCGAGGCGCCGGCGCCCGCGCCAGCTTCCACGACCACGTCGAACCCGGCCGCGATCAGCTTCTTCGCCGTCTCCGGTGTCGCGGCGACGCGCGTCTCACCGGCCTTGCGCTCCTTGGTGACGGCGATGACGGCCATGGTCCGCGGGATCCCCCAAAATGCGCGCGACAGCGGCCGGACCATAGGAGGCGTCGCGACGGCTTGTCCAGCCGTCGAACCGCAGTTTTCAAACGGTCGTTTGAAGGGTTTCTGAATGGACGTGACGCAACGTCCAGACACGACAAAGCCTCCGCCGTCGCGGAGGCCCGTCGAACTCGGCCTTGAAGGTGGGCGTCTAGTGCGCGCCGGCGGCTTCCGGCTTCTCGCGCAGCAGCAGCACGCCGGCGGCCAGCAGCACGACGGCGGCGATGGCCGAACCCATGAAGCCCGTGTGGGTGCAGAACAGCAGGGTGAAGAACAGGACGCCGGCGGCGATCGCCAGCGAGGCCCACTTCGTCATGCCCATGACGAGGGCGAAGGTCGCGGTCTGCTCGGCGATGTCCATGCCGCCGCGCTGGTAGTCGTTACCGGCCATCGGGGAATTCACTCTCGGATGAAAGGGGAATGGAGGGCGGCGATACACGAACCGCCGCCCGCGTTCAATGCGGCCAACTGCCCAGCAGCGTCCGAAGCGCCGCCACGAGCGCCAATGGCTGGTCGATCATCACGTGGTGATGCGAATCCGGGATCTCGATCTCGGGCACGTGACCGTCGAGGAAGCCCGGCTCGCCGGCCTTGCGGCGGTCGATGATCCGGCTCTTGTCGCCGTAGAGGTGGATCATCGGCACCTTCAGCTCGGGCATCCCGCCGATGGCCATGACGCCATCCGAGCGGTCGAGCTTCTCCCACATGTTGGGATCGAACTTCCAAGACCAGCCCTCGCCCCCGTCCGGCATCGGGACGCGCTTCAGCGAGCGGCGGGCGATGAAGTCGAGGACGTAGTGGTTCTCCGCCGGCTGCGGCGGCATCAGCCGGAACCGCGCCAGGGCGGCGGCCAGGGTCGGGTAGACCCGGGTGGGCCGGTCGGGGCTCGGGTTGTTGGCCAGGAGCTCGGCGCGCTTCTGGCGCTCGGCCAGCACCTCTGGCGGCGGGCCGCCGAAGCCGGTGTCGACCAGGACCGCGGCGTGCATCTGCTCGGGGTGGCGGACGGCGGTGTAGAACACTTGCCCGCCGCCGAACGAGTGGCCGATGTAGATCGGCTTGCGGCCGCCTTCGTAGAGGCCGGTCGCCCGGCTGACGGCCTCGGCGTCGGCCGCGAAGTCCTGGAACCTGTAGGTCGTGCGCCAGTCCGAGTTGCCCATGCCGGCCAGCGACATCGAGGTGACCCGGTAGTCCTTGGCCAGGTACGGCGCGAGCGGGCTCCACCACTCGGCGTGCGCGCTGTTGCCGTGGACGAGCAGCAGGCCGGGCTTGCCGCGCTCGCCCCACGACAGGGCTTCCAGCTTGATGCCCATGGACTCGACGAAGTCCCGCTCCGGCTCCTGGGCGATCGCCCACTGGAACCACGCCGGCGCCGGCGGCTCTTCGCCGTTGAACGGCGCCAGCGGCGCCCGGACCTCCGGCGGCAGGTCGTCCGAATGGAACGGCCGGTCGTCGTAGGTCTCTTTCGTCGCCGCGGTCGGCGTCTTCGTCAGGTCGTCTGCCATCGTCCAATCGGTCTAACGGCCGTTTGAAAAATGGCAAGCCGTACCTCTCCTTCGGCGAAGACGCCGCGGCGGTCCGCTCAGTCGATCGGCAGCCCCAGCGCCACCCGGCCCGCGAGCCGGGCCTGCGCCTTTTCCTGCAGCGGGTGGTAGCGGGCCGCCTGGATGTCCCGCCAGATCCGCTCCAGCCCCACCTTGCGGTAGAACGCCCCGCCGCCGGCGGCGTCCATCGCCTTCTCCACGGTTCGGATCGCGGCGCGGGCCACCAGCGTGCGCCCCGTCATGATGCGGTTGGTGGCGTCCTGGCCCGGCTCGTCGCCCGCCGTGCAGGCCACCATGTCGGCCAGCGCCAGGCGCGCGGCGGCCAGCTCGGTGTCCATCTCGCCGACGATCAGGGCCAGGTCGTCGGAGGTCTTCCGGCCCGCCATCGCCACGGCCTTGTCCCGCGCCGCTTCGGCCAGGCCGAGGTAGACGCTGTAGATCAGCGGGAAGGCGACCAGGGTCACCATGTGCATCAAGGGGTGCCACTTGCCCGAGGGCCGCCGCACGGTCACGGCCGCGTCGGGCACGAAGACGTCCTTGAGCTCGATGTCGTGCGAGCCGGTGCCGCGCATGCCCAGCGTCCGCCAGGTGTCGAGGATGGTCACGCCCTCGGCCTTCAGCGGGATCGCCATGTGGAGCACCGTCGGCCCCTCGGGCGTCTCCTGCACCGCCATGGTCACCAAGAGGTCGCCCAGCGGGCAGCCGCTGGCGAAGATCTTGCGCCCGCTCACCCGGAAGCCGCCTTCGACAGGCTTGGCCTCGCACGAGCCGTCCAGCCAGTCCGAGCCGCCGGACGAGACCAGCGTCAGCTTCTCGGCCACGATCCGCTTCAGCAGCCCTTCCACCGCCTCGGGCGTGCGCCGCCAGCGCCAGGCCGGCAGCGCCACCGCATGGGTGTGCATGGCGAACGCCAGCGCCGTCGAGCCGCAGTGGCGGGCGAGCGCACGCAGCATCTCCGACAGCTCGGCGGGGCTCGCGCCGCCGCCGCCCAGCTCGGCCGGCACGCCGGCGGCGTGGAAGCCCTCTTCCTTCAGGAGTTTCATGTTCTCGGCCACGAACGCGTCGCCCGCATCCGCCGCCTCCGCGCGCGCCGCGATCTGCGGTCCCAGCTCGTGCGCCTTGCGGATCCAGTCCATGGCCTCAGCCTTCACATTGATCGTCATTGGGGGGTCATCCTCAAAAGGTCTGTTGAGGCGACGTCTTCGTCCAGATGGCCCCCACCGCTCCAGTTCGAAGAATGAACTTGTCGAACGCGGGTATCGGGCCGACCCTAAGGGCATGAAAGGGTATGGCCAGTTCTGTCCGGTCGCCAAGACGGCCGAGATCTTCGCCCAGCGGTGGACGCCGCTGATCATTCGCGAGCTCTGCTTCGGGCCCAAGCGGTTCACCGAGGTGCACTCCGGCGTGCCGCTGATGTCGCGCGCTCTGCTGGTCCAGCGCCTCGGCGAGCTGGAGGAGGCGGGCGTCATCGCCACCCGGCCGCTGGCGCAGGGCAAGCTCTATTCGCTCACCCAGGCGGGCCGGCAGATGGGCGACATGATCGAGCTCATGTCAGACTGGGGCCAGCGCCACGGCCAGGGCCGCATCGCCCTGGAGGAGATGGACCCGCAGCTCCTGATGTGGGGCATGAAGCGCCAGATCGACCCGCGCGAACTGCCCGACCGCGACCTGGTGCTGCGCTTCGACTTCCGCGGGCTGCCCAAGGCGCACGCGGCGCGGCGTTACTGGTGGATGATCCTGCGGCCCGCCGACGTCGAGGTCTGCCTCAAGGATCCCGGCCTGAAGGTCGACGTGGTGCTGGCGTCCGACCTAGAGGCCTTCGTGCGCGTCTGGATGGGTCATTGCGGCCTGTCGGACGCCCTCGCCGCCGGGGCCATCACGCTCTCGGGCGAGAAGGCGCACATCGCCGCGCTGAAGCGGGCCCTGCGGATCGAGGACGAGGCGGCGTTGAAGACGCTCTACTTCCGGCCCGCCGCCTGAGCTAGCATGCCCCAGACCGGGTCGGGGCCGGTCGCGGAGATGACGGCATGTCCGACCGTTGGCTCGCCCTGATCGTCGCCGCCTTGCTGGCGGCCCCGCCCGCGGCTGCACAGCGGGTCCGACCCGACCTCGACGGCATCTGGAGCAACCGCTCGCTCACGACGCTCGAGCGGCGCCCGGCGTTCAAGACGCTGACGCTGAGCGAAGCCGAGGCGCGCGCCGCTGAGAAGGCGCTCGACGGTCGCCCCGCGATACCGGCGGACGAGGTGGGGCAGGTCGAGACGGAGTGGTGGGAGCCGGGCCTGGCGCTGGCGCGGGTAGACGGTCAGGCGCGCACGTCGTGGATCGTCGAGCCCGCCGACGGCCGGCTGCCCTATTCCGAGGCCGGGCTGAAAGCGCTGACGGCGGCGCAGGCCGCCGACCGCAACGCCTTCGATGGCCCCGAGGTGCGACCGGGCCCCGAGCGCTGCCTGATGGGCGGCGGTGGGGCGACGGGGCCGCCGATCCAGAACCCGGTCTACAACGGCAACTACCGGATCGTGCAGACGCCGGACCACGTGGTGATCGTCTCGGAGATGATCATGAACGCGCGGATCATCCCGCTGCGACCCATGCCGCCGCTGCCGGAGTCCATGCGGCCGTGGACCGGCGACCCGTCAGGCCGCTGGGAGGGCGACACGCTGGTGGTCGAGACCCGCGGCCTGCATCCCGGCGCCGCCTGGCGAATGCCGAGCCGGCTCTACCTGTCGAAGGACGCCCGCGTCGTCGAACGCTTCACCAGGGTCTCCGAGACAGAGCTGCGCTACGCCTTCACCGTGGAAGACCCGACGGTGTTCACCCGGCCCTGGCGCGCCGAGATGCTCCTGCGGCCGGCGACGGCCCCCATGTTCGAATACGCCTGCCATGAGGGGAACTACTCGCTATTTGGGGCCCTGGCCGGCGCGCGGCGTATCGAGCGCGACGCGGCGACCCCATCGCCCTGACGCCGCCTACTCGCCCGGCCGGTAGTCGCGACGGATGTGGCCTGCGAGCTGTTCCTCCGTGAACAGCACCGGCTTGGTCTGCATCGTCGCGAACAGCGGCGTCTGGTCGGCGTAGTGCGGCGAGGCGGCGTCCAGCGTCGCCGAGCCGAACTGGTGGATGCTCTTCGACGACAACCTCCCGTCCCGGTCCCAGGTCACGAACATCACGAAGGTGTCGCCGGCCAGCGCCTTCAGCCGCCCGTCGGCGTCGGGCCGCCCATAGACGGCGCGGAAGATGTCCGGCCCGCCGTCGATCGGCAGGTCGACGGTCCCGCGGCGGATGCGGTTCACCTCGCCCCAGGTGGGGTCGATACGGCCGAAGCGCGCCCTGAGCTCGCCCATCACTGTCTTCAGCACCTCGAGCGGTGGCTTGCCCGGCGACTGGACCAGCCGCGTCACCGTCAGCACCGCCAGCGGCGCCGCGCGGCTGTCGACGTTCGTCCGCCGGTCCCAACCCCGGAACAGCGCTTGCGCAGCAGCGAGGTCGGCGTCGCTCCCAGCCGGGACCGAGAGCAGCAGCGCCACCGCCTTCCCGAGGTCGGACGTGTCCGAATAGGCCAGGTCGTACTTGTAGGCCTCGAACTCCTCGGCGGTGATCGACGGGTCCGCGCCATAGGTCTCCAGCGCGCGCATCGCCCGGTTGGTCATGTTGGTCTGCAGGCCGAGGGTCTTCGGATAGGCCTCGGGCTTCAGGTTGTCGGCCGCGTCGGTGGCCTGGAACGGGGTGTTGTTGGCGTTGAAGGTCCAGCCGCCCTTGGGATTCCACACCTGCGGGACCTGGGCGAACGGCAGCTGGGCGGTCCAGATCAGGGCGGAGCGGTCGCCCGGGACCACGCCCGACCAGTCCACGCCCGCTTTGCGCACCGGATAGCGGCCGTTGTGGACATAGCCCACGTTCCCCTTGGCGTCGGCGTAGACGTAGTTGATCGAGGGCAGCACGCCGCGCGCCATGGCCGCCTTCCATTCGGCCAGGCTCCGCGCCTTGTTCATCGCGAAGTACTGGCCGTTCTGGCGCACCTCGCCCAGGCCAGCGAAGCGGATCGCGAACACCCCGTGGTCGGTCCTCACCACCGGCCCGTGGACCGAGCGGGTCACCTCGCGGCGGACGGTCTCGAGCGTGCCGCCGGGCCGCTTCACCTTCAGCTCGACCCAGCCGCTCTCGAACCGCCTCCAGGCGCCGTCCAGCCGGTACTGGTCGCGGTCGGCTGGATTGACGGTGAGCTGGTAGACGTCGGCCAGGTCCGGATTGTTGACTGTGGACGCCCAGCCCAGGTGGGCGTTGTGGCCATGCAGCATGAAGGGCGAGCCCGGGAAGAAGCCGCCCGCCACATGCCAGCCCTGGTCGCTCTGCAGCACCGCCTCGTACCAGGCGAGCGCGCCGGTGTAGGGCTGGTGAGAATTGACCAGCAGCCGCGTCGCACCGTCGGCCGAGCGCTTCGGGCCCACCGCCACGCCGTTCGAGCCGATCTCGATTTTCTCCTCCACGGCGGCGGTCTTCGTGGACGTGGACCGCATGGTCCGCCGGAAGAGGTCGTCCAGGCCGTAGAAGGTAGGCCCGCGATAGGTCGTGCCGGCCACCAGATCCTGGCCCGTCACGCGCCCCAGCCCGGCGACGGTCTTGTCGGGGTGCTTCGCCGCGTAGGCGTTGATCCCGGCCGCGTACGCCTCCAGCACCGACCGCAGGTCGGCCGGCAAGCCGCCATAGCCGCGCTGCACGGCGCCCGCCACGTCCTGCAGCGCCACCAGGTAATCGCTCTCCAGGCCCGCCGGTCCGTTCAGCTCGGCCAGCCGTCCGCGCGCGGTGAACACCGCCTCCTGCACGGTGGCGAAATCGTCCTCGCACTGCGCCCACGCCAGGCCGTAGGCCACATCGGCGTCGGTCTTGCCCTTGACGTGCGGCACGCCCCACTCGTCGCGTCGGATACGCACGTCGTAGTCCCGCGCCTGGACGGCGCCCGCCGCCAGCACGGCGATCGCCGCGCCGATGATCGCCCCACGCATCCTCGCCTCCCCGTTTTGGCCACTGTCGCGGATGCCGGGCGGCTGGCCAAGCCGCCGTCGCCCGCTATCGTGGCGGCATGGACGCGCGCGAACTCGACGACGTGGTGGCCGTGCTGCCGCCGCTGCTGCAGGCGCTGGACCGCCTGGGGTTCGTGGCGCGCTACCTGGATCCTGCCCACTTCGACCAGGTGATGGACGCGGTGGGCGAGCCCGAGGCGGCGCTGGTCGCCGAGCGGCATCGGCTGGACGGCTGGTCCGACAGCCTGGCCGACGTGCAGGCCGCCCTGGCCACGGCGACCGACGGCGCGATCGCCGCTTTCGCCGCCCTGCGCGCCGCGCCTGAAGCTGAGGACGGGCTGATGGCCGCCTTCAAGGCGCTGCGCGAGCTGCCGCGCGCCATGGAGGCGCTCTATCCGCTGGCCGGCGGCCTGCCGCCGGTGAGCCGCTTTTTCCTCGACCCCGCCCGCCGCGACGACATCGAGTTCGCGAGGCGACTGGCCGAGGCGCCCGGGCGCCCCGACACCGGCGTGCTCCACTTCGACAACGACCCCGGCACGCGCGGCGGCTTCTCTGTCTATGTCCCCGAGATCTATGACCCGGCAGTCGCGTGGCCGGTCGTCTTCGCCCTGCACGGCGGCTCGGGCAACGGGCGCTCGTTCCTGTGGAGCTGGGTGCGCGAGGCCCGCACCTTCGGCGCCATCGTCGTCGCGCCCACCGCTGTCGGCCGCACCTGGGCGATCCAGGGCCCCGACGCCGACACGCCCAACCTCGCCCGCATGCTGGACGCCATCCGCGGCCACTGGAATGTCGACCCCGCCCGCCTGCTGCTCGGCGGCATGAGCGACGGCGGCACCTTCGCCTATGTCTCCGGCCTCGAGCCGGGCTCGCCGTTCACCCACCTGGCGCCGGCCTCCGCGGCCTTCCATCCGATGATGGCCGCCTACGCCGACAAGGACCGGCTCGCGGGCCTGCCGATCCACATCGTCCACGGCGTGCGCGACTGGATGTTCCCCATCGACATGGCGCGCGAGGCCGCCCAGGCGCTGACGCGGGCCGGCGCGAACGTCATCTACCGCGAGCTCGACGACCTCAGCCACACCTACCCGCGCGAGCTGAACGGGCCGATCCTGACTTGGCTCTCGGAGACCTGATGCCCAAGACGCTGAAGTCCCCGCCCGGCATCGCGCTGGGCCGCTGCGTGTGTGGCGCGGTGGAGGTCGAGATCGGCATCCCGGCCCGCTGGGCCTGGCACGACCACTCGGCACGGAGCCGCCATGCCCAGGGCTGCGCCTACGCCACCTACGTCGGCAGCTGGAAGAGCCGCTTCCGCGTGGTCGAGGGCGAGGAGCATATCGCCCGCTACGAGGACGAGGACGAAGGCACGGCCCGCAGCTTCTGCGCCCGTTGCGGCACGCCCCTCTTCTACGAGCGCCGCCGCTCGCCGCAGATGGTCAACGTGCCGCGCGCCCTCTTCACCACCCGCACGGGTCGAGAGCCGCGATACCACATGCACCTCTCCGAACAGGCCGACTGGACCTACATGGGCGAGCCGCTGGCGCCCCTGAAGGGCTATCCCGGCGTGATGTGGGTCAAGCCCACCCGGAAGAAGCGCAAGCCGCCCGAACCGATGTTCTAGGTTGCAGCAAGCCTCGGATTTGGCGTGGGAAACGGTCGGTTTCCCGACTTACCTAATCAACCTGCCATCAACAGTCCTGTGACAAAGCTCGCGTTGCGCCCCGACCGCCCCCTGCGGCCGCGGCGTGGGAGCGAAGCGAAGATGGCGTCCGCGAACGCCACGGCGGCAGCTGCACCGGCCGCGCCTCAAAAGGCGCCGGCGGCTCCGACCATGGCCCAACTTCTGAGCTTCGTGTTCGCCAGCGCCGACCTGGTGCTCGAGATCGAGGACCGGCATCTCGTCAGCTTCGCCACCGGCGCGGCCATGCGGCTGCTCAGTCGCAGCGCCGATTCCACCCTGGGCAAGCCCTGGCGCGAGCTGTTCGTCCCTGCCGACGCCGAGCTGGTGGAGGCCGCCCTGCGCGACACCCGTCCCGGCGAGCGTCGCGGTCCCTACACCGTCGGCCTGGCCACCCAGCGCGGACCGCAGCCGGCCATGCTCACCTTCTTCCAGATGCCGGGGCGCGACAGCCACGTGGCCGCCTCGCTCAGCCTCTGCGCGCCCGGGATCGGGCCGGCGCGCCTGGACGAGACCGGGCTGACCGGCCGCGAGGAATTCGAGACCGCCGCCGCCAACCTGATGAAGCAGGCCGACCGCGACGGCGCCTCGCTCCACGTCGACCTTCTGGAATTCGCCGGCCTGACCGGCGCGCTGTCGTCCATGTCGCCCGCCGAGGCGATGAACGTGCGGCGCAAGCTGGCCGCCATGCTGCGGGCCGCCTCGTACGGCGGGCTGCCGGCCGCCGCCATCGGCCCCGACCGCTTCGCCCTGCTGCGCTCGGGCCAGGCCAACAACGCCGAGGCGCTGGCCGAGCGCGTGCGCGACCTCGCCGGGCCGAGGATCCAGCTCTGGACCGGCGCGCTGGCGCTGGACGCCGCCTCGCCCACCGAGAGCCTGCGCGCCATCCGCTACGCCATCGACCGCTGCATCGAGGAGGGCCCGCCGCTGGCCGCCAAGAGCTTCGAGGCGGCGCTGCGCCAGACGGTGACCGAGTCCACCCGCTTCAAGGACCTGCTGCGCGAAGGCCGCTTCGAGCTGGTCTACCAGCCGGTGGTCAACCTCAAGACCCGCGAGCTCCACCACTACGAGGCCCTCACCCGCTTCGAGGGCGGGGGCGGCCCAGCCGCCACCATCAAGCTCGCCGAGGAGCTGGGTCTGGTCGTGGAGTTCGACCTCGCCATCGTGCGCACCGTGGCGCAGGCCCTGTGCGAGGCGCGCGAGGACGTCCGCATCGCCGCCAACATCAGCGCGTTCTCGCTGCAGTCCGAGGGCTTCATCGACGAGGTCCTGAAGGTCACCGCCATCACCGAGAAGATCCGGCCGCGGCTGATGCTGGAGCTGACCGAGAGCCACCAGATCTCGGACCTCGCCGCCGCTAACGACCTGATCCAGCGGCTGCGCCAGGCCGGCCATGTGATCTGCCTCGACGACTTCGGCGCAGGCGCCGCGTCGATGGACTACCTGCGCCAGATCGAGGCCGACGTCGTGAAGTTCGACGGCCGCTTCATCCAGGCCCTCGGCGGGCGGCCGCGCGACACGCTCATCCTGAAACGACTGGCCGAACTGTGCCGCGAGCTGGAAGTCTCCACCGTGGCCGAGATGATCGAGACCGAGGAGGCGGCCAAGGCGGTCGCCGACCTAGGCGTCCAGCTGGGCCAGGGCTGGCTGTTCGGAAAGCCCACGCCCAAGCCCGAGAGCATGCAACGCGCGCCCAGCCCGGTGGCCGCCCGCCGCCGCGGCGAAGTGGAGAGCTGGGGCTAGGAGGGATCGCCGCACGGCTCTCGCGAGTTAGAGTGCCGCCATGGCCACCCACACCGGCTCGCGCGTGATCAAGGCTCCGCCGCACGCGATCTACCGCGCCTTCCTGGAACCCTCGGCCGTGGCCTCGTGGCGACCGCCTCGAGGGATGTCGGCCAAGGTCTACGCCTTCGAGCCTCGCGCCGGCGGCGGCTACCGCATGGCCTTCGTCTATGACGACGGCGGCCGGTCCAATCGCGGCAAGACCTCCGCGGACGCCGACGTCTTCGAGGCCCGCTTCGCCGAGCTGGTGCCCGACGCGCGGATCGTCGAGGTCGTCCGCTTCCAGTCCGACGATCCCGCCTTCGCCGGCGAGATGACGCTGACCACCACGCTGCATCCGCTGCCCGCCGGAACCGAGGTCACGGTGCTGGCCGAGAACGTGCCGCGCGGCATCAGCGCCGCCGACCACTCCGCCGGCATCGCCTCGTCGCTGGAGAGCCTGGCTCGCTATGTGGAGTGAGGCGTCACACCAGCGCCTCGAAATCGTCCACCAGCCGCTCGATCTGCTTCACGCCCGCCGCCCAGAACGTCTTCTTCCGCGGGTCCAGCCCGAACGGCGCCAGCGCCTCGACGTAGGTCTTGGTGCCGCCGGCCGCCAGCAGCTTCTCGTACAGCGGCGCGAACTTCGCCGGGTCCTCGCGGCGCTTCTCCATGAGGCCCCGCACTAGGAGGTCCCCAAAGGCGTAGGCGTAGACGTAGAACGGGGCGTGGATGAAGTGGCTGATGTAGGCCCAGTAGTGGCGGTAGCCCTTGTCCAGCCGTACGGCGGGACCCAGGCATTCGCTCATGATCTCCATCCACAGCGAGCCGATCTCCTCGGCCGAAAGCTCCCCCTGGACGCGGGCGGCGTGGAAACGGGTCTCGAAGCGGTGGAACGCGATCTGGCGCACCACCGTGTTGATCCCGTCCTCGATCTTCCCCGCGAGCAGCCCCCGCCGCTCGGCCTTGGAGGCCTCGGCCAGCAGCTTCTCGAACACCAGCCCCTCGCCGAAGATCGAGGCCGTCTCGGCCAGCGTCAGCGGCGTGTCGGCCAAGAGCGTGCCCAGCGGCTTGCACATCGTCTGGTGCACCGCGTGCCCCAGTTCGTGGGCCAGGGTCAGCACGTCACGCCGCTCGCCCATATAGTTCATGAACACGAACGGGTGCCGCGTGGCCGTCACGGAGTGGGAGTAGGCGCCCATCTGCTTGCCCGGCCGGGGCTTGGCGTCGATCCAGGGCTGGTTGAAGAAGATGCGCGCGGTCTCGGCGAAGCCGGGCGAGAGCGCCTCGTAGCTGTCGAGCACGATCGACTTGGCCTCGTCCCAGCTGAAGGTCCGCGGCTGCGCCGAATCCAGCGGGCAGTTTCGGTCCCAGTGGTCCAGGTGGGTCAGCCCCATCGCCTTGGCCTTCAGGCGGTAGTAGCGGTGGCTCACGCTCTCGTAGCCCTCGACCACTGCCGCCTCGAGCGCGTCCACCGCCTCGGCGTCCACCTCGTTGGCCAGGTGCCGGAACGAAGCCGGCGACGGATACTTCCGCCAGCGATCGTCTATCTGCTTATCGAAGGCCAGAGTATTCAGGCTGAGCGCCAGCGTGCCCGACCGCTCGGCCAGCGCCTTGGCCAGCGCCTGGGCGGCGGCCTTGCGCTTGCGGGCGTCAGGACCGGCCGACAGGCTGAGCAGCTCGGACAGCGTCAGCGTCTGGCCCTCCACCTTGGCGGACAGCTTGGCCAGGGTCTCGTCGGACAGTCGGCCCCAGTTGGCCGTCGCCGGCGCCTTGTCGATCAGGAGCCGCTCCAGGTCGGCCGTCAGCTCATGCGGCCGACCGGCGCGAACGCGCCGGAGCCAGGGCCGCCAGCGCTGCGCCGTCTTGTGGGCCTTCAGCGCCGCCTCCAGCTCGTCGTCCTCGAGCTTGTTGATCTCCAACGTGAAGAACAGGCTGAGCGCTGCGATCTGCGAACTGCGCTGCCGCAGGTCGGCCTCGAACCTTGACCACGCCGGATCGTCGCGAGCGGTCGAGGCCGAGAGCGAAGCGAACGCCCCCACGCCCCACATGGCGTTGGTCGCCTGCTCGTAGAGCTCGATCCCGCGGTCGATGATGCCGCCCAGCTCGGCCGGCCGCGCCCGGGTGGCCACCAGCCGGCCCTCGAGCTTGGCGAGCTCGCGGTTGAGCCGCTCGGCTTCAGCGAGGTCCGCGGCGATGCGCGGGTCCTCCCGATCGGCATAGAGGTCGTCCAGCCGCCACGTGGGCAGCGCTTCGGTCTTGAAGGGGGCGTTCATGGAGCGGAACCTTAGCGCCGCCGAAGTCTCACGGCCAATGGAGGATCGCTGTTATCACTTACCTCCCCCGCTGCGGCGCGGGGAAGGTAAGTCACAGCTTCTGCGTCGCCAGCAGGATCGACGTCTCGGTCGAGGCGATGCCTTCGATCTGGCGGATGCGGTCCAGGGCGCCGCTGAACGCGGTCAACGTCTCCACGTCGATCTCCGCCACCAAGTCCCAGCGGCCGTTGGTGGTGTGCACTGCCGCCACCTCCGGGAAGCCCCGCAAGGCGCGCACAACCGCGGCCGATCGCTCGCCTTCGATGGCGATGGTCATGACGGCCCGCACCCGGTTCGACGCGTCGGGCCGGGTCTTGATCGTGAAGCCCTGGATGGTCCCGTCGCGCACCAGCCGTTCGATGCGGTTCTGCACCGTCCCGCGCGACACCCCCAGCGCCTTGGCGAGCGTCGCCGCGGGCTTCCGCGAGTCGGCGCGCAGCAGCCCGATGAGCTCCCGGTCCAGTTCGTCCGTCATTTCGCTAGTCCTACCTGACTAAACGCCAAATTGATCGACGTAATGTAGCAGCTTGGTCGCTATTCGCTAGCGCAGGACCGCGCGATCCTGCGAGCGGATCACCTCCAGGAGCCTGCATGGACCGCCCAACCTACCTGATGACCGACCCGGCCTGCTTCGACGTGAGCTACCGGATCAATCCCTGGATGGACCCCAAGGGCTGGACCGCCGCCGACGCCAAGGCCGCTGTCGCCGGCTCGCAGGCGCTGCGCGCCGCGCTCGAAGCCACCGGCGCCCACGTGGAGACCATCGGCGCCGTCCGCGGCCTGCCCGACCTCGTGTTTCCGGCCAACGCGGCCGTCGTGCTCGACGGCCGCGTCCTGATGGCCCGCTTCCGCTATCCGGAGCGCCAGGGCGAGGAGCCCGTGTTCCGCGCCGTCTTCCAGAAGCTGAAGGCCCGCGGGCTGGTCCACGACATCGTCGACTTCCCGGAAGGCGTCTTCCACGAAGGCGCGGGCGACGCGATCTGGGACGCCGATCGCAAGCTCTTCTGGTGCGGCTACGGCCCCCGTTCCAGCCGCGCGGCGATCCCGATCATCCGCAAGACCTTCGGCCACGAGACCGTGGCCCTCGAGCTCGCCACCGAGCGCTTCTACCACCTCGACACCTGCTTCTGCCCGCTGGCAGGCGGCAAGGTGCTGTACTATCCGCCGGCCTTCACCCCGGACGCGCTCGCGACCATCCGCGCGCGCATCCCCGAGAGCCAGCGAATCGAGGCCAGCGACGAGGAGGCGGCCGCCTTCTGCGTCAACGCGGTGAACCTCGACGCCCGCATCGTCATGGCCAAGGCGCCGGAGAGCCTGCGCCGCACGCTGCGCAGCCGCGGCTACAGCGTGACCGAGGTCGACCTGTCGCCCTTC
Organism: Phenylobacterium sp.; assembly: GCF_036402295.1. Classification (GTDB taxonomy): domain Bacteria; phylum Pseudomonadota; class Alphaproteobacteria; order Caulobacterales; family Caulobacteraceae; genus Phenylobacterium. The sequence goes on from NZ_DASWTE010000383.1 coordinate 16,936, forward strand.
ATCCTCTCGGGCGGCGCCTCGTACTGCATGACGCTGCGCCTCGACCGCACCTCCGTCCCCGCCGCCGTCCAACTGCACGCCGCCGAATAAGGACATACCCCCGATGAACGACGTCGCCATCCAGCGCAGCCTGACCTCCCGCTTCATCGAGACCGAGGCCCAGTTCGGCGCCAAGAACTACAAGCCCCTCGACGTCGTGCTCACGCGCGGCGAAGGGACCTACGTCTGGGATGTCGAGGGCAACCGCTACCTCGACTGCCTCTCGGCCTATTCGGCCGTGAACCAGGGTCACTGCCACCCGAAGATCCTGGCCGCGATGATGGAGCAGGCCCAGCGCCTGACGCTGACCTCGCGCGCCTTCCGCAACGACCAGCTCGCGCCCTTCTACGAGGAGCTCTGCGCGCTCACCAACTCGCACAAGGTGCTGCCGATGAACTCGGGCGCCGAGGCGGTGGAGACGGCGCTGAAGGTGGCCCGCAAGTGGGGCTACGAGGTCAAGGGCGTGGCGGACGGCCAGGCCGAGATCATCGTGTGCGCCGACAACTTCCATGGCCGTACCGTGGCCATCGTCGGCTTCTCCAGCGACCCGCAGTCGCGCGGCGGCTTCGGCCCCTTCGCACCGGGCTTCAAGATGATCCCGTTCGGCGACGCCGACGCGCTCGAGGCCGCCATCACGCCCAACACCGTGGCCTTCCTGGTCGAGCCGATCCAGGGCGAGGCGGGCGTGATCATTCCGCCGGCCGGCTACCTGAAGCGCGTGCGCGAGCTGTGCACGCAGCACAACGTCATCATGATCCTGGACGAGATCCAGACCGGTCTCGGCCGCACCGGCAAGCTGCTGGCCGAGGAGCACGAGGGCGTCGAGGCCGACCTCACCCTGATCGGCAAGGCGCTGTCCGGCGGCTTCTATCCCGTCTCGGCCGTGCTCTCGAACTCCGAGGTCATGAGCGTGCTGCACCCCGGCGAGCACGGCTCGACGTTCGGCGGCAACCCGCTGGCCTGTGCGGTCGCCCGCGCGGCGCTGAAGGTGCTGGTCGAGGAGGGCATGATCGAGAACGCCGCCCGGGTGGGCGAGCGCCTAAAGGCGAACCTCGCGGCCATCGCCACGCCGCGCGTGAAGGACGTCCGTGGCCGCGGGTTGATGATCGCCGTCGAGCTCCACGCCGACGCCGGTGGCGCACGCCGCGTGTGCGAGGCGCTGCAGGGCCGTGGCCTCCTCGCCAAGGAGACCCACGACCATACGATCCGCATCGCCCCGCCGCTGATCCTCACCGACGCCCAGGCCGACTGGATCGTCGATCAGTTCGCGGCGGTCCTGCCGTAGCCTACTGTCCCCCACCCGCCGGAGCTTTCGCCCCCTGCGGAACCTCCGGCGCGGCGGCCACCTTCTTCGCCTCGGTGATCACGTAGGCGCGGATGTCCTCGGCGTCCTGCGGGCTCATGAAGCGCGAGAAGCTGGCCATCCCGCGGCTGGCGCTGACGCCGTCGATGACCACGCCCTTCCAGTTGTCGGCCGTCGTCAGCATCGGCGAGGCCTTGAGGTCGGGCAGCCAGGCGCCCGAGGCGTTGGGGCCATGGCAGACCTGGCAGTTCTTGTGGAACAGCTCGAAGCCGTGCTGGACGTTGCCCGTGGAATTCACGCCGGTCAGCTCCACCTTGGCCGCCGCGGGTTGCGGGAACGCCGGCGCCTTGGCCGAACCGCCCAGCTTGAAGACCATCAGCCGGCCGGGCAGCCGGGGTCTGACCGGCATAGAGGCTGGCGCCGAGATCTGGCCCCCGCCGCCCACGCCCACCATCACCGCCACATACTGCTCGCCGTCCAGCTCGTAGGTCATCGGCGCCGCGATCACGCCGTTGCCCACGTCGTAGTTCCACAGCGACTTGCCCGTGGCCGCGTCGTAGGCGGTGAACTGCCCCTGAGCCGCGCCCTGGAAGACCAGCCCGCCGGCCGTCGACAGCACGCCGGCGTTCCAGAAGTACGGATGGTTGACCGTCCAGACCGCCTTCTGCTGCACCGGGTCCCAGGCCACCAGCTGGCCCTTGATCAGGGCCGTCAGCGCCTTCAGCTGCGCCGCGTCAGATGGCAGCGAGTTGATCACGAAGTCGACGCCCACGTTCCAGGCGCCGGCCTTGTAGGACCCGCCCTTGTCGTCGGCGTAGGCGAACGGCGCCACGTTCAGCGGGATGTAGACCAGCCCCGCCTTCGGGTTGAACGCCATGGGCTGCCAGTTGTGGGCGCCCAGCGGGCCCGGCACCTGCATCACCATCGAGGTCTCGTACCGCGATCCGGGGGTCTCGATCGGCCGGCCCGTGGCCATGTCGACGCCCGAGGCCCAGGTGATGTTGGTGTACGGCTTGGCCGAGATCAGTTTTCCGGTCGCCCGGTCGATCACGTAGAAGAAGCCGTTCTTCGGCGCCTGCATCAGCACCTTGCGCGGCTGCCCGCCGATGTTCAGGTCGGCCAGCATGATGTGCTGGGTGGCGGTGTAGTCCCAGCTCTCGGCCGGGGTCGTCTGGTAGTGCCAGACGTACTCGCCGGTATCGGGCTTCAGCGCCAGGATCGAGCTCAGGAACAGGTTGTCGCCCTTGCCGCCCGACCGCTTCTGGTGGTTCCACGGCGTCCCGTTGCCGATCCCGAAGTACATGATGTCCAGCTCGGGGTCGTAGGCCATGGAATCCCAGACCGTCCCGCCGCCGCCCGTCTGCTTCCACTCGCCGTCCGACCAGGTGGCGCCTGCCTTCTCGGCCATCACCTTGTCCGACGCCGCCCCGTCGGCCGCGCCGGTCGGGTTGGGCGTGGTGTAGAAGCGCCAGGCCAGCTTGCCGGTCTCGGTGTCGTAGGCCGAAATGTAGCCGCGCACGCCGTACTCGGCGCCGCCGTTGCCGATCATCACCTTGTCCTTCACCACCCGCGGCGCGCCAGTGATGGTGTAGGGCTTGGACTTGTCGGTGGTCTGGACTTCCCACTTCACCGCGCCGGTCTTGGCATCCAGCGCCACCAGGCGGCCGTCGATCGTGCCGACGAAGATCTTGCCCTTCCACGCGGCGACGCCGCGGTTGACCACGTCGCAACAGGCGTCGAAGCCCTTCGCGCCCTCGACCCGCGGGTCGTACTTCCAGAGCTGCTTGCCGGTCTTGGCGTCGAAGGCGAACACCTTGGACCAGGCGGTCGAGGTGTAGAGCACGCCGTCGATCATCAGCGGCGTCGCCTCCTGGCCGCGGTCGGTGTCGAACTCGGCGTACCAGGCCAGGCCCAGGGTGCTGACGTTCCCGGCGTTGACCTTGTCCAGCGGGCTGAAGCGCTGTTCGCTGTAGTCCTTGCCGTAGGACAGCCACTCGGCGTTCGCCGCCGCCGCCTCCAGGCGCTTCTGGTCGACGCTGCCGGGCGCCTTCTGGCAGGCCGCCAGGCTCGCAGCGAACGCCAGGGCCAAGCCCAGTCGGAAGAATTTCATGACGCCTCCCAGCAGCCGACTTCTTTGGATGATCGGCGTTCAGGGGGCGCACTATGCCCCGCGGCGCGCGGCCCGCAAGCCTGCCGCCGGGGAAGCGGCGGTCAGACCACGGCGCCAAGGGACGCACGGCTCGGGGCTGCGCCGGGACGCAGCCGCGCGTAGGCCATGGCGATGCGGTCGACAACCTCGGCCAGGTCGTCGGGCGCCATCGTGAACGGCAGGCGCATGAAACGCTCGAACGCGCCGTCTACGCCGAACCGAGGCCCGGCCGCCAGCCGCACGCCGAACCGCTCGGACGTGGCCGCCAGCGTGTTCGACACCGGCGCCGGCAGCTCGGCCCACAGCGACAGGCCGCCGGGGGGCAGCGCCACCTTCCAGTCGGGAAGCCGCTCGCGCACTAGGCCGTAGAGCACGTCGCGCCGCTCGCGCAGCAGGCCACGGCGATGGGCCAGGGAGGGCTCGTCGTCGGCCAGCAGGTGCGCGCAGGCGAGCTGCTCCAGCACCGGCGTACCGAGGTCCAGCGACACCCGGCGCACGGCGATCGCCTGGATGGTGGCCACGTCGGCGCGGATCCAGCCCAGGCGCAGGCCGCCCCAGAAGCTCTTGCCCATCGACCCCAGCCGCACCAGGCCCTCGACCGGCTCGTCGAACTCGTAGCTCTTCACCGGCCCGTCCAGCGACAGGTCGATCATGGTCTCGTCGAAGATCACGGTGGTCCGCGCCGCCTGCGCGGCCGCCACGATCGCCGCCCGCGCCTCGGACGACATGAACCGGCCGGTCGGATTGTGGAAGTCGGCGATGAAGTAGGCCAGTCGCGGCGCGCTCTGGCGCAGGGCGGCGGCCACGCCCTCCACGTCCCAGCCCTCGCCCGGCAACCCCACCGGCGCGGGCCGGCACGAGGCCCGCTGGATCGCGTCGATGGCGTGCGGATAGGTCGGATGGTCGATCACCACCCGGTCGCCCGGCCCGCAGGTGAGGCGCAGCATCAGCGCCAGCGCGTGCTGCGCCCCGTTGGTCACCAGGATCTGGTCAGGCGCCGTCGGCAGGCCGCGGCGCGTGTAGCGCTCGGCGATCACCTCGCGCAGGGCCGGCAGGCCCACGGGCAGGTAGCCATGGTTGGGCAGGTGCGCCGGCAGCGCCGAGAGCGCCGCGGCGAAGGCCTGGTGCACCACCTCGGCGGCGGGCGGCGCGGCGGCGGCCATGTCGAGGATGCCCTCGCCCATCGGCCCCAGCATCAGCGGCGTCGATCCCCGGTCGCCCGGCCCGGCCGGCAGCCGGGTCTTCGCGCCCGCGCCCTGCCGGCGGTCGAGGAAGCCGTCGTCGCGCAGCCGGGCGAGCGCCGCCGTCACCGTCGTACGGCTGACCTCCAGCGCCATGGCCAGTTCGCGCTCGCCCGGCAGCACCACGTCCAGCGGCAGCCGGCCGTCGAGGATGAGCAGGCGCAGGCCGTCGGCCAGCTGACGATAGGCGGGGCCCGTCTTCTCGCCCCGCCAGGCGCCCAGGAGGCGCACAAGCGAGGCCGGACCGATGCGGCGGTAGGTCATGGACGCCACCTTCGCAGAACTGGCCCTGTTTTCAAATGCCAGTTGGCGACATCTGGCTCGGCATGATGCCTCGTCGCCTGACCCAGCTCTTCGCCGGCCTCGTCCTCTACGGCGCCTCCATGGCGCTGATGCTGCGCGCCGCGCTCGGCCTCGACCCGTGGGACGTGTTCCACCAGGGCCTGGCCGGCCACGTCGGCCTGTCGTTCGGCATGCTGGTGAACGTGGTGGGCGCGGTCGTGCTCCTGCTCTGGATCCCGCTGCGCCAGAAGCCGGGCATCGGCACGGTCGCCAACATCTTCACCATCGGCACGGCGGTGGACCTCACCCTGCTGGTCCTGCCCGAGGTCGAAGGCCTGCCCCTGCGCGCCGCCGCGCTGGTCGCAGGCGTGGTCCTGAACGGTGTCGCGGGCGCCATGTATATCGGCGCTGGCCTCGGCCCGGGCCCGCGCGACGGCCTGATGACCGGCTTCGCGCGGCGCACCGGCTGGTCGATCCGCCTCGTGCGCACGGGCATCGAAGTGACCGTCCTGGCCGTGGGCTGGCTGCTGGGCGGCACGATCGGCCTGGGGACCGTGCTCTATGCCTTCACGATCGGCCCGCTGGTGCAACTCTTCCTGCCCGCCTTCACGATCCACGACTCCCGGTCGCAAAAAAGCACGCCCGTTAACGCCTGACTCAGGTCTCCGAAACGCCGCCTTTACCCTTCGCCTGTATCAGAAGGAGACAACAACAAGGCCTCGTCCAGAAGGACGGCGGCCCAAATTCGGTGGGTGTTTTCACATGGCCAAAACGGTCCTTGTCGTTGACGACGATCCTACGCAGCGCCGCCTGATCCAGGCCGTCCTCGAGCGCGACGGCTTCGCGGTGGCGCATGCCCAGAACGGCGACGAGGCGATCCAGCATCTGTCGTCCGGGGCCGGCGTGGACGTGGTCCTTCTCGACCTGGTCATGCCCGGCATCTCGGGTCAGGACACCCTGGTGGAGATGCGCGCCCGCAGCTTCAACCAGCCGGTGATCGTGCTGACCGCCACGGGCGGGATCGACACCGTCGTCCAGGCGATGCAGGCCGGCGCGTGCGACTTCTTCGTGAAGCCCGCCAGCCCTGAGCGGATCACCGTCTCGATCCGCAACGCCCTTTCCATGGGGTCCCTCAAGAGCGAGGTCGACCGCCTCAAGAAGCACGCCTCCGGGCGCACGACGTTCGACGACCTGATCGGGACCTCGCCGGCCATGCTGATGGTCAAGCGTCTCGGCGAGCGGGCGGCCAGGTCGTCGATCCCCATCCTGATCACCGGCGAAAGCGGGGTCGGCAAGGAAGTGATCGCGCGCGCGGTCCACGGCTCGTCCGAGCGCGCCGGCAAGCCCTTCGTGGCGGTGAACTGCGGCGCCATATCCGAGAACCTGGTGGAGTCGATCCTGTTCGGCCACGAGAAGGGCAGCTTCACCGGCGCCACCGACAAGCACCTGGGCAAGTTCCAGGAGGCCAACGGCGGCACCCTGTTCCTCGACGAGGTCGGCGAACTGCCGCTCGACATGCAGGTCAAGCTGCTGCGCGCCCTGCAGGAGAGCGAGATCGACCCGATCGGCTCGAAGCGCTCGATAAAGGTCGACGTCCGCATCGTCTCGGCCACCAACCGCGACCTGTCCCAGGCCGTGGCCGAGGGCCGGTTCCGCGAGGACCTGTTCTACCGCCTGAACGTCTTCCCGGTCGAAGCGCCGCCGCTGCGCGAGCGCAAGGAAGACGTGCCGGCGCTGGTCGACTGCTTCGTCCGTCGCTTCAACGTGGAAGAGGGCAAGTCCGTCGTCGGCGCGTCGGCCGAGACGCTGGCCTGCCTCAGCGCCTTCGACTGGCCGGGCAACGTCCGCCAGTTGGAGAACGCCGTCTACCGCGCCATCGTGCTCAGCGACGCGCCCTACCTGCAGCCGCACGACTTCCCGGCGATCTCGGGCGTCGCGGCGCCGCCGCCGGATTACGTGCCCCAGGCCGCGCCGGCGCCCAGCGCCGCCATCGCCGGCGGCTCGGACTCGCCGGCCGTGGACTCGCCCGTCCGCATCCTCGACGGCCGCGGCCACCTGCGCACGCTCGAGGAGATCGAGCGCGACCTGATCCAGCTCGCCATCGAGATCTACGCCGGCCACATGAGCGAAGTGGCGCGTCGCCTCGGCATCGGCCGCTCCACCCTCTACCGCAAGGTCCGCGAGCAAGGGCTCGAAGGCCTGGTGAAGGGCGGCGAAGCCGACGCGGACGCCGCCGCGGCGTAACGCGGGGCTAGGTCTCGCTCGCATTCCAAGGCTACGCTTCCCGCAAAACGGGGAGCGGGACATGTCCAACACACGGCTCGCGGCGTTGCTCACAGGGCTGGCCGGCCTCATCACCCTGGCGATCACGGTCGGCTTCGCGCAGCTGCCGGCGCTGACGGCGGCCGGGGCCTGCGTGGCCAGCGGCGACGTCATCGCCTTCGAACTCGCCACCACCCAGGCCGAGCTCACCCGCATCTTCCATCCGCTGGGCGATCCCTGCCGGCCGCCGGCCCTGGCGGCCATGGACCAGGTGAACACCCTCGACGTCTTCGCCTACATCCCGAGCTACACGGCCTTCGCGGTGCTGAGCGTGCTGTTCGTGTCGGGCGGCGCGGTGCGGCGGCCGCTGGCGCTGGCGGCGATTGGCGCGGCGCTGCTGGCGCTCGCGGCCGACTACGTCGAGACCACCGCCCTGCTCACCATCACCAAGGACGTCGAGGCGGGCCTCGCCCTCACCGCCCGCGCCAGCACGGCGGCCTGGATCAAGTTCGGGGCGCTGGCGGCCCACGCCGCCCTACTCGCCGCGATCTGCTTCACCGTCCGGCCGCACCGCCGCGTCCTGGGCGGCCTCCTGTTGCTGCCGCTGCCCGCATTC
>NZ_DASWTE010000384.1:0-6523 GCF_036402295.1 Phenylobacterium sp.
TGGCGCGCCGAGGGGTCGCTGAAGGGGCTCGAGCTGAACCGCTGAAGGCGGCGTCTGCACGGGTCCTGCACATGAACCGGACCGCCTCCGCGCGGCGGTCCGGCTAGGTCCGCGACCGAGTCGGGCCGAGAGTGTCCCCAACGACGAGGGGATACTCCGCCGATGCGGGCGCGGCTGCCGAGCTTCTGGATCAAGGCTGTGCTGGCCGTCGCCGTGGTGGCCGCGGCCGATGTCCTGCTCTTCGATGTCGATGGCCTGGGCCTGAACCTCGGCCTGTTCAGCCTGGCGCTGGTCGCCGCCGTCGGCCTGACCAACTCCGCGATCCGCCGTCACCGGCTGGCGATGCTGGCCCTGGCCGCGGCCGCCCTGCTCGCGGCGCTGCAGATCGAGCGGGCGACCTTCATCGGCTGGTTGCTGTTCGCGGTCGCCATGGCGGTCGCGGCGCTCGCGCCTCGCGCACCGCAGGGACAGGACGGCTGGCGCTGGTTTCAGCGGCTGATCGCCGGAGGCCTGAAGGCGCTGGTCGGGCCGCCGCTCGATGTGCGCGACGTCCTCAAGGTGAGGGCGCGTCACGGGCCCATTCGCCTCACCCTGATGATCGCCGGCGCCGTGCTGCCCGTCGTCGGCGGCGTGGTGTTCGTCAGCCTGTTCGCCGCCGCCAACCCGGTGATCGACGAGGCCTTCGGGGCGATCCGGCTGCCCGAACTGCAGATCGCCCGGCTCGTCTTCTGGATCATGGTCACCCTGATCGTCTGGGCCGTGCTGCGCCCGCGCGGCCTGCGGCGCACGCTGAAGACCCCCGGCCTGGACGGCGACTTAAACGTCCCGGGGGTGACGACCGGATCGATCGTCGCGTCGCTAGTGGTCTTCAATCTCATTTTCGCGGTCCAGAACGGCCTCGACATCGCGTTTCTGTGGAGCGGGGCGGGCCTGCCGAAGGGCGTCTCGTTCTCCGAGTACGCGCACCGCGGCGCCGAGCCCCTGATCGCCACGGCGCTGCTGGCGGGGCTGTTCGTGCTCGTGTTCCTCCGGCCCAGCTCGGCGACGGCGGACTCGCGGCCGGTCCGGATGCTCGTCACGGTCTGGGTCGCGCAGAACCTCTTCCTCGTGGCGTCGACCGCGCTCCGCACCATCGACTACATCGAGGCCTATTCGCTGACCCGGATGCGGATCGCGGCGCTGCTCTGGATAGCGCTGGTGGCGACCGGCCTGATCCTCGTCACCTGGCGGCTGCTGCGCGGGAAGAGCTCGGGTTGGCTCATCAACGCCAACCTCATCGCCGCGGGCGTCGTGCTGGTCGTCTGCAGCGTCGTGGATCTCGGCGCCATCACCGCGGCGTGGAACGTGCGCCACGCGCGCGATGTCGGCGGGCAGGGGGTCGAACTGGACGTCTGCTACCTCGAGACCCTGGGCGGCGCGGCGCTGGTCCCGCTGGCTGAGGCCGAGCGCCGATCGCTACCGCCGATGACCGCGGCGAAGGTCACGGCGGCCCGGCAGCTGATCCTTGGCGACACCCTGCGCAAGCAGGGGGCGTGGCGCGGATGGCGCTTCCGCGACGCCCGCAGGATCGACCGGATGCGGGAGCTCCTGGGCGGCGACGGACGGCCAATGCCGTTCGCCATGACCGCTGGCGACTTCTACAAGTATTGCGCGGCCGGTTTTCCGTCCGAGATGCCGCCGGTCGATCCGCCGCCAGCCGCCCCATTGACCCGCAGCCCGAAGCCCGGAACATGACGTTCATGCCTCAGGTCCTCGTCGTCGACGACGATCCCCACATTCGCCAGCTCCTGGTGTTCGCCCTGGAGAAGGCCGGTCTTTCCGCCCGCGAGGCCGAGGACGGCGAGGCGGCGCTGGCCGCCGTGGCCGACCTGCCGCCCGACCTGGTGGTCCTCGACATCAATATGCCCAAGCTGGACGGGCTGGAGGTGTGCCGCCGGCTGCGGGCCAAGGGCGACCTGCCGATCCTGTTCCTGTCGTCGCGCGACGACGAGATCGACCGAGTGCTTGGGATCGAGCTGGGCGGCGACGACTATGTTGTGAAGCCCTTCAGTCCCCGCGAGGTGGTGGCCCGCGTGCAGGCCATCCTGCGCCGCGCCCGCGCCGCCAAGCCCGCCGAACCGGCCGCCGCCCTGCTGAGCCACGGCCGGCTGTCGCTGGACCCCGACAGCTGGATCGCCCGCTGGGGCGGGACCGAGGCGGCGCTGACGGTCACCGAGTTCGGCATCCTGAAGATCCTGATGGGCGCGCCGAGCCGCGTGTTCAGCCGCGATGCGATCATCGACCGCCTCCACGGCCCGGGCTTCGCCATCACCGACCGCACCATCGACAGCCACGTGCGCAACTTGCGGGGCAAGTTCGCGGCGCTGGGCGGCCACGACGTCGTGGAGACCCGCGCGGGCGTCGGCTACCGCCTGGGGCCCTGCCAAGGCCAGCCCGCCGCGCCGCCCGCTTGACCGCGCGACGCCTGATCGAGGGGCTCAAGGACGTCGTGGCCCCTTTCTGGCCGAAGCTGCGGCTGCGGGTGATCCTGTTCGGGGTGCTGCTGTTCGCCGCCGCCATGCCGGCGATCGGGGCCATCTCGCTGCGCGTCTTCGAGAACACCCTGGTGCGCCAGACCGAGGCCGAGCTGGTCGCCCAGGGCGCGGCGCTGGCGGCCGTGGCCTCGGTGGACTGGCCGGGCGCGCCGGCGCCGATCCCGCGGCCCGTGAAGCCGCCCGACGGCTATTATCGGCCGGAGTCGACCACCATCGACCTCAGCCGCGGGCCGGTGCTGGGCGAGCGGCCGCCGCCGCGCCGCGCGCGCAGGGCGGCCGACCCGGAGGCGGTGGCGGTGGCCGGCGAGATCACGCCGATCATCGACCGAACGGTGCGCACGACGCTGGCCTCGGCGGTCATGCTGGACCGGCATGGCATTGCGGTGGCCGGGCCGGGGCGGGGCGGGGACTTCTCGGGCCTGCCGGAGGTGCGGACGGCGCTGAACGGCCGCCCGCGCACTGTGCTGCGGGTGAACGGCGACTACCGCCCGCTCTACCGCTTCGAGTGGCTCAGCATGGCCTCGGGCATCCGCCTGCACCATGCGCGGCCCATCGTGGTGGGCGGGCAGGTGAAGGGCGTGCTCCTGCTGTCGCGTTCGCCGCGGGCGCTGTTCCGCGGGCTGTACGAGGACCGCGGCAAGTGGGCCCTGGCCGCCGCCGTCATCCTGGGCGCGCTGGTGATCATGGCCGGGCTGATCGCGCGCGGCGTCACCGGCCCGATCCTGACGCTGAGCGCGGCGTCCAAGCGGGTGGCGCGCGGCATGGAGGGCGTGCCGCGCACGCCGCGGACGGCGGCCATCGAGATCCGCGACCTCTACGCCGACTTCCGGGCCATGGCCGAGGCGATCGACCGGCGCTCGGGCTACCTGCGCGACTTCGCCGCCGCCGTCAGCCACGAGTTCAAGACCCCGCTCGCCGGCATAACGGGGGCCGTCGAGCTGCTGCAGGACCATTACGAGACGATGTCGGCCGACGAGCGGAAGCGGTTCCTCGACAACATTGCGGGCGACTCCGAGCGGCTCTCGCAGCTGGTGACGCGCCTGCTCGACCTGGCCCGCGCCGACATGGCTACGCCCGAGGCCGGGGTCGCCACCGACCTGGCCGAACCGGTCCGCCGCGCCGTCGACGGCCAGGTCCGCGCGGACTTCGCCGTGGAGGTCGACGTGGCTCGGGACGTCCCGCCCGTCGCCGCGCCCGCGACCACCGTCGAGAGCGTGCTCACCATCCTGCTGCAGAACGCCCGGCAGGCCGGTGCGCGCCGGGCCAACGTCTCCGCCGCGCTGGATGGCGGCGAGGTGGTGCTGACGGTGACCGATGACGGGCCCGGCGTGCCTGAGGCCGACCGCGAGCGCTTGTTCGAACCCTTCTTCACCAGCCACCGCGCCACGGGCGGGACGGGCCTGGGCCTTCCGATCGCCCGGTCGCTGCTGGCGGCGAGCCGGGGTCACATCGACCTGTTGGACAACGGCGCCGGTGCGGCCTTCCGGGTGACGCTGCCGCGGGCGGACCTCTAGCGTCTGCACGGAATCTCGACAGGCCCCGGCGGCGGGCCTGCACGCCACCACGCCAACCTGCGAGCATGGACAAGCCGCTTCTCCCCACCCCAGACGGCTTCCGCCTCGCTTTCGATGTCGCCGGCGAGGTCTGGTCCTGGCGGCTGACCACGCCCGAGGGCGCGAGCGTTGCGGGCCATGCCCCCGACCGCAACGCCGCACAGCGGTCAGCCGCCATCACCGCCTCGGTCGTGGCGGCGCTGCGGCGCACGCAGCGGCGGTGGTTCTAGACGGTCAGGGTGACGTAGAGCTCGGTCTCGATGACCCACTGGCCGGTCGCCTTGCGCCAGACGGCGAGATAGGCGCCGCCCATCTCGCGGTCCTTCCAGCGGCCGGTCCAGCGTCCGTGCTCGGCGGCACGCGCGCCGGCGGCGTCGAGCTCGACGACTTCGGTCTCACGGACGTAGGTCACGAAGCCGGGCTCGGCGAACTGGCCGGCGAAGGCCTGGATCACCGCGTCGGCGCCCAGGATCAGGTCGCCGTCGCCGACGATCAGCTTCACGTCGGGCGCGAAGAACGGGCGCAGCCGCTGGGCCTCGTGGCCCGCGATCAGCTTGTTGGTCAGGCGCCGGCGGGCGCGCACCGCATCTTCTGAACTCGTCATCGCCTGTCGATTCCTGCAGGACCCCACTGCATCGGCGCAGCTTCACGAAGGCCGCGCCGGGTGACAATCTCGCCAGTGTTCTCATCGGGGGTGAACATGGCCCAACAGGCAATCGAAGTCCGGCCCTCCGCCGGATCGCAGAACCAACTCTACGTCGCGACCGCGCTCATCTGCGCCGCCGTGATCTTCGTGGGCTTCGCACCGTCCTACTACCTCAAGGACGTGATCCACGCTCCGCCGCCGCTCTCGCCGCTCACCATGGCGCACGGGGCGGTCTTCACGCTCTGGACGCTGCTGTTCGTCACCCAGGCCACGCTGATCGGCGTCGGCCGGCCGCGGCTGCACCGGCAGCTTGGCATGCTGGGCGCGATGCTGTTCGGGGCGATGGTGGTGCTGGGGCTGTCGACGGCGATCACCGCCGCTCGCCTCGGGCACGCGCCGCCGGCTTCGCCGGACCCGAAGGTCTTCATGGCGCTGCCGGTCATCGGCATCCTCGCCGAGGCGGTGCTCGTCGCGATGGCGCTCATCAACCGGACACGGCGCGACTACCACCAGCGCCTGATGCTGGCCGCCTTCATCATGATCACCCAGCCGGCGATCGGGCGCATGTTCATCCCGGCAGGCCTCGCGGGGAGCGCGAACCAGGGCTCGTTCCTGGTGATCGAGCTGATGCTGCTGGCCGTGATCGCGCTCGACTGGCGCAAGGTAGGCAAGGTGCATCCCGCCTGGCTGACGGGCGTGGCGGTGCTGGCGACCATGCACCTCCTCGTGACGTGGGCCTTCGCAGGCGCCGGCTGGTGGGCGGCGACGGCGGCGTGGCTGACCCGCGCCTAGGCCGGGTTCGCTTCCAGGCGCTTGTCGAGGTAGGCGCCGACGCGGCTTTCCACGTCGGGCAGGTTCTCCATCCAGAAGTGGGTCGCGCCCTCGACCACGTCGTAGTCGATGACGATGCCCTTCTGGGTGCGCAGCTTGGAGACCACGCGCTCCACGTCGATCGGCGGGACCACCGAATCGTTCTGGCCGTGCAGGATCAGGCCCGACGCCGGGCAGGGGGCCAGGAAGCTGAAGTCGTAAGCGTTGGTCGGCGGGCTCACGGAGATGAAGCCGTCGGTCTCGGGGCGGCGCATCAGGAGCTGCATGCCCACCCAGGCGCCGAACGAATAGCCGGCGACCCAGCACTGCGACGCGGCGGGGTTGGTGGACTGGAGCCAGTCCAGCGCGGTGGCCGCGTCGGCGAGCTCGCCGATGCCGCCGTCGAACTCGCCCTGGCTGCGGCCGACGCCGCGGAAGTTGAAACGCAGGACCGAGAAACCGCGCTTCATGAACAGGTGGAAGAGCTGCACCGCCACCGGATTGTTCATCTGGCCGCCGGCCTTGGGGTGAGGGTGCAGGATCAGCGCGACCGGCGCGGTCTCGCTCTTGCCCTGGGAATAGCGCCCCTCGATCCGCCCGGCCGCACCGGTCAGAACCACCTCTGGCATACCAACCTCTTCTCCGCCCGGGTTTGAGCAGTCGGAATACTTGACTGCTGTACTCGGTCTTCCTAAGTCGCAGCCATCCGGCGCGACCCCGCTTCGTGCGAGGCGGGGCTCATAACATAGGACGCTCCGGATGCGCGCGAAAACTGCATTGGGCCCCGAAAGGCGACAACTCCCATGCGTCTCTCCACGAAAGGCCGCTACGCCGTGATGGCCATGGCCGACCTGGCGCGCCGTGAGCACGAGGCCGCCCGCGCCGTGGCGCTGGCCGATATCGCCGCCCGGCAGGAGATTTCGCTCAGCTATCTGGAGCAGCTCTTCGCCCGGCTGCGCCGCAAGGGCCTGGTGAAGAGC
>NZ_DASWTE010000385.1:0-23051 GCF_036402295.1 Phenylobacterium sp.
GTGATCTTGACGGTCGGGGCGCGGCGCGCGCAATTCGCGCCATGGCCGACATCGCCCGCCTCGACCCCGGAATCACGCCTGCCGGCGAGGACGCCTGGCGCGCCCTGGTCGCCAAGACGCTGGGCGACAAGCCCTTCGAAAGCCTGACGAAGTCGACGGTCGAAGGCCTGCAGATCGCGCCGCTCTACGCGGCGAGCGACAAACCCGCGGGCTTCCCGGTCCGGCCGTTCGACAGCGAGCGTCCGTGGGACGTGCGGACGCTGTCTGCGCAACCGGACCCCGCGCGGGTCAACGCCGACCTGCTGGCCGACTTGGAAGGCGGCGCGGCCTCGGTGATCGTGAAGGGCCACGCCACCGCCGATGCGCTCGCCCGCGCGCTCAAGGACGTCATCGTCGAGCTGGCGCCCGTGGGGCTGGACGCCGGCTTCCTGGGCGCGAAAGCGGCCGACGCGCTGCACGCGGTGGCGAAGTCGTCGCCGGGGGCGAAGCTGAACTTCCACATGGACCCGTTGAGCGCCTTCGCCGAGGCGGGCGCGAGCCCGGGGCCAGTGGAGAGTCACCTGGTGAGCTGCGCCACCGTCGCCGCCCGCCACGCGCAGACCTATCCGCAGGCGCAGCTGTTCCTGGCCTCGGGCCGCGTCGCCCACGAGGCCGGCGGCGGCGAGGCGCTGGAGGTGGCCGTCGCCGCCACGGCCGCCATCGCCTACGCCAAGGCGCTGGTCCGCGCGGGCCTCCCGGCCGACGAGGCCTTCGCCCGGATCACGCTCGGGCTAGCGGCCGAGGGCGACTACTTCCTGACGCTCGCCAAGCTGCGGGCCGCCCGCGTGGTCTTCGCCCGCATCGCCACGGCCTCCGGCGGCAAGCCGCAAGCGCGCGTCGAGGCGCGGACCTCGCGGCGGATGCTCACCGCCCAGGACCCCTGGACCAACATGATCCGCCTGACCGCCGCCGGCTTCGGCGCGGCCGCGGGCGGGGCGGACGCGGTGGTGCTGGGCAATTTCACCGACGCGCTCGGCCTGCCCACCGCCTTCGCGCGCCGCCAGAGCCGCAACACCCAACTGGTGCTGATGGAAGAGGCCGGTGTGGGCCGCGTCGCCGACCCGGCCGCGGGCGCGGGCTATATCGAGAGCCTGACCGACCAGATCGCCCGCGCCGCCTGGACGAAGCTGCAGGCCATCGAGGCCGCCGGCGGGATCATCGCGGCGCTGGAGAAGGGGCTCGTCGCCCGCGAGGTCGGCAAGGCGGTCGAGAGCCGCGGCGACCCCAAGATCCTGGGCGTCACGGCCTTCCCGCCCACCGACAAGCAGGCCGTGGAGGTCGAGCCCGGCAAGCCTGCCGAGCTTGACGCCGCCGTCGCCCGCCTGCCCGGCCCCGAGGGCCGCTGCCCGGCGCTGAAGGCGATGCGCATCTCCGAAAAGCACGAGGTCGCGGCATGACCAAGTTCCCCGACTTCGCGACCCTGCCGCTGGACGGCGGCCCACTGAAGGTCGCCGCGCCCACCGCCAAGCCGTGGGCCACGCCCGAGGGCATCGACGTGCGCCCGGCCTATGGGCCTAGCGACGTGAAGGGCGTGGCGGAACTGGGCGGCTTCCCGGGCCTGGCCCCGTTCGTGCGCGGCCCTTACCCCACCATGTACGCCACCAACCCGTGGACGATCCGCCAATACGCGGGCTTCTCCACGGCCGAGGACTCCAACGCCTTCTACCGCCGGAACCTGGCCGCCGGGCAGATGGGCCTATCGGTGGCCTTCGACCTGGCCACCCACCGGGGCTACGACAGCGACCATCCGCGGGTGCCCGGTGACGTCGGCATGGCCGGCGTGGCGATCGACAGCATCTACGACATGCGGACCCTGTTCGACGGCATCCCGCTCGACAAGATGACCGTGTCGATGACCATGAACGGCGCGGTGTTGCCGATCCTGGCGCTCTACATCGTGGCGGCGGAAGAACAGGGCGTGCCGCACGAGAAGCTGGCCGGCACGATCCAGAACGACATCCTGAAGGAGTTCCTGACCCGGAACACCTACATCTACCCGCCCGGCCCCTCGATGCGGATCATCGCGGACATCTTTGCCTACACCAGCAAGGAGATGCCGCGGTTCAACTCCATCTCGATCAGCGGCTACCACATGCAGGAAGCCGGGGCGACGCTGGACCTCGAGCTCGCCTACACCCTGGCCGACGGCATCGAATACGTGCGCGCGGGCGTCGCCGCCGGCATGACGGTGGACCAGTTCGCGCCGCGCCTGTCGTTCTTCTGGAACGCCGGCATGAACGCCTTCATGGAGATCGCCAAGCAGCGGGCGAGCCGCCTGCTCTGGGCCAAGCTCATGAAGCAGGAGTTCGATCCGAAGGACGCCCGCTCGCTCTCCCTGCGCGCCCACACCCAGACGTCCGGCTGGTCGCTGGCGGCGCAGGACGTGTTCAACAATGTGCCGCGCACCGTGATCGAGGCGATGGCGGCCACCGGCGGCCAGACCCAAAGCCTGCACACCAACTCGCTCGACGAGGCGCTGGCGCTACCCACCGACTTCTCGGCCCGGATCAGCCGCAACACCCAGCTTTTCCTCCAGATGGAGAGTGGCCAGACCCGCGTGATCGACCCGTGGGGCGGCAGCTGCTACGTCGAGCGGCTGACGGCCGACCTCGCCGAGCGGGCGCTGAACCACATCGCCGAGGTGGAGGCCCTGGGCGGCATGGCGGCGGCCATCGAGGAGGGCCTGCCCAAGCGCCGCATCGAGGAGGCCTCGGCCCGCACCCAGGCGCGCATCGACGCCGGCCTGCAGACCGTGGTGGGCGTGAACCGCTACAAGCCTGAGCATCCCGACGACATCCCGGTGCTCAAGGTCGACAACACCGCGGTCCGCAACGCCCAGATCGAGAAGCTGAACCGGCTGAAGCGCGAGCGTGACCCCGAGGCCGTGGCCGCGGCGCTGGACGCGCTGACCGCCGGCGCGGCCGGCAACGGCAACCTCCTGGAGCTGTCGGTGAACGCCGCCCGCGCCAAGGCCACTGTCGGCGAGATCTCGTACGCCATGGAGAAGGTGTTCGGCCGCCACAAGGCGCACGCCGACGCGGTGAAGGGCGTCTACCTGCGCGAGGCCGGCTCCACGCCCGCCGGCGAGCGGGCCAAGGCGATGGCCGAGGCGTTCGCCCAGGCCGACGGCCGCAAGCCGCGCATCATGGTCGCCAAGATGGGCCAGGACGGCCACGACCGCGGCCAGAAGGTGATCGCCTCCGGCTTCGCCGACCTGGGCTTCGAGGTGGAGATCGGCGACCTCTTCCAGACGCCCGCCGAGGCCGCCGCCGAAGCCGTCGAGACCGGCGTGCACGCGGTGGGCGCGAGCTCTCTCGCCGCCGGGCACCTGACCCTGGTGCCCGAGCTGAAGGCCGAGCTGCAGAAGCTGGGCCGGCCCGACATCCTGGTGTTCGTCGGCGGCGTGATCCCGCCCGAGGACTTCAAGACGCTGGAGGAGATGGGCGTGGCGGCGATCTTCCCGCCGGGCACCGTGATCCCCGAAGCCGCGATCAGCGTGCTGGACCGCCTGAACGAGCAGCTCGGCTACGCGCAGGAACAGGCGGCGCAGTAGCCTGCGCTTCCCTTCCCTCTCGCTCGTCATGGCCGGGCTTGTCCCGGCCACCCAGAAACGCAAGTCTAGGTGTTGGACTAGCGGCGTCGACGTGGCGGACCAAAGGGCAGCGCCTCGTATCTGGGTGGCCGGGACAAGCCCGGCCATGACGATCGGAAAGTGTGGGGTTAGTTTGCCCCCATGCAGATCAACCACCTGCACCTGCATGTCGCGGACGTTGGCCGCGCCGCAGCGTTCTACAAGCGCGCCTTCGGGCTGAGGGAGCACGTCTGGCACGAGGACGTTCTGTTCCTGCGCGATGACGCGGGGATGGACTTGGCGCTCGCGCCCGGCGCGCCCGGCGAGCTGCCGGGTTGGTTCCACTTCGGCTTCCGGCTGGAGAGCCCGCAGGCCGTGCGCGACCTCCACGCGCGACTCACCGGCGACGGCGTCACCATGCGCGCGCCGCTCAGCGAGGAGCCCGACTTCGTCTGGTTCCGCTGCGAGGACCCCGATGGGCACAACATCGAGGTCTACTGGGAGCCCTAGTTGCTGGTGAGCTGGAAGAGCCCCAGATCGACCTGCTCGTCGGAGTACTGTGAGAACAGCGCCCGCCCGTCGGCGGCCACGCCGATGTCGCCGCCGCCGCCCACTTCGCGAAGCTTGCGCGCCGGGCCCGTCCAGGGATGCAGCCAGACCGCCGGCGGGTTGGTCGCCCCGCGGACGACGAACACGTAGATCCCCTCGGGGCCGACCGTCCAGGTGTCGTAGGGGCCGATGGTCACGTTCGGCGCGGGGGCGCCGCCGAGGGCGACCACCCGGGAGTCGTTCAGGGTCTGGCCGAACCAGCGCCCGTCGGGCGCGCGGCGCAGGCCGGTCAGACCGCGGCCGCCGGCCACTTCCTGAGGTCGAGGCGCGCCGCTGAGCGCAATCTCCATCAGGCGATAGCCGTCGGCCGTCCGCTGCAGATAGCGCAGGCGGTCGCCTGCCGCCGTGAAGACCGGGTCCAGCTTGTCGAGGCCGTCGGCGGTGACCGCGCGGAGGCGCGAGCCGTCGCGGCTCACGGTGTAGATCTCGGCCTTTCGCCCCTTCACCGCCACGAAGGCGATGGTCTGGCCGTCGGGCGACCAGGCCGGCGAGTGGGTGTAGCTGCCCATGATGTTGGTCAGCCGCACGGACTGGCCATCGGGCCGGGTGATCCACAGCTCGGAGGCGCCCGAGCGGTTCGACACATAGGTCACGGTCCCGTCGGCGGCGCCCTCGGGCTCCCAGTCCGCGCTGGAGTGGTTCGTCACCGGCGTCATGGCGCCGTCGGGCCCCATGGCGACGATGTTTGTCCGCGTGCGCGGCGCCTCGACCGCCAGGCGGTTGCGCCGGTCGCTGGACATGCGACTGAAGGTGAACTGCCCCGCGCCAAGGCTGATGCGCGTGGGCGGTTCGCGCCGGGCGGTGTCGATCGTCCAGAGGCCGAATTCGCCGCCGCGGTTCGACGAATAGAAGATGTGGCGGCTGTCGTGCGACCAGACGTAGCCTGCCGCCTTCCAGCCGTCGGTGGTCAGCGCGCGTTCGCGGCCGGTCTTCAGGTCCTTCAGGTACAGGTCGTCGGCGCCGTGCAGCAGGGTGCGGCGGAAGACGAGCAGCTTGCCGTTCGGCGCGACCATCGGGTCGGAGTCGCCGAGCGTCTCGGGCGACGGCGCCGTCAGGTCCTTCATCGCCCCGCTGGTCAGGTCGACCGCACGGATCCGCCACGGCACGGACGGGCCGGCCCGGTCGCCGAAGACCAGGGTGTCGGCGTCCAGCCAGCTGACCCGCGTGTAGACGGCAGACTGGCAGCGCGCCGCCGTCCGCTCAGCTCCGATCGGCATGGGGACGACGAGGATCGAGCAATGCCCGCCGGGCGTCGTCCGCACGAAGGCGATGCGGTCGCCCGCGGGCGACCAGGCGGCGCTGTGGTCGTCCGCCGGGTCGCTGGTGATGCGCACCGGCGTTCCCTGGTCGACGCTGCGGATGAAGAGGTCGCGGTAGACGGCGGACGTCGGCCGCTGGGCATAGACGAGCTGCTGGCCGTTGGGCGAGAGCGCCGGGTGGGTCTCCATTCCCGGCTCGGCGGTCAGCTGGGTGTAGGACTGCGCCGTCCAGGTGACCGGCTTCGGCATGAGGACGAACGTCGCGGCGCCCGCGATCGCCACGAAGGCAGCCGCCACACCGCCCGCGAACAGCCAGCGGCGCGGCGCCGATGGGAACGCCGGCGGCGCGGCGGCGGGAGGCTGATCGGCATTGGGCGCGGTCGGCAGGGGCTGGATGTCGACGCCGGCCTGCAGCCGGTATCCCACAGTGGCGATCGTATCGAGCTTGACGCGCGGGTTGGCGAGCAGCGCTTTCCGGAGCTGCATCACGCAGCGGTTGAGCGCGCCTTCGGTGACGATGCGGCCGTCCCAGCAGATGTCGATGAGCTCGTCGCGGCTGACCGGATGACCGCGGGCGCGGTGCAGCGCCACCAGCACCTTCATCACCCGGGGCTCGAGAGCGATCACCTTGCCGCCGGTTTCCACCTCCAGCGCCGCCGGGCGCACCTGCGTTCCGGCCAGGCTGAAGGGCAGCTCACGGGCCAAGGTCATCTTGGGCCAAAGCGCGACATGTTCGTTCATCGTGAAACCATCACGCAGAAATCACGCTCACAGCCACGCCGTCCCCACCCGGAGCATCGGACAAACCGCCCGGTCTGAACAGCCTAGTTCGCCGGGATTACAACGATGTCACGTATCGCGGGTACGCTTCTGCTGGGGCCAATTCTCCTCGCCTGGGCCGCTACTCCTGCCGCCGCGCAGGACAGTGCGGTGCAGACTGCCGCCGACGCCTTCGGAGAGCGCGTCGGGACCGAGCAGTCGGGCCTCTACAACGAGGGCGAGGTCCGCGGCTTCGACATCAACGACTCCGGCGCCTACCGGATCGAGGACGCCTATTTCAGCCGCGCCTCGCCGCTGAACGACCCGATCCTGGCGGGTGTCGGCGTGCGGGTGGGCGTCAACGCCGCGCGCCTCGCCTACCCGGCGCCGTCGGGGGTGGTGAACTATCGCCTGCGTTCGCCGGGCGCGGTGAACGAGGTCCGGCTTGGCGCGGGCTTCCGCGACTTCGGCACGCGGGTCGTCCAGGGCGACGGGTCGTGGAAGTCGGACGACGGGCGCATCGGCCTGGCCGGCGGCTTCATCTGGCGGCCGCTCTCGCGCTGGGGCCCGGGCAGCGAGGGCAAGGCGATCGACGTTGGCGCGGTGGGCAGCTGGGAGGTCGCGCCGGACCAGCGCGTGCGCGCCTTCGCCTCGCTCTACCGGCGCCGCTACGACGGCGACTACGCCTTCCTCCCGACCGACGGCGCCGTCCCGCCCGACCCGCGCAAGCTGCACCAGTATTCGCCCGACTGGGCGCGGGTCGAGGCGATGAACTCCAACCTGGGCGTCCTCTACGACGGCCGCTTCGGCGCCTGGACGGTGGACGTGGCGGCCTTCCGCTCGCAGTTCGACAACGACGGGGCCGACTTCACGATCATCCAGACGAAGGCCAACGGCGACGCCTTCGCCACCACCTACCGCACGGCCGGCAAGCGCAACATCTCGGACTCCGCCGAAGCCCGCATCGGCCGGCGCTTCGAGGCCGGTGGGTTGAGCCACCTGCTCACCGCGTCGGTGCGCGGGCGCCGCAGCCGCGTGGAGCTGACCTCCAACGTCGCGATCCCGCTGGGCGCCTTCAACATCCGCGGCGACGAGCCTGACGGGATCGAGCAGCCGTGGACCGGCCGCCGCGGCGAGGACGAGGTGGAGCAGGTCACCGGCTCGCTGGGCTACGGCCTGGCCTGGGCCGACCGGCTGCAGGTGCGGCTGGCCGCCCACCGCACACGCTACGACAAGACGGTGCTGAGCAAGGCCGGCGTGCGCACCGAGGGCGTCAGCGAGACCACGCTCTACAACGCCTCCGCCATCCTGAGCGTGACCGGCCGCACGGCGGTGTTCGGCAGCTGGGTGACGGGCCTGGAGGAAAGCGGTATCGCGCCCACCTCGGCCACCAACCGCGACGAGGTGCTGCCGCCGGTGGAGTCCGAGCAGTTCGAGCTGGGGGTGCGCCACAACCTGACGCCGTCGCTCACCTTCATCGGCGCCCTGTTCGACGTCTCCAAGCCAACGCAGGGCTTCCGCGCCGACGGCTCGTACGGGCTGGTGGGCCGGGTGCGCCACCGGGGCGTCGAGGGCTCGCTGGCGGGGCAGCTGGGCGCCAAGACCAACGTGGTGCTGGGCGCCGTCGCCTTCACGCCGAAGGTCACCGGACCGCTGGTGGACGCCGGCGTCGTGGGCTCGCGGGCGGCGGGGATCTCCAGCTTCGTGGCCAACGCCAGCGTCGAGCGCCAGATCACCGACGCCTGGTCGGTGGACGCCCAGGTGACCTATTCGGGCGAGCGCTGGGCCGATACAGCCAACACCTTCAAGACCCCAGCGGTGACGATGCTGAGCCTGGGCGCGCGCCACCGCTTCGAACTGGGCGGTCGCCCGGCGATGTTCCGGGTGCTGGCGTCGAACCTCACCGGCAAGGAAGGCTACTGGGCCTCCCCCTCCGGCCTGCTGTGGCCGATCGCGCCGCGGACGGTGCGCGCGCTGCTGACCGTGACGTTTGGGCCTAAAGGGTGACTTAGCCGCCTACCCCTCCCGCTCGTCATGGCCGGGCTTGTCCTGGCCACCCAGAGGCGAGGCGGCGCAGAATGGATCTCGGCGACGCCGCCGCGGGCCCTTGCGTGGGCGACTGCGCTTCTGGGTGGCCGGGACAAGCCCGGCCATGACGATCTTGAAAGGGACCTAACCCAGCGGCGTGGTCTCGCTCGGGCCGTCCTGGGCCTGGCCGCCGCGACGGCGCTGCGGCAGCAGGGACTGGGCGGCGGCGAGCTCGTCGCGGTCGATGGCGCCGTCGGCGTTCGTGTCGATCTTGGCGAACGCCATGCCGATCATGTTACCCATCTGGCCCTTCAGCTCGGCCTTTTGCAGCTTGCCGTCGATATTGTCGTCCATCATCCCCAGCAGGCGGGTCTTGGCGAACCGGCCCTCATGGTCGACCTGCTTGGCCGCCGTCTCGTCCAGCCAGCGGAACGCCACGGAGGTGAAGAACATCTCCTCGTGGCTCTGCTCGCCCCAGGTGACCTTGATGTTCGGGTCGGGGTTGGCCGGGTTGGTCCTGGAGTTGTCGTAGACGTAGTGGGCGATCAGGCGCGAGCCGGCCGGGACCTTGATCGGCTGGGCGAAGGTGTAGCTGCGCTGCCAGTTGAAATCGTACCGCGGCAGGCTGAGCAGCAGCGTCTTCTTGCCGTCGGGCGTCTGCAGCCACAGGTCGCTCGCATAGGCGCGGTAGTGGGCGTGCGGGAACGCCGAGTAGAGCAGCGCGTCGTTCGGGAACTCGACGTAGGCCACTTCCTTGTGGCGCTTGGTGTTCGGCTGGATGGTGATCGTGCCGTCGATGACGACGACGTTGCGCATCATCAGCTCGGGCGGCTTGTCATAGAAGTAGACGCCGATCTGCGAGTTATCGACCGCCTCCTTGCCGTAGGGCGTGTAGTGCATCTGGAAGCCGATCGCGCCGCCGGCCGGCAGGAAGCTGCCGACGTTCTTGGCGTAGACGCTGGACTCCGAGCCGACCGCATAGCCGCCCACCGAGCCGCGCCAGCGGGTCTCGGACGACACACCGTTCTTCGGCATCTCCGACATCCAGCCGGTCAGCACGTGGTGCACCGACTGGCGGTCGCCCGGCTTCACCGTCGTGGCGCGGATCCAGCGGCCTTCCAGCTGCGGATTGGGCATCGCCGGGCGCTGGTAGTCCACGACGCCCGAGGCCGGCACCTTGAACGACGGGATGTTGAGCACGAGGTCGGGCTTGCCCAGCGGCCACTCGGGCGCGACGCGCTTCACGGCGGCCAGCGGGTCGGCGCCGTCGCCGCGCGCCGAGCCGGCCTCCACCCAGTGGACCAGGGTCTTGATCTCGGCCGGCGAGAGGTTCTTGTCGTCCGAGAACTTCCCAACGTGCGGATCGGCGTTGTAGGGCGGCATCCGGTCGGTTCGGATCACCTCGCGGATCATCGGCGAGAAGCCCTTCACCATCTCGTAGCTGGTCAGCTGCATCGGGCCGATGCCGCCTTCCTGGTGGCAGGCCACGCACTTGGCCTCGAGGATCGGGGCCACGTCCTTCACGTAGGTGAGCTTCGCGCCCGCCCCGCGGTGCGGGAAGTCGATCAGCGCGCCGGTCGACGCCGCGGTGGCGGCGGGGACCGGCTGGCCGGCGGCCAGCGCGTCCAGCGCCGCCGCGAGCCCGCTCACCGGGCCTCGGTAGGCGACTGTCCAGGTCTTCGGGTTGATCACGAACGCCTCGGCCGAGCGGGTGACGCCCAGGCCTTCGCCGATGATCTGGTTGCCGTCCAGGAGGACGGGCATCGCGTAGCCCGCCGACGCCGCCTCCGCGAGGATCGCCTCGCGGCTGTCCTTCAGGCTGGAGTTCAGCAGCAGGAACTCGACGCCCTTGGCGCCGTAGGTCGACGCCAGGGTCTTGAGCTGGGGCGCGAGGCCGCGGAGCACCGCGTCGCCGTTCGCCTGGGTGACGATGACGACGGCGCTGGCGTCGGTCATCCGGTAGAGCTCGTGGGCCTCCAGGTTGGCGTCCACCAGCATGAAGTTGTCGACGCTGGCGGGCGTCGTCGCCGAGGCGTTGATCGCCGAGCCGGTGAGCGCCGCCTGTTGGCTGTCGCTGGCGCAGCCGGCGACGAACGCGGTGGTGGCCAGCAGGCCGATCATGCCGAGGCGGGTCATGGAAGCTCCCCAATCGCTATCGTTCGGCGTCCACGACGAACGTGAGCCGGGCGTCACTTTCGTCCCGCCACATTACACCAATATTTCGAAGACCCGGCGCCTATCGTGTCCGTTTCCCGCGAGCGGCAGGTCCGAAAACCGCGCTACGCGGAGCCTCCCTGGAGGGAGGATACCCATGACCCGCACCGCCGCCGCAGCCGCCGCCGCACTCGCATTGTCCGCCGGCGCCGCGCAGGCCGATGACGCCGCCACGGTCGCCGCGCTCGACGTCCAGTACCAGGCCGCGGTGAAGGCCAACGACGCCGAGACGATGGCGAAGATCCTCCACCCGCAGATGATCCTGGTGGTGGGCTCGGGCGCCGTGATCACCCGCGACGACCTGCTGAGCGAGTCCCGCAAGCAGACCATCGCCTACGAGGTCCAGGACGAGGAGCCCGGCAGCCAGACGGTGCGGATGTTCGGCGCCGACACGGCGGTCGTCACCGCCAAGCTGCGGCTGAAGTATGTGGCCGGCGGCAAGGCGTTCGACCGCACCCTGTGGTTCAGCGACACCTACGTCCGCACGGCCGACGGCTGGCGCTACGCCTTCGGCCAGGCGTCGCTGGCGCTGCCGCAGGGGTGAAGAGGTGCTCTCCCTTCCTCCTCGATGGAGGAAGGGCCGGGGATGGAGGTGTGCGCGGGGCCGGGACGCTTGGAACGCGATCGGCGCTAGCGCCCAAGTGCGCCATCTGCCTCGGCTCTGCGGTCACACCTCCACCCACCCCTCCTCCATCGAGGAGGAGGGCTCGAGAACATTAGGGCGCTGGCTCAGTCCCCGCCCTGCGCCTTCCCGCCTTTCGCGCCGACCATCATCTTGACCAGCGCCTCGGTGACCTTGGGTTCGAGGCCCTCGGTGTGGCCCTTGTCCATGCGCACGACGTCGGCCACGACGCGGCCGTCCTTGCACTTGGGATAGACGTAGACCTCGCTGGTCCCCGGCCGGGCTTTGGTCCCCCACACCTTGTAGCCGGCCCGCGCGTAGTCCCAGACGTAGCCCGCCTTGGCGTCGACGATGTCCTTTTCGCGGACTCGCATCGCGCAGCCGTATTTCACGGCCCACGGCGAGGTCCCCGGCAGGCTGTCGATCTCCCACTGGCCCACTTCGAAGATGTGGCTGAACTCGCAGGCCGGCGGGGTGTCGTTCGCCAGCGGATTGGGGCCGGCGGGGCGCGGCGGCGGCGGCCCGCCATCGGCGCGAGGTGGGCCGAACTGGCTCACGAACGGGGCCTGGCCGATGCGGCCGCCCGACAGGCTGAGCCAGCCGTCGACCTTGCCCTTGAAGTAGTCGCTGCAGACGATCCGCCGCGAGGTGAAGCCGCCCTGGCTATGGCCGGCCAGCCACATCGACCTGATGTTCTTCCTGCCGAAGCTGTCGAAGACGAAGTCGGTGATGTTCTGCAGGTGGGCGTCGTCGGCCGCGGCGTCCCAGCGGCGGACGCCCGGCCCGCCTCCCGGGCCGATCGAGCCGGTTGTGGCCGCGGTCGGGGTCGCCACGACCAGGCGGTGCTTCTGCACGTAGTCCGACGCCGGGAAGTAGTGGCGCTGCCAGTTCCCGATCGAGCCGGCGCCGTGGATGTTGAGGATGAAGGTGACCTTCTCGCCCGGCTTCAGATCGCAGGGGTAGTCGAGGAAGAACTTGCGCCCGGTCTTGGTGTCGGTCGCGTTGCCCAGGTCGGCGAGCGCGCCCGAGGTCGAGCAGGCGTCGCCGTCGCAGCGCACCGGCTGCGGCGTCGTGCAGGCCACGCCGCCCACGTCCTTCGCCAGGGCGGGTCCTGCGGCCAGCGCCCCGAAGGCCGCCCCGAGAACCATTGGCGCCATCAGCTTCTTCATGGTCTTCGCTCCCCCTACTTCGCCGCCAGCATCAGCTTGACGATCTCTTCCGTGACCCTCGGCTCCAGGCCCTCGGTGTGGCCCTTGTCGATGCGCACCACGTCGGCCACGACCTTGCCGCCCGGGCACGCCGGGTAGTCATAGATCTTCGCCGCACCCGGCCGGGCCTTGAGACCCCACACCTTGTTGGGGTTGGCCTGCACCCGGGTGTCCTGGACGTAGCCGGCCTTGGCGTCGACCACCTCGCGCGGCTTGCCCTGCGCCTTGCAGCCCAGCTTCTCGGCCCAGCGCGAGCCGGCCGGCAGACCCGCGGCGGTGAGCTCGTGCTCGCCGGTCTCGTAGATGTGCGAGAAGGCGAAGTCGGGCAGGATCGAGGCGTCGGCGGCCAGCCGCATCGGCGCGCCGGGCGGCGTCCCAGCCGGCTGGGGCGGCGGACCGCCCGGCCCGCCCGAGCCCGTCGGGATCGGCGCGCGGACCTCCTCGCGCTTCGAGCCCAGCCGGCCACCCGAGAGGCTGACCCAGCCGGTGAGGCGCTGGCGGTAGAAGTCGGAGTTCAGCAGCCGGTTCGAGGTCTGGCCGCCGAACGAGTGGCCGGCGAACCAGAAGGCCTTGATGTTGCCCTTGCCCACCGCCGCCTCGACCTGTTCGACGATGCCCTGCAGGTAGGCGTCGTCCTGGTCCGGAACCCAGATGTTGCGGGTGCCAGACGGGGTGGCGATGACCAGCCGGTGCTTCTCCTTGAAGTCGATCAGCGGGAAGTAGTGGCGCTGCCAGTTGCCGATCGAGCCGCCGCCGTGCAGCGACAGGATGAAGGTGACCTTCTCGCCCGCCTTCAGGTCGCAGGGATAGTCGAGGAAGAACTTCCGGCCGGACTTCGTTTCGGTCGCGTTGCCCAGGTCCCCCACCTCCGCGCTGGTGCAGCCGGTCTCGGGGCAATGGACGGGCGCGGGGCTTGAGCACGCCACGCCCATCAGGTCCTTCGCAGCGGCCGGGGCCGCCGCCAGCAGGCCCGCGCCCATCGCCAAACCGATCGCCAGTCTGCGCTGCATCACATCCTCCGCCATCGTCGCGGTCTGCCGCCGCGTTTCCATCGCCTAGCACTGGTAGGGAAACTTTGCAGGCGTATTTCAGGCCGTGGTATGCGGGGCGCGTGACCGCCGCCGAAGTCCGCCCGCCGCTCGACCGCGCCGCCATCGTCCTGGCGGCGCTGAAGCTGCTCGATGAGGTGGGGCTGGACCAGCTTTCGACGCGCCGACTGGCGGCCGAGCTGGGGGTGAAGGGCCCGTCGCTCTACTGGCACTTCAAGAACATGGGCGAGCTGCGCGACCTGATGGCCGACAAGCTGCTCGGCGACGTCCTGCCCGCCCCCGACGCCTTCGACGACTGGCAGACCTGGCTGGCCGAGGGCGCGCGGGCCTACCGCCGCGCGGCCCTGTCGGTGCGCGACGGCGCGCGGGTGCTGGCGGCGGCGCGGCCCACGGAGGCGCGGCGGCGCAACCGTTTCGAGCCCAACATCGCGCGGCTGCGGGCCGAGGGCTTCGACGACCGCCAGGCCTGGGGCGCCTTCATGGTGCTGGCCCGCTACGCCATGGGCTTCGCGCTGGCCGAACAGGCCGGCCGCGGGGCGACCGAGAACTCCACCGCCACCTTCGAGATGGGCTTGCAGGCGATGGTGGACGGTCTTGCGCTTAGGCGCGGCCGCTGAGGTCTGATAACATCACTCTCCGAACGACGATGGGGGGAACGATGAAGATCCAATCTCTCGGCCATGTGGTCGTGCGCGTCACCGACATCGACCGCGCCGAGCGCTTCTACGGCGACGTACTGGGCCTGCCGATCTGCGCACGCTTCGAGGAGAATGGGATGAGGATGACGTTCTTCTCCCTGGGCAACCATCACGACTTCGCCGTCATGCTGGTCCCCGGCGATGCGGCGACGACCGAGGGCGCGGGGCTGCATCATGTGGCCTTCAAGATCGGCGACAGCCTGGACCAGTTGCGCGAGGCGCGCGCGAAGCTGGAGGCCGCCGGCGTCGTGACCGACCCCATTGACCACGAGGTGACCAAGTCGCTCTACATGGCCGACCCCGACGGCAACGGCATCGAGCTCTACGTCGACGCCTCCGACGTGTGGAAGCGCGAGCCGCAGAAGGTCGCCCAGCTCTTTCCGCTGGAACTCTGACCGCCACGGGTTGACGGCCCGCGCGACGCCTCCGCACCCTGACGTCCAGGGAGAGTTGGCATGACGTCGTCGCAGATTTGGCAGTGGGGCGCCGTCGAGACGGCCGCAGCGATCCGGTCGGGGCGCGTCAGTTCCGAGGAGGTCACGCGGGCCCACGTCGAGCGGCTGCGCGCCAAGAACCCGTCACTGAACGCCGTCGTGGTCGAGCTGACCGACCAGGCGCTGGAGACCGCGCGCGCCGCCGACCGGCTGCAGGCTTCGGGCGCCGAGTTGCCGACGCTGCACGGCGTGCCGGTGACCATCAAGATCAACATCGACGTCGAGGGCCAGGCCAACTCCAACGGCGTCGTAGCGCTGAAGGACAACATCGCCCCCGGAGACGCGCCGGTGACCGCCAACCTGAAGAAGGCCGGCGCGATCATCCTCGGCCTCACCAACACGCCCGAGTTCTCGATGCGGGCGTTCACCGACAACCCGCTGCACGGCCAGACCTGGAGCCCTTGGGACAAGGCGATCACCTGCGGCGGCTCCTCTGGCGGCGCGGCCGTGGCGGTGGCGGTGGGCATCGGCTGCATCGCGCACGGCAACGACATCGGCGGCTCGCTGCGCTGGCCGGCGTTCTGCAACGGCGTGGCGACGGTCCGCCCGAGCCAGGGCCGCATTCCGGCCTTCAACCCGTCGGCGACGGTCGAGCGACCGCCGATGGCGCAGCTCATGAGCGTCCAGGGTCCGCTCTGCCGCGACGTGGCCGATCTGCGCCTGGCGCTGGAGGTGATGAGCCGCCGGGACGCGCGCGACCCCTGGTGGGTCCCCGCGCCGCTCGAGGGGCCGCCCGTCGCCAGGCGTGTCGCGAAGGCGAAGATCCCCGCCAGCCTGGAAGCCGACCCCGAGGTCCTGGCGTTGATCGACCGCGCCGCCGCGTGGCTCACCGACGCCGGCTACGAAGTGGTGGAGTTGGAGGTTCCTGACCTCGACGAGGTGTTCCAGCTGTGGGTCGACCTGATCTCGACCGAGATCGCGACGCTACAGCTCCAACAGTACCGCGAACAGGGCAGCCCGCTGTTCCAGGGCGCGCTCGACGGCATCCTGACAATGGCCAAGATGCTCGACGCCACCGAGTACCAGCAGGGCGTCGCCTACCGGACGCGGCTGATCCGCCGCTGGTTGGCGATGCTGGAGGACTGGCCGGTGATCCTGGCGCCGGTCTCGGTGCAGCCGACGCCCGCCTACGACGCCGACCTGGTGAGCACCGAGGCGGTCCGGCGCATCTTCGGCAACGACCTGCGCTTCAACATGGCGGTCAGCGCGCTGGGCGTTCCGGTGGTGACCACGCCGATCGGCTACGTGAACGGCCATCCCGTCGGCTGCCAGCTCATCGGCGGGCGCTTCCGCGAGGACGTCTGCCTGGACGCCGCAGCGGCCATCGAGGCCCGCCTGGGCCTCCCCGCCCACGACCTTTGGGCGCGCTGACCGGACACAAACGCGTCACATCGCACCGCACTGCATCGCCCCGCATCGCAGCGCAACTGAAGCTGGGCCAACAAGCTTAGCAATACAACTTTTTGGTGTAATTTCATTGACTCCGCGGCGTCACCGCGCGTAGCGTCGTTATCGGCTGCTACAAGTGTTCAGGAGCATAATCCAAGGGTGGGGCAAGTATCTTGCGCCGCCGTTCCCAGTGCTGCGAAGCCAACAGCTCAGAAAACAAGGAGGACGCGCATGGAAGCTCAGGCGCGCGAACGGACCGACTTTGTCATAAAGGACCTGGTGGTCAGTATTCCGTCAGCATCCGGCGCCGGCGGAGGCTCGTTCCTCCCCGCCGAAGACGGCGAGCCGCTACCCTGGTGGATTTCCCCCGTCGCGGGCGTGCTCGGCAAGGAGCATGTCCTGGAGATTGCACGTGAGACCGTACGCGGGGCCCTGAAAGACCAGGCGGCTCTGGACAGCATCGGCCTCGCCTTCCGCGAAGGGGACCCCGACGGCAACCCGGCGCTGCGCGAGGCGATCCACGACGTGGGCTCGTCCGTCGTGGCGAGCGCGGTGTGGGCCGACCTGGCCCGGGCCGGCGCGCGCAGCGGCGGCGGCGGCGGCGTGGGACTTCCCAACCCCGACTGCGGCGGCTCCTCGCTGGAGACCATCCCCACGCCGATTACGCCGATCGTGCACGTGGGCATGGAAGCCCACCGGATCGCCGACCTTCCCAAGATGCGCAAGCAACTCGCGATCGCGGTCGAGAAGCTCGACACCATCTCGAGGAGCTACGCCCCGACGGCGGCCGAGGCGCCCGCCGTGCGCGCTCAACTCGAGGGCGCGCTCAAGTCCCTCGGGCACTAGCGGGAATGCCCGCCATGGCTGGACGGCTCGCCGAGCTCTCGCTGCGGGCCATCCGGACCGTGGCGGCGCTCCCCACATCCGACGTCGGCCTGATCGGCCGGCGGCTCTACAGCTTCGGCGCCGCGCCCTTCGGGCGTGACGCCGAGCTGGCCTTCGGGCCGGGAGACAACCCGCTGTCCGTCCTCGGACTTGGCCCAGGCGGCGCCGTGCGGGAACTGCTGGCGCAGCCCTACGAAGCGTCGACCCATGCGGGCTGGATCAGCTTCAGCCGCGTGGGCCGCCAAGCCAACGACGCGCCGGCCTGCAAGCTCTACGTCAGCCCGCGTCCCGAGGCGCTGGCTGCCGCCTTCCCCGTCGTGGCGGCGACCTTCGCCCGCCTGGAGGTCGGCTCGTTCAAGGTCGGGCGCGGCGCCGCCGGTCTCCTGCGGCCCGACAAGATCGTGGCCTACTTCGACGATCTGGATCACCTGAGCTCGGTCGCCAAGGCGCTGTCGCACGCCCTGCGACGGGCGCCAGCGCAAGGGGCGCCCTTCACCGCTGAGATCACCGGCGACGGCCTGCTTTCCTGGGGCCGCGACCCCCGCCCCGTCGAGGGCGCGGCGTTGCAGAGCTGGCGGTCGTGGATCACGGCTCGCCTGGCCGAGGCGATCGTCGCCGTCCGCCGCCCAGGCGAGGACCCGGCGCCGGCCGTAACGGCGCGCCTGGCCGAGCAAGGCGTCAAGAACTGGGTGATGGCATGAGCGGGCCTGACGCCGGCCTCTCCGAGACCCTGTTCATGCTGCCGGCCGACGCCCAGCTGGTGGAGATCGGCGACCTGTCGCTGCGGCTGCAGGCCAAGATCGGACCCGCGCCGCCCGGGCACGTGGTGGTGAGCCGGCCCGGCTTCCGGGTGACCACCCGCCTCGTCAGCCCGGAACTGGCCCGGCTGATGGACCGCTTCCGCGAGCCGCGCAGCTTCGTGGACGCCGTGCTCGACTTCAGCCAGGCCGAGGCGCGCGACCCCTTCGCCACCCTGGAGGACGCGTTCGACGCGCTCGCCACCCTGGTCGACGGCCGGGTGCTGGTGCCGGCCGACTCGCCGGACGCCCAGGCGATCGCGCCCAGCCTCGCCGCGGGGCAGGCGTTCGGCAGCTACGAGATCGTGGCCCTGGTGCAGGCGCTGGAGGACAGCGAGGTCTATCGCGCCCTCGCCGCAGACGAGACGCCGGCGGCGCTGAAGATCGCCCGCCCCGGCGGGAAACTGCCGTTCGCCCACGAGGCGCGGATTCTCGAGCGGCTGGGCGGTGGTGACAGCCCGCGCCTGTTGGAGGTCGGCGAGGTCCACGGCCGCCGGTTCTTGGCTATGGAATGGCGTCCCGGCGCGCCGATCGCGGCGGTCGCCCAGCAAGCCAGGGCCAGCGCCGACCGTCGCCGGTCGCATGCCCTCGTCGCCGCGCTGCTGGCCGCCTACGGCCGCCTGCATGCGCGCGGCGTGCTCCACGGTGACATCCACCCAGGCAATATCCTGGTGGCCGACGACGGCCGAGTCACCCTGCTGGACTTCGGCCGCGCGCGACTGAACTCCGCCGGCGGCACGGACATCTCCCGCGCCGGCATCGCCCACTTCTACGAGCCCGAGATGGCCGCCGCGCTGGCCGCCGGGCGGTTGCCGCCGGCCGTGACGCCTCGCGGCGAGCAGGCCGCCGTCGCCGCCCTCGCCTACCTGCTGCTGACCGGTCTGCCGACGGTCGACGCCACGGCCGAGCAGGGAGAACTGCTCACCCGGATCGCCGGACGTCCTCCCCTGCCCTTCACGGCGCGGGGGATCGACGCGTGGCCGCAGGTCGAGCAGGTGCTGGCGAGGGCGATGGCCAAGGACCCGGCGGCCCGCTTCGCGGACATGACGGCCTTCGCCGAGGCGTTCGCCGAAGCGCCGGCGCCGCGGCGCCACCGCCGTCGCCCGCCCGCCGACGGGCCGCTGGGCGCCGCGCTGGAACGGGCGCATCAGGTCTGGCTGGACGTCGACGACCCCGAAGCGCTTCGCCTGGCGTGGCTGGCCCTGCGCGCCGCGCTGGCCTGGAGCGACCCCTGCCTGCTGGCCGCGGCCGACGTCTGGGCGGCGCGGGCTGGCGACAGCTGGACCGCCTGGACGGTCCGCGCGGACGTGGCCCGGGCGCGCTGCGACCGGAAGGACGAGACCCGGGCGCTGGAGGCCTTCACGCAACGTGCGCCGCCCGGGTCGGCGCCCCTGTCCATCCTGGCGCGGCTGCTGGACGGCGCCGGCGCCCGCGAGGTCGAGCCCACGCCCTTCGCCGCGTGGGCCGCGGACCGCCTGTACGCCGCCATCGTGGCCGGCCGCCCGGCGCTGCGCCACCACCTGGCCCTGGCCCGCGCCGGCGTCCTCCCGCTACCGGACGGCCTGCACGCCGCGCTGGCCGGCCTGCCGGCCGAGGCCGGCGACGCCGAGCTCTGGTCGCTGGCGCACGACGCCTACGCCGAGCCTTCCTTCGCCGACCGCGCCGCCCAGGCCGCCCGCCGGTCGGGCGACGTCTACGACCTCCTGCGGCTCCACCAGCTCACCGGCGAGGCCGGCTGGCTGGCTCAGGCCCGGCGCCGGGCGCGCACGGCCGGATCCGACCTCGCCGCAGCGATCCGGCTCGTCGAGCTGGAAGCCCCCTGCCGGGCTGTCAGGCCGCCCTTCGAATTGGCCTAGACTGACCTTACGGAGAGCGCAGAACTTTCTTCCGAACGACATTTACGCTCGCGAGGAAAGACATGCCCGAAGCCTACATCATCGACGCCTGCCGCACGCCGCGCGGCATCGGCAAGGTCGGCAAGGGAGCGCTGGCCGACTTCCACCCGCAGCGTCTGGCCGCCACCGTGCTGGGCGCCATCGCCGAGCGGAACGCGCTGAAGACCGAGGAAGTCGATGACGTGATCTGGGGCTGCTCGTCCCAGCGCGGCAAGCAGGGCAACGACATGGGTCGCATGGGCGCCCTCGACGCCGGCTTCGACATCCGCGCCTCGGGCGTGACCCTCGACCGCTTCTGCGGCTCGGGCATCACCGCGGTCAACCTCGCCGCCGCCCAGATCATGTCGGGCATGGAGGACCTGGTGATCGCGGGCGGGACCGAGATGATGTCCTACACCGCCTCCAGCGCGCCGCAGAACCAGGCGTTCTTCGAAGGCCCGGCCCTGATGGACGCCGGCAATCTCCACCTGCGTGAGCTGCACCCGCAGTCGCACCAAGGCATCTGCGCCGACGCCATCGCCACGATGGAGGGCATCAGCCGCGAGGCGCTGGACGAGCTGGCCTACGTCAGCCAGCAGCGCGCCGACAAGGCGATCAAGGAAGGCCGCTTCGACCGCGCCCTGGTGCCCGTCCGCAACGAGGACGGCAGCATCGCCCTCGACCACGAGGAGTTCCCGCGGCCGCAGACGACACTGGAAGGCCTGGCGGCCCTGAAGCCGTCGTTCGAGGCCATGGCCAATGCGCCGCTCGACAACCGCGGCACCACGCTGGCGGGCCTGATCAACCGTGTCTATCCGGACCTGAAGATCCAGCACTTCCACCACGCCGGGAACTCATCGGGCGTCGTGGACGGCGCGGCGGCCGTGCTGCTGGCCTCGCCCGAGTACGCCAAGAAGAACGGCCTGAAGCCGCGCGCCCGCGTGATCGCCATGGCCAACGTCGGCGACAGCCCCACCCTGATGCTCAACGCCCCCGTCCCGGCGGCGAAGAAGGTGCTGAAGAAGGCCGGCCTGACGCCCGACGACATCGACCTGTGGGAGATCAACGAGGCCTTCTCGGTGGTCGCCGAGAAGTTCATCCGCGACCTCAACCTCGACCGCGAGAAGGTCAACGTGAACGGCGGCGCCATGGCGCTGGGCCACCCGATTGGCGCCACCGGCTCGATCCTGATCGGCACCATCCTCGACGAGCTGGAGCGTCGCGACCTGAAGCGCGGCCTGGTCACCATGTGCGCGGCGGGCGGCATGGCGCCGGCGATCATCGTCGAGCGCATCTGACCATGAGCCTGAGCCGCCAGCGCCGGTTCGTCACGCCGGGTCCCGGCGAGACGGTCGAGCAGCTGGCGGCGCGCGCCCTGCCGGACGAGCCGCTGGAGGCCGCGGTCGACCGCATCAAGAGCTGGAACCTGCACGTCTTCGCGATGCGCCGGCCGCCCGGCCTGATGCTGGGGTCGGACGTGGTCTTCGTGGAACCGCCCGTTTCGAATGGATGAGGCCGTCATCGTCGGCGCCGAGATCGTCGCCGGCCACGACGGCTCGGCCGAGCTGCTGGTCCGGCTGCTGCATCCGGACGGATCCGAGCATCCGGTGCTGCTGGACGAGGACACCGGCCTGAAGCTGATGGAGGCCTGCGGCGCGTCGAGCCTCGAGGACCTCTACGGACAATCCTGGCGGCTGATCGTGCCGACGGGCTGACGACTAGGGAGACGGCCCAAGTAGGAGCTTTGGGATGTTCGACGTGATCGTGCGCGGCGGCCTGGTGGTCGACGGCTCCGGCGGCCCCGGCTTCGCCGGCGACGTGGCGGTGAAGGACGGCAAGATCGCCGCCGTGGGCCAGGTCTCCGGCGAGGCCCGCGAGGTCATAGACGCCACCGGCCGCGTCGTTGCGCCCGGCTTCATCGACCCGCACACCCACTTCGATGTCCAGCTGCTCTGGGACGGCGCCGCGCGGCCGGCGCTGGAGCACGGCGTCACCTGCGTGGTGCCCGGCAACTGCTCGCTCTCCCTGGCGCCCCTGAAGGCCGCCGACCGCAAGCGCCTGGTGGGCATGTTCCAGCAGATCGAGGAGATGCCGCCCGAAGCCTTCACCACCGCCTTCGAATGGACCTGGGAAGACTTCGCGGGCTACCGCGCCGCGATCGAGAAGGGCCTGTCGATCAACGTCGCCCCGCTGGTCGGCCACAGCGTGATCCGCCTGTGGGTGATGGGCCCAGCCGCGCAGGAGCGCGCCGCCACGGCCGACGAGATCGCGCAGATGCAAGACCTGCTGCGCGAGTGCCTGGACGCCGGCGCGGTCGGCCTCTCCACCAGCTTCGTCGACGTCGACGAGAACGGCCGCCCCGTGCCCAGCCGCTTCGCCCAGTTCGAGGAGCTGGACGCGCTGTCGGCGGTGCTCGGCGAATACGGCCGCATGCTCCAGTGCGTGCCGGAGTTCTACGCCACCGACATCACCATCGCGCGCATCGACCAGCTGGCCGAGCTTTCCCTGAAGCACAATATCCCGACCACC
This sequence comes from Phenylobacterium sp., assembly GCF_036402295.1. Lineage (GTDB taxonomy): Bacteria > Pseudomonadota > Alphaproteobacteria > Caulobacterales > Caulobacteraceae > Phenylobacterium. The sequence goes on from NZ_DASWTE010000385.1 coordinate 22,025, forward strand.
TTCTCGCCGCTGTTCGACACCGCGGCCGTGCCCGACAACGCCCCCCGCGCCATCGCCCGGGTCGAGGAGCAGTTCGCCCGCGGGGCCCGCGTCTGGCCACAGATGCAGACACGGCCGATCGACATCAGCTTCAGCCTGCTGCGCCCCAGCCTGTTCTTCGCTCGCCTGCCCCGCTGGGTGCGGATCCTGCGCCAGCCGCTGGCCGAGCGCCTGGCGGCGCTGCGCGATCCCGACACCGTCGCCAAGATGGTCTCCGATCTCGGACCCGACGGCGGCGAGATGATGATGGGCCGTCTCGTGGTCCGCGGCGGCGACGCCGCCCCCGCTGAGCTCGTCGGCAAGACCCTCTCCGAGGTGGCCAAGGCCCGCGGCGAGGTCCCGGCGCTGGCGCTCATCAACCTCAGCCTGGAGCACGGCCTGGACGTGGCCTTCCTGTCGGCCAGCCAGGGGCACCAGCTCACCGACCGCATCGGGCCCATGCTGGCCCACCCCCTGGTGCATATCGGCGCGAGCGACGGCGGCGCGCACCTGTCCTCGTTCTCGACCTATGGCGACACCGGCTACCTGTTCTCGGAGTTCGTCCGCAAAGCTGGCGCCCTGTCGCTGGAACAGGCCGTGGCCAAGATCACCGGCGAGACGGCCGACATCTGGGGCCTGAAAGACCGCGGCCGCCTCAAGCCCGGCCTCGCCGCCGATATCGTGGTCTTCGACGCCGACACCATCGACCGTGCCGACGAGATGCCGGCCTTCGACATGCCGGGCGACGGCATGCGCTACGTCCGCGCCGCCAAGGGCGTCGACACCGTGCTGGTGAACGGCGAAGTGGCCTATGCGGGCGGGGCTTACACCGAGGCCAAATCAGGCGTCGTCTGCGTCTAAGCAGGGGCGCCTCAAGTATTGCCAAAAGGTTAATGCGAGAATTCCTGGGCGTGCGTTGAGCACACGCCCTTCTTCCGCCCCATTTATTCTGCAACCTTGGGAACTGACGACTGCAACTCGTTGTTGAATGTCTGACGACGCAAAATGC
>NZ_DASWTE010000386.1:0-2438 GCF_036402295.1 Phenylobacterium sp.
GAGCGCGGCCGCTATCCGTCGGTCTATTTCAGCTCGCACCGCTACCGCTATGCATGGCGGCCGCCGTCGGGCTTCTACGTGCGCCTCTGGAGCTTCGGCGACTTCTACCCGCGCAGCTGGTACGGCCCCGGCTACTGGATCGTCGACCCGTGGCTCTACGACCTGCCGCTGCCGCCGCCCGGCTACGAGTGGGTGCGCTCCGGTCCGGACGCGCTGCTGATCGACGAGTACACCGGGCGCATCGTCCAGGTCGTCCGCAACATCTTCTGGTACTGAGCGAGCGCCGCCTCTCCTACGCGGGGAGGCGGCGTCAGCCGGCCTGGCAGGCGGCGCAGAGGCCGCGGGCCTCCAGGGTGATGGCGCGGACCGCGTAGCCCGTGCCGCGGGCCGCCTGCAGCGGCGCGGACAGGTCGGGCTGGAACTCGGCCGCCTCGCCGCAGCAGTCGCAGATCAGGAAGGCCGCCACGTGCCCGCCCTCGATGCGGCAGGGGACGTAGGCGTTCAGGCTCTCGATGCGGTGCGCGAAGCCCAGCCGCTCCAGGAACTCCAGCGCCCGGTAGACCGTCGGCGGCTTGGCCGGTTCGCCGTGCTCGCCGAAGGCGGCGATCAGGTCGTAGGCCTTGAGCGGCGCGTCGGCCGCCAGCAGCAGTTCCAAGACGCGTCGGCGTGGCGCGGTGAGGCGCTCCTGGCTGCTCGCGCACCTGTCCTCGGCCGCGCCCAGCGCCTGGCCCAGGGCCGGGCCCTTCAGCCCGTGGTGCACGTGGTGCTCATGGTGATGGCAGTCGCTGGCCATGTCCTTCCGCTATCGCCGATCCCCAGTCTTCGCAACGCGCTTGACGACTCGTTATGTTATTTCATAACAGTGACGCCAATCCGCAAGTGCTAGGCCCCTCCACCATGTCCCGCGACCTCCTCCTCGCCACCGTCGGCGTCCTTGCCCTGGCCGCGTCCCCGGCGTTCGCCGCCGAGGGTGACGCGGCCGAACCGGGCCACAAGGACCTTTCGGAGGTGGTGATCACCGCCGCGCCCTACGTGGTCTCGCTCGACTCCACGACCACCAGCGTGAACGTCGTGAAGCGCGACGCGCTGGACCTCGCGCCCGCCGCCGGCCTCGGCGACGTGCTGGCCCACCTGCCCGGCGTGCGCTCGTCGTTCTTCGGTCCGGGCGCCAGCCGCCCGGTGATCCGCGGCCTCGCCGGCCCGCGCGTGCAGGTGCTGACCAACGGGGTGGGCCAGATCGACGCCTCGGGCCTCTCGCCCGACCACCAGGTGGCCAGCGACCCGCAGGAGGCCGAGCGCATCGAGGTGCTGCGCGGCCCGTCGGCCCTGGCCTACGGCGGATCGGCCATCGGCGGCATCGTCAACGTCATCGACGAGCGCATCCCGTCCAAGTTCGAGTCCGGCGTCCATGGCCGCGCGCTGGCCAGCTATTCGACCGGCGACGAGGGCCGCCAGCTCTCGGGCGCGCTGAAGGCCGGCGTCGGCGACGGCCTGTCGATCACGCTGGACGGCGTCCACCGCCGGACCGACGACTACGAGGTCCCGGTCGATCCCATGTCGCGCCGCCTGGCCGCCAGTCTAGGCTTGCCCGAGCCCTCGCGGCAGCGCACCCACGTGCCCAACACCTATACGAAGCTGGACGCCTTCGGCGGCGGCCTCTCGTACGTGGGCGAGCAGGGCTGGGGCGGCGTCGCGGTCAAGCACGTCGACAGCGACTACGGCAGCGCCGCCGAGGAAGAGGTCCACATCGAGCTGAAGCAGACGCGCGTCGACGCGCGCGGCGCGCTGAACTTCGACTCGGGCCCGTTCTCCAGCGTGCGTTTCACCGGCGGCTACGCCGACTACAAGCACACCGAGTTCGAGGGCGAGGAGCGGGGCACGACCTTCCTGTCCAAGGGCGAGGAAGGCCGCATCGAGCTGGTCCAGCGCGACCGCGACGGATGGCAGGGCGCGGTGGGCTTCCAGGGCTTGCACCGCACCTTCGACGCGATCGGCGAAGAGGCGCTGATCCCGGCCACCAAGATCGACGAGTGGGGCGTCTTCACCCTGCAGCGCCTGGACAAGGGCGCCTGGGGCGTGGAAGGCGGGATCCGCCTGGACAGCCGCTCGATCAGGAACGAGCGCGCCGACCGCGACTTCACCAACATCTCGGCCTCGATCGCCGGCTTCCTGCGGCCGACCGAAGGCCTGTTCCTGGGCCTGGCGCTCTCGCGCACCAGCCGCGGCCTGACCGAAGAGGAGCTCTCGTCGTTCGGCGCCCACCCGGCCACCGGCGCCTTCGAGAGCGGCGATCCGGCCCTCGACAAGGAAGTCACGTACTCGGCCGACGCCAGCCTGCACTACGAGCGCGGCCCCTTGACCCTCGACGCGCACGCCTTCTACGCCGACTACGACAACTTCATCGACCTGATCCCCAACGGCGAGGTTGACGACGAGTC
>NZ_DASWTE010000387.1:0-1791 GCF_036402295.1 Phenylobacterium sp.
TCGGCCTGGTCGCCCTCGGCCTGGATGTCGATGGAGCAGCCGGGAGAGGCGGCCAGCATCATCAGGCCCATGATCGAGCGGGCGTCGACGGTCTGGCCGTCCTTGGAGACGCGCACCTCGGCGTCGAAGGCCGCGGCCAGCTTCACGAACTTGGCCGACGCGCGGGCGTGCAGGCCGCGCTTGTTGATGATCTCGACGGTGCGGTTGGCTTCGCTCAGCTACTTCTCTCCGGCCAGCACGTAGGAGGCCACGGAGATGTACTTTCGCCCGGCTTCCTGCGCCGCGGCAACCGCGTCCTCCAGGCTGAAGCGGGTGCGCACGCTGGCGAGCTTGATGAGCATGGGCAGGTTCAGGCCCGCGATCACCTCGGCCTTGGTCTGCTCCATCACCGAGATGGCGAGGTTCGAGGGCGTGCCGCCGAACATGTCGGTGAGCAGGACAACGCCCGATCCCCCCTCGACGCGGCCGCAGGCGGCCAGGATGTCCTGGCGGCGCCGCTCCATGTCGTCTTCGGGGCCGATGCAGATCGCCTCGACGGCCGACTGCGGCCCCACCACGTGTTCCATGGCGTAGACGAACTCTTGCGCCAGCCGGCCGTGAGTCACGATCACGAGGCCGATCATGCCTGACAATCCAAGGGGTATCCCCACCCGCGACGTACGCCTGATCAGGGGCGCGAGCGGAGCTAAATACGCCTGTTGTGCGCCGCGTCAAAGGTCTCCATCGCGCGGCTTAGTTTCGCAGGCGCGGAGGTTTCGAAGGGCGCTACCGACAGTAGTGGAATTGCGAGGCCCAGGACCGCTTCGGTTGCAGAATCCGGAATGCGTTCCGGCACTTGCAGCCGCGCCACCAGGATGATCTCGCAGTAGGCCACGGGCTCGATCCGCAGCACGTCGACGCCGCGCACCTCGATCAGGCCGCTCAGCGTGTCGGGCGCCCGCCCGAAGAGCCGGCCGGCGTCGGTCCAGACCACCACGCGATCGTCGGCCACCAGGCGGAAGCCCTGGTCCAGGGCCCTGAGCGCCAGGTCGCTCTTGCCCGCGCCGGGCGGGCCTTCGATCAGCACGCCCCGCCAGAATCCGCCCATGCGCCGGGCGATCAGGCCCGCATGCAGGATCATCGGCCGCGCAGCTCGCCCAGGAACTGCACCATCAGGACCTCGTCCATGAAGTCGGGGTCGGCGGCGCGCTTGTAGGCCATCCGCTGCACGCCCTCGATGGCGAAGCCCAGCTTCCTGTAGAACGCCAGGCCGCGCACGTTGTCGGCCTCGGCCGTAAGCTCCACCCGCAGCGCGCCCTCGGCCTCGAGGCAGGAGAGCGCGTCGCCGATCATCGCCTGGCCCAGGCCCTCGCCGTGGCGATCTGGGTCGATGGCGAGGGGCCCCAGGTGGACCACATGCCCGGCCCGGCCCGGCAGGCGCGTGGCCCGGTAGAAGCCCACGACCGCGCCGTCCACCTCCCAGACCCAGAAGTCGCCGCCAGCGAGCAGGTCGGCGAACACCGGCGCAAAGGCTTCGGGCGACAGGGTCTCGTAGGTCAGGAACGGGACCACGGCCGGGTGCGCGTAGATGCGGTGGACCGCCGCCTCGTCCTCGGGGCGCGCCAGTCTGCGCATCAGACGGACTGCTCGGGCAGGGTGAGGAGGAAAACAGCGCCGGCGACCTTGCCGTCCGCGCCGATCTTGTTCTCGGCCCTGAGCGATCCGCCGTGCGCCTGGGCGATCTGGCGGGCGATCGAGAGGCCTAGGCCCGAGTTGCCGCCGAACGCCGCGCCTTTGGGCCGCGAGGTGTAG
>NZ_DASWTE010000388.1:0-3619 GCF_036402295.1 Phenylobacterium sp.
GATCATTGGGTCACCTCCGAGAGGTCGATCGCGCCCCGTTCGGAGATGGCGCACTCCTGGGCGAAGTTGGCCCAGTGGGGGAGCGGCTTGCCGCACTCGTACCAGTCGTAGGCGATGAACCGGCCGACGGTGATCACCGCCACCCAGGCCAGGATGGAGACCGCCGCGGAGATTCGCGCCTTGGCCGGCGTCGCGGGCGCAGTGTCCCATTCGTCGCGGTTGTTCTGCACCTTGAAGTGGAAGATGAAGATGTTGATGACCGCGATCGCCAGGAAGATCAACTTCAGGCGGAACCACAGATTGTGGTAATAAAGCAATGGCTTGGCGTAGAAGAGCGCCACGCCGGTCACGATCATCAGCACGAAACCGAAGACGGTCAGCGGCAGCACGCGGTCGCTGATCACCGACACGGGCGTCTTCTTGAAGCCTATGCCCAGCAGCCGGATGTCCACCAGGAAGATGGTGCCGGCGAACAGCATCAGCGACAGGACGTGGGTGCCTTCAAGCAGTCCCCAGACGTTGAGCGTGCTGGCGAGCGCCTCGCTCCAGGACGGATCGTACTCGCCGGGACCTTTCCCGACCTTTGTGGCGAGCCACACGAGGACGTCGCGGATCAAAGAGCTGCTCCCCCCAAAACCGTACCGGGCCTTCTAGAGCCTCCGCCGTACCTGTCCATTGCGGATTGCGTCACGCCCGAAACACCGGTCGGCGAAGGCTAGAGGCGCCCGCGCGGCTCCGCAATCGGGGTGTCAGGCGGCGCGGTCGAGCGCCGACAGGCCTTCGTGGAGCAGGGCCAGCGCCACCCGTAGCGCGCTGAGCCGCACTTCGGCGCGGCCGACGTCGCCGAAGCACTCGACGCGGTGCCGGGTCGCGCCGCCGCGGCGGGCGCAGCCGAAGTGGACGAGGCCGGCGGGCTGGCCCGGCGCGCCCTCGGTGAAGCCGGTGATCGAGACGGCCACGTCGGCGCGGGAGTTGTCGAGCGCGCCTACTGCCATGGCGCGCGCGCAGGGCTCGGACACCGCGCCGACCTCGCGTATCAGGACCAGCGGAACGCCCAGGAGCTCGTTCTTCGCCTCGTCGGTGTAGGTGACGAAGCCGCGCTCAAAGGCGTGCGACTTGCCGGGGATGTCGGTGAGCAGCGACGCCAGCAGGCCGCCCGTGCAGCTCTCGGCGGCGGCGAGGCGCAGTTCGCGGTCGCAGGCCAAGGCCAGGACCGTCTCGGCCAGCTGGTCGATGTCGTCGGGCAGCGGCGGGGCGAGGGCTTCGGCCATCCCGTACGAACCCCGTGGCAAAGCCTGGGTTCCGGCTCTTGATTTTCGCCGGCTCACCGGGTCGTTAGACGCATGAGCGCAAGCCCCCGAGTCACCGTCGCCGGCGCCGGCGTGCTGGGTCTTTCGACCGCGCTGGCCCTGGCCGATGCGGGCGCGCAGGTGGTGGTGGTCGATCCGGGCGGACCCAATGCATCCAGCGTGGCCGCCGGCATGATCGCGCCGGTGTTCGAGGCGGTTCTGGACGAGACGGCGCGGCCGCACCTGGACCTGCTGGTCGCCGCGCGAGACCTCTGGCCGGCGCTGGCCGAGCGGGCGGGAATTGCGCTGGACCGGACGGGGGCGTTAGCGGTGGGTCGCGACGCGTGGCTGGACGAGGTCGCCGCCCGCTTCGCGCGGCTGTACGAACGGGCGACGGAGATCGGGGGGGCGACGGCGCGGGGCCTCGCACCTGGCCTGTCGGACGCCTTCGAACGCGCGCTGCTGACCCGCGAGGACTGGCGGGTGGACGCCCCCGCGGCGCTGGGTGCGCTGGCGGCGGCGGCCCAGGGCGCGGGCGTCACCTTCCTGCCGAAGATCATGCGCGGCCGCGGCGAGGCCGACGTGCTGGTGATCGCGACCGGCGCGGCGGAAGGCCTGGCCGACGTCGCGCCCGAGCTTGCGGCGCTGTCGCCGATCAAGGGCCACATCGTGCGGGTCGCCGGGCCGTCGGCGGGCGCGGTGGTGCGGAGCGAAGGTGTCTACGCCGTGCCGGGGTCGGGGATGGTCTTCGGCGCGACCATGGAGCCCGGCCGGGGCGATGCCGCCGTGGACGAGGAGGCGGCCGCGCCGCTGATCGCGGCGGGGCTGAAGTTGTTCCCGGGCTTGGCGGGCGGGCTGGTGCAGGTTGGCGCAGGCGTGCGGGCGGCGACGCCGGACGGGCTGCCGATGGCCGGGCCGGGCGTTGCGAAGGACGTGATGCTGGCGGTGGGCGCGCGGCGCAACGGCTGGCTGCTGGCGCCGATGGTGGCGCAGGTGGTCGCCGCTTGCGTGACGGGACGTGATCCCGGCCCCCATGCGGCGCGGCTGGATCCGGGCCGGTTCGGGGGAAGTAAATGAGCGGTTTCTGGTTCTCGGACGAGCAGCAGGCGATCCGAGACGCGGTCGACCGCCTCTGCGAGCGCTTCGACGCCGACTACTGGCGCAGGACGGACGAGAGCGGCGAGTTCCCCGAGGCGTTCGTCGCCGCCATGGCCGAGGCCGGCTGGCTGGGCGTGGCGATGCCCACCGAGCTGGGCGGGTCGGGCCTGGGGCTGACCGAAGCGGCGATCGTCATGCAGGCGGTGGCCGAGAGCGGCGCGGGCTTCTCGGGCGCCAGCGCGATGCACCTGAACATCTTCGGCCTGATGCCGGTGGTGAAGTTCGGGAGCGACGAGCAGCGGAAAAGGGCCATCCCGCGGATCATCTCCGGCCAGGACAAGACCTGCTTCGCCGTCACCGAGCCGGACGCGGGGCTGGACACCACCAGCCTGACGACGCGGGCCGTGCGCACGAACGACGGCTACGTCATCCGCGGCCGGAAGATGTGGACGACCAACGCCCAGCGCGCGACCAAGATGCTGATCATCGCGCGGACCACGCCCAAGGAGGAGGCGCGGCGGCCGACCGAGGGCTTGTCGCTCTTCTACACCGACTTCGACCGCAGCCGGATCGAGGCCACGCCGATTCCGAAGATGGGGCGGAAAGCCGTTGAATCCAATGCCGTTTTCATCGACGACCTGCACGTGCCGACCGAGGATCTGGTCGGTGAGGAAGGCAGGGGCTTCTACTATCTACTGGAGGGGCTGAACCCCGAACGCGTGCTGATCGGGGCCGAGGCCGTGGGCCTGGGCCGGGCGGCGCTGAAGCGGGCGGCGGGCTATGCGAAGGAGCGGGTCGTGTTTGGCCGGCCGATCGGCCAGAACCAGGGCGTGGCGCATCCGCTGGCCAAGGCCTGGGCAGAGCTCGAAGCGGCGAACCTGATGGCCTTCAAGGGCGCCGCCCTCTACGACGCCGGGCGCGAGTGCGGGGCCGAGGCCAATGCGGCGAAGTACCTAGGCGGCGAAGCGGGCTTCCGGGCGTGCGAGGCGGCGGTGCTGGCGCACGGCGGCATGGGCTACGCCAAGGAGTTCCACGTCGAGCGCTACTTCCGCGAGGCGATGATCGCCCGCATTGCGCCGGTCAGCCGCGAGATGATCCTGAACTACATCGCCGAACGGGTTCTGGGCCTGCCGAAGAGCTACTGAGGCAGACCCAGCCTGACACCCCCGTCAGTCGAGGTTGAAGCGGATCGGGATCGTCACCTGGCCGCCTTCGACCGGGCGGCCGTCGAC
>NZ_DASWTE010000389.1:0-11165 GCF_036402295.1 Phenylobacterium sp.
AAGATCTCGGGCTGCAGGATATAGCGGCCGGAGATGAAGAGGTTCGAGGGCTCGGTCCCCGGCGCCGGCTTCTCGACCATGCCGGTCATGCGGTTGAGCCGGCCCTCATGTCCGTCGAGGGCGACGATGCCGTACTTGTGCGCCTCACCTTCGGGCGCGGGCTCGACGACGACCACGTTGCCGCCGGTTTTCTCGTAGGCATGGACCGCCTGCGCCAGGGCGGGCGGATCGGCCTGCATCAGCATGTCGGGCAGCAGGACAGCGAAGGGCTCGTCGCCGATCACGTGGCGGGCGCACCAGACGGCGTGGCCCAGGCCTAGCGGAGCCATCTGGCGGATGAAGCTCATCTGGCCGGGCTCAGGCAGGTCGCGGCGCAGGTCCTCCAGGATGTCGAGCTTGCCCTTGGCGGCGAGCGCCTGCTCGATCTCGGGGATAGCGTCGAAGTAGTCCTCGATCGCCGCCTGGCCGCGGCCGACGATGAAGACCATGTGCTCGATGCCGGCCGCGCGCGCTTCCTCGACGATGTAGCTGAGGATCGGGCGGTCGACGACGTTCAGGAGGTTCTTCGGAGTCGTCTTGGCGCCCGGCAACACCCGGGTCCCCAGGCCCGCCACCGGCAGCACCGCCTTGCGCACAGGCTTGCCCATTCACACCCTCCGAAACCGCACCCCGGGGCCTCCCTAAAGTGTTCCGCGGGAGGGCGGGAGAATTTTTGGGGATGAGCGGACGATCACGATTTTGAGAACGCACGAAGTTGTGTAACGTCCCGGCCGTTCCGGGGGATTCACCCCCACGGGGAGCCTATCTCATGAAGCTTCGTGTTCTGACGATCGCTACCGCCGGTGTCCTGGCTCTGAGCCTGGCTGCCTGCCAGAAGAAGGAAGAAGCCGCCGCTCCGGCCGCCGACGCCGCCGCCGCGCCCGCCGCGGACGCTGGCGCGATGTCCTCGACGGCCCCGCCGGCCGCTGAGCCGGAGAAGAAGTAAGCCTTCTTCCGATCGAAGAACTGGGAAACGGCCGCTCCGATGGAGCGGCCGTTTTCTTTTTCACTCCACGGTCACCGACTTTGCCAAATTCCGCGGCTGGTCCACGTCAGCGCCTTTCAGAATGGCCACGTGGTAGGCCAAGAGCTGGATCGGCGGGGAATAGACCAGCGGCGCGATCAGGGGGTCGCAGCGTGGGGCCGTCACCACCACGCGGGCGCCTGACGGCGCGTGCTTCTGGCCTTCCGGGTCGGTGATGAAGACCACCTGGCCGCCGCGCGCCATGACCTCGTTCATGTTCGAGGCCGATTTCTCGAAATAGCTGTCGAAGGGGGCGAGGATGACGATGGGCGTCTGCTCGTCGACCAGCGCGATCGGCCCGTGCTTCAGCTCGCCGGCGGCATAGCCCTCGGCGTGGATGTAGCTGAGCTCCTTCAGCTTGAGTGCGCCTTCCAGGGCCAGCGGATACATCGGGCCGCGGCCCAGGTAGAGGACGTCGCGGGCCTTGGAGACCTCTACCGCCACGGCGCGGACCGCCTCTTCCAGCTCGATGGACTCGGCCACCAGGCGGGGCGCCTCGATCAGCAGGCGGACCATGCGCTGCTCCTCGGCCTCGTCGATCTTGCCGCGGGCGCGGGCGGCGGCGACGGCCAGGGTGGTCAGGACGGCGACCTGGGCGGTGAAGGCCTTGGTGGAGGCCACGCCGATCTCGGGGCCGCAGTGGATCGGCCAGACCACGTCCACCTCGCGGGCCATGGTGGATTCCTGGGCGTTGACGATGGCCGCGCTCTTCATGCCCCGGGCCTGGCAGTAACGGAGGGCTGCGAGCGTGTCGGCGGTCTCGCCCGACTGGGAGACGGCGATGACGAGGGCGTCGGCCCGCAGGGCCGGCTGGCGATAGCGGAACTCGGAAGCGATCTCGACGTCGACCGGCAGGTCGGCCAGCTGCTCGATCAGGTACTTGCCCAGCAGGCCGGCGATGTAGGCGGTGCCGCAGGCGACGATCTGGATGCGCTCCAGCTTGCCGAAGTCGATGCCGCCCGGCACGGCGGTATGGTCGGTGAGTGTGTCCACATAGGCCGCGACGGTGCGCTGGCACCCCTCGGGCTGGTCGTGGATCTCCTTCTCCATGAAGTGGCGGTAGTTGCCCTTCTCGACGAGCGCCGCCGAGGCGGGGACCGTGCGGACGGCCCGCTGCGCCGGCTTGCCGTTGTGGTCGAAGATCTTCGCCGAGGCGGCGTCGATGGCCACGTAGTCGCCCTCGTCCAGGTAGGCGACGCGGTTGGTGAAGGGGCCGACCGCCAGGGCGTCGGAGCCGATGAACATCTCGCCGTCGCCATAGCCTACGACCAGCGGGCTGCCGCGGCGGGCGCCCATCACCAGCCGGTCTTCGCCCTCGATCAGCACGCCCAGGGCATAGGCGCCGACGAGCTGGTCCAGCGTGGCCTTGAACGCGTCGAGCGGCGCCTTGCCGCCCGCCAGCTCGTGGTCGAGGAGGGCGGCGATCACCTCGGTGTCGGTGTCGCTCTCGAACGTCTTGCCGGCCGTCTTCAGGCGCGCGCGCAGTTCGGCGTAGTTCTCGATGATGCCGTTGTGGACCAGCGTCACCCGGCCGACCGTGTGCGGGTGGGCGTTGCGCTCGGTGGGCGCGCCGTGGGTGGACCAGCGGGTGTGGCCGATGCCCACGGTGGCGTTCATCGGGTCCCCCGCCAGCACCTCTTCCAGCGCCTTGATCTTGCCCGCCGCCCGGCGGCGCACGACCTTGCCGCCTACGACGCCGGCCACGCCCGCCGAGTCATAGCCGCGATATTCGAGCCGCTTCAGGCTCTCGATCAGCCGCTCCTGCACGGAAATGGCGCCGACAATGCCGATGATGCCGCACATGTGGCTGGGGCTTCCTTTGTGATAAGGGCGAATCTGACGGGTCACCCTCAGTGACCGGCGCCTTTAGCATTACCAAAGGCCCGATCGACTAAATCTCAGTTTCGGATCGTTTCCAGAGCACTACCGGCAGAAAATCGATGAGCAAGCGCGCGTACTTCGGCACCGACGGCATCCGCGGCGAGGCCAACCGCCATCCTATGACCGCGGAGGTGGCGCTGCGCGTCGGCATGGCGGCCGGCAAGCTGTTCATGTCGCAGGACGACCGCCGCCACCTGGTGGTGATCGGCAAGGACACGCGGCTCTCGGGATACATGATCGAGCCAGCCCTGGTGGCGGGCTTCACCAGCGTGGGCATGGATGTGCGCCTGTTCGGCCCGCTGCCGACGCCCGGCGTGGCGATGATGACCCGGAGCCTGCGCGCCGACCTGGGCGTGATGATCTCGGCCTCGCACAACGCCTTCTCGGACAACGGCATCAAGCTGTTCGGCCCCGACGGCTACAAGCTCTCGGACGAGCAGGAGCTGGCCATCGAGGCCCGCATGGACGAGGGCCTGCAGCAGAATCTGGCCGACCCGTCGTCGCTGGGCCGGGTGCAGCGGATCGACGACAGCCAGGCCCGCTACATCGAGATCGCCAAGGCCACGTTCCCCCGGCGGCTGAACCTGTCGGGCATGCGCATCGTCATCGATTGCGCGAACGGCGCGGCTTACAAGGTGGCGCCCGAGGCCCTGTACGAGCTGGGCGCCGAGGTGATCCGCGTGGGGGTCAATCCCAACGGCTTCAACATCAACCAGGAGTGCGGCTCGACGCACCCGGCCGCCATGCAGAAGGCGGTGAAGGAGTACCGCGCCGATCTCGGCATCGCCCTCGACGGCGACGCCGACCGCCTGGTGGTCTGCGACGAGAAGGGCCAGGTGGTGGATGGCGACCAGATCATGGCGCTGATCGCCGGCGAGTGGGCCAAGCGCGACGTGCTGCGCGGCGGCGGCGTGGTGGCGACGGTGATGTCGAACCTGGGCCTGGAGCGCTTCCTGACCACCAGGAATCTGAAGCTGGAGCGGACCCAGGTGGGCGACCGCTATGTGATGGCCCGCATGCGCGAAGCGGGCTTCAACCTGGGCGGCGAGCAATCCGGACACCTGATCCTGTCGGACTTCTCGACCACGGGCGATGGCCTGCTGGCAGCGCTGCAGGTGCTCGCGGTGCTGAAGGAGAGCGACAAGCCGATGAGCGCGCTTGCCCGACAGTTCGAGCCCGTGCCTCAGAAGCTGGAGAACGTGCGCTTCTCGGGTGGCAAGCCGCTGGAGAACGAGGCGGTGAAGCAGGTGGTGGCCGACGCCGAGCAGCGGCTGACCGGCTCCGGCCGGCTGGTCATCCGCCCGTCGGGCACCGAGCCCCTGATCCGCATCATGGCCGAGGGCGACGACGAGAAGCTGGTGAACCAGCTCGTCAAGGAGATCGCCGGCGCGGTGAAGAAGGCCGCCGCCTAGGGGCCTACGTTCCGGACACGTTCCGGACGCGCTGCAAACCCGCAGAGCAGCGCTGCAGTCCTGCGCATTGTGAAGCCTGACGGCTGACTTTAAAGCCCACCGCTCACCGAACGCGGTCCGCCAAAGGGCCGGTCGGGCAACCGGGTGTGTGCAATGAACCGTATCGTGAAGTGGGCCGGCTATGGCCTGGCCGGCGTCGTGGGCGCTTGCGCGCTCGCCGTCGGGGGCGCCTTCGCCGTGTCGGAAGCGATGATCCGCTGGCCGGTGGATAAGCCGCGCGTGGCGCTGGTGGCGTCGAGCGATCCGGGCGCGGTCGAGCGCGGCCGCAAGGTGGCCAGGCTGAACGGTTGCCATGACTGCCACGGCCAGCAGCTCGAGGGGCTGAAGTTCCACGACGAGATGCCGATCATCCGCGCCTGGGGCCCGAACCTGTCGCTGGCGCTGGCCGAGCAGACCGACGCCGACTTCGACGCCGCCGTGCGCCACGGCGTGGCCGCCGACGGCCGGCGGCTATGGATGATGCCGTCCAGCGCCTTCGCCCACCTCACCGACCAGGAGATGGCCGATCTGATGGCCTACCTGCGCACCTACAAGCCCACGGGCGTGAAGCAGCCGCGGTTCCAGGTCGGGCCCGTCGGCCGTCTCGGCGTGCTGTTGGGCAAGTTCAAGTCGGAGCCCGACGCGATCAGAGCGAACGGGCGGCTGCAGATCGCCGACGCGGGGCCGGAGTACGCGAAGGGGCGCGAGATCGCCCGCACCTGCATCGAGTGCCATGGCCAGACGCTGGAAGGCGCTGAGTTCCTGAAGTCGCCTGACCTGACCATCGCGGCCTCCTACGACGCGGAGGACTTCGAGAAGCTGATGCGGACGGGGATCGCAGCGGGCGATCGCAAGCTGGGCCTGATGACGGCGGTAGGACCGTCGCGGTTCAGCGCCCTCAGCTCCGAGGAGATTTCGGCCCTGCACGGGTACCTGAAGGCCCGCGCCCAGCGGCAGTTCGCGGCGGCCGAGACCGCGCAGATCCAGTAACCCTGACGCGGCGGCAACCCTAGCGAACGCTGAAATGTTATGTCATCGTCACAACAATTCGCCCGGCTCGACCCGGGTGGACGATAGAAGAGACGGACTTGGGAGGATTTATGCGGCGCGACCTCGCCTTCACGGGCGTGGCGCGGCACGTCGAGCGGCCAGCCCGTTCGATTGCTTGCCTCGCCTTCGTGGCGGTCCTTGGCGCGGCCTTCTGGGCCGGAGCTGCGTGGATCGCTGAATTCTACCTGCGGACGCCCGGTCTAGGCTTCTAGGCCCTTCGGGGTTCCGCATTCCGCTTGCGGATGATCGAGAAGCGAAGGCTCGATCCCGCCACTGCGTCGCATAGCGGTCAGAACTCCTGCAACACCCGCACCTCCACGCTGGCCTCGGCCAGCGCCGACACGGCCGTCCCGATCACGCCGGCGTCGGTGGAGGGCGAGGGCCGCGGGTCGAAGCGGGCGATCCCGGCGTCCTCACTCACGTGGAACAACCGGGGCGCCATGGCGGCTAGATCCGGCCGACGCTGGAGTAGGTGAAGCCGCGGGCGCGGACGTCGGCGGGCTTGTAGATGTTGCGCAGGTCGATCAGCACCGGCTTGTTCATCAAGAGCTTGATGCGGTCGAGGTCGAGCGCGCGGAACTGGTCCCACTCGGTGATGATCACCAGCACGTCGGCGCCCTCGGCGACGGCGTAGGGGTCGTCCTTGAAGTCGACGTCGCGCAGCATCTGGCGCGCCTCGTGGCCCTCGGGATCGAAAGCCTGCACCTTGGCGCCCTTGTCCTGCAGCGCCGGGATGATGGCGAGCGAGGGCGCGTCGCGCATGTCGTCGGTATTGGGCTTGAAGGTGAGGCCAAGCACCCCGACCGTTTTGCCCTTCACGTCCCCGTCCAGCACCTTGACGATCTTGCGCGCCATCGCCCGCTTGCGCTCGTCGTTGATCTTCACGGTGGTCTCGACCAGCTCCACGGGCGAGCCCGCGTCGCGGGCGGTGCGGACCAGGGCGATGGTGTCCTTCGGGAAGCACGAGCCGCCGTACCCGGGGCCGGCGTTCAGGAACTTGCCGCCGATGCGGCCGTCGAGGCCGATGCCCTTGGCGACCTGCTGCACGTCGGCGCCGACGGCCTCGCAGAGGTCGGCCATCTCGTTGATGTAGGTGATCTTGAGCGCCAGGAACGCGTTGGCGGCGTACTTGATCAGTTCGCTGGTGCGCCGGCTGGTGAACAGGATCGGCGTCTCGTTGAGATAAAGCGGCCGGTAGAGCTCGCGCATGATCGCCTGGGCGCGCTCGTCGGTGGTGCCGACCACAACGCGGTCGGGGCGCTTGAAGTCCTCGATCGCCGCGCCCTCGCGCAGGAACTCGGGGTTGGAGACCACGGCCACGTCGGCCTTGGGGGCCACGCGCTTGAAGATCGCCTCGATCTCGTCGCCGGTGCCGACCGGCACGGTCGACTTGGTGACCACCACGGTGAAGCCCTGGACCAGGCCCGCGATCTCCTGGGCCGCCGCATAGACGTAGGAAAGGTCGGCGTAGCCGTCGCCGCGGCGGGACGGCGTGCCCACGCCGATGAACACCGCATCGGCCTCGCGGATCGCCTGCGTGGCGTCGGTGTCGAAATACAGCCGGCCGGCCTTCACGTTCGAGGCGACCAGGGATTCGAGGCCGGGCTCGTAGATCGGGATCCCGCCGTTCTTCAGCTGTTCGATCTTCGACGCGTCCTTGTCGATGCAGGTCACGATGTGGCCGAAGTCGGCGAAACAGGCCCCGCTGACGAGCCCGACATAGCCCGTCCCGATCATCGCCACACGCATTCAGACCTCTCCTCGAAGGCAGCGCCTTTCAACACGCGCCGCACCCTGCCGCAACGGCACAACGATTTTGCAGCGCAGCAAAATCCGCGCCGTCCAAACTGAGATCGCTCAGATCTCCTGGTTGTACTTGCCCACCTGCGGCCGCTTCGCGAGGCGGGGCTTCACCTCTTCGTGGAACAGGCGGCGCATGTCGTCCTCGGACTGGGTGCTCTCCACCACGACGACGATCTCGGGCTTGTTCGACGAGGCGCGGACCAGCACCCACGAACCGTCTTCCAGCGCCACACGCACGCCGTTCACGGTGATCAGGTCGACGATCTTGCGCCCCAGGATCGTGCCGCCGGCGTTGGCGAACTGGGTGTATTCGGCCACCACGTCATCGACGACGCCGTACTTCTCCTCGTCGGCGCAGTGCGGGCTCATGGTCAGCGACGTGTAGGCGACCGGCAGCGCCTTCTTGAGGTCGCTGAGCTTCTTGTCCGGGTTGCGGTCCAGCATGGCCAGGATCGCCGCGGCGGCGATCAGGCCGTCGTCGTAGCCGCGTCCGATTGGCGGATTCATGAAGAAATGGCCGCTCTTCTCGAAGCCGGCCAGGGCGCCCAGCTCGGCGGTCTTGCGCTTGATGTAGCTGTGGCCGGTCTTCCAGTAGACGGTCGTGGCGCCGTTGGCTTTCAGCACCGGGTCGGTGACGAAAAGGCCGGTCGACTTCACGTCGACGACGAATGTGGCGTCCTTGTGCAAGGCCGACAGGTCGCGGGCCAGCATCAGGCCGATCTTGTCGGCGAAGATCTCCTCGCCCTCGTCGTCCACCACCCCGCAGCGGTCGCCGTCGCCGTCGAAGCCCAGCGCCAGGTCGGCGCCGTGCTGCCGGACCGTCGCGGCCATGGCGTGGAGCATCACGCTGTCCTCGGGGTTGGGATTGTACTTGGGGAAGGTCCAGTCGAGCTCGCAGTCCATCTCGATGACCACGGCGACGCCCATGCGTCGCAATGCGTCGGGCGCGAAGGCGCCCGCCGTGCCGTTGCCGCAGGCCGCGACGACGGTGAGCGGGCGCTTCAACGAGACGCGCGACGCGGCGTCGGCGATGTAGCGCTCGGCGACGCCGGCGATGTGCGCCACCGAGCCGCCGGGCCGCTGCGCCCACTTGCCGCCGAGCACGATCTCCTTCAGCCGTCCCATCTCGTCGGGCCCGAAGGTCAGCGGCCGCTGCGCGCCCATCTTCACGCCGGTCCAGCCGTTCTCGTTGTGGCTGGCGGTGACCATCGCCACGCACGGCGCATCCAGGTCGAACTGGGCGAAGTAGGCCATCGGCGAGACGGCGAGGCCGATGTCGAGCACTTCGCAGCCGGCCGCCACCAGGCCGATGGTCAGCGCCTGCTTGATCGATAGCGAGTAGCTACGGAAGTCATGGCCGACCACGATCCGCGACTGGCCCATCTCGTGGATCAGCGTGCCCAGCCCCAGCCCCAGCGCCTGGATGCCCAGGAGATTGATGTCGGGCCCGAACAGCCAGCGGGCGTCGTACTCGCGGAAGCCGGTCGCCTTCACCAGCGGGCCGTTCTCGTAGTCGAAGGTGTTGGGGACGAGGTCGGCGCGGGGGGCGGACAGCATCGGAACTCCGGGGGCGAGCGACTATCGAGCGGCGTGTTTAGCCCGCCCGATAGTGGGGGCGCCACTGCGGAAGGCTTAACGGCGGGGAGCGAGGTCGGCGGACGCCGGCTACATCACCCCGGCGCGCAGCAGGTCGTGGACGTGGAGGATGCCGACGGGCTTGTCGTCCTCCACGACGAACAGGACGGTCACAGCCGGTAGCGGGTCGCTCATCAGGGCCAGGGCCTCGCCGGCCAGCATGCCGGGCGGGGCGGTCTTCTTCGGGCCCGGCGTCATCACCTCGCCCGCGGTGTGGTCCAGCAGGCCCTCGATGTGGCGGCGCAGGTCGCCATCGGTGATGGCGCCCAGGAGGCGGCCCTGCGGATCGACGACGCCGACGATGCCCCAGCGCATCTGGGTCATCACCAGCAGGGCCTGGCGCATGGGCGTCTCGGGGGCGACCAGCGGCAGCTCCTCGCGGCCGTGCATCAGGTCGGCGGCGGTGCGCAGCATGGCGCCCAGCTTCCCGCCGGGGTGCAGCACCTTGAAGTCGTGGGGCCGGAAGCCGCGCCGCTCGAGCAGCGCCACGGCCAGGGCGTCGCCCATGGCGATCTGCAGGGTGGTGGAGGTCGTGGGCGCGTTGACCGCGTCTGTGGCCTCGGGTGCGTCGGGCAGGACGAGCACGATGTCCGAAGCGCGCGCCAACGTCCCGTCGGTCGCGGCAGTGACGGCGATCAGTGGGATCGCGAAGCGGGCGGCGTAGGCGATGACGTCGGCGAGCTCGCGCGTCTCGCCGGTCTTCGAGAGCGCCAGGATCACGTCGTCGGCGCCGATCATGCCGAGGTCGCCGTGGCTGGCTTCGCTGGGGTGCACGAACATCGCTGCGCTGCCGGTGGAGGCCAGGGTGGCGGCGATCTTGCGCGCCACGTGGCCCGACTTGCCGATGCCGGTGCAGACGATGCGGCCGCGGGCGGTGAAGAGCGCCTCCACGGCCTGGGCGAACGGCTCGCCAAGCTCGCTGGCCATGCGCGCGAGCGCTTCGGCCTCGGTCTCCAGCACGCGGCGGCCGACGGCGATGGTGTCCTTGAGGGTCATTGCGAGGTGGGGTCGATCGCCTGGTTGCGGATGTTGCGGACCGCCTCTCGCGCCTGCTCGACGCGCCGCTGGGCGGCCTCGTGCTCGCGGCGCATGGCGGCCTGCCGTTCGGGCGTCCGCTGGATCGGTTCGTGGCCGAACGGGGCGGGCGAGCGGTCGCCCAGGCCCTGCGGCCACACCAGCGCCAGCGCGACGGCGGCGACGGCGCCCAGCGCCAGCAGCGGCAGGTAGAAGCGGTCGAGCATCGGCCCGCTATAGCCCGCGCCGGGTTGACGGGGTAGGGGCCCGTAGCCTAGCCGGAGGCCCCTCGCCGAAGGAGCCCGACCTTGCCCACCCTCATCCTGCTGCGTCACGGCCAGAGCCAGTGGAACCTCGAGGACCGGTTCACCGGCTGGGTGGACGTCGACCTGACGCCCCTGGGCGAGGCCGAGGCGAAGAAGGGCGGCGAACTGATCCAGGCCGCCGGCATCGCCATGGACCGGGTGTTCACCTCGGTGCTGACGCGGGCGATCCGCACGTCCTGGCTGGCCCTGGCGGCGGCCGGGCAGACCTTCGTGCCGGAGGTGAAGGACTGGCGGCTGAACGAGCGCCACTACGGAGGGCTGACCGGCCTCAACAAGACCGAGACGGCGGCCAAGCACGGCGCCGACCAAGTCAAGATCTGGCGCCGGAGCTACGACATCCCGCCGCCGGACCTGGCGCCGGGCGGCGAGTTCGACTTTTCGAAGGACCGCCGGTACGCGGGCGCCAGCCTGCCGATGACGGAAAGCCTGAAGACCACGCTCGATCGCGTGCAGCCCTACTGGGACGCCGAGATCGTGCCCTGCCTGAAAGCGGGCGAGACCCTGCTGGTGGCGGCGCATGGCAACTCGCTGCGCGCCATCGTGAAGCTGCTGTTCGACGTCTCGGACGCCGACATCGTGGGCGTCGAGATCCCGACGGGGAACCCGCTGGTGATCGAGCTGGATGCGGCCCTGAGGCCGACCGCGGCGCGCTACCTTGACGACAGCCGCGCGACGGCGATCCCGGCGATCTAGGGCCGCTCCGCCAGCCGCCCCGGCGTCACACCCAGTTCGCGGCGGACCATGGCGATGAAGGCGCTGGCGGAGTTGTAGCCGAGGGCGACGGCGGCTTCGGTGACCGAGAGGCCGTCGGCCAGGTACTGGCGCGCCATCAGGAGCCGCAGGCGCCTCCGCCATTCGGCGAAGCCCATGCCGGTGTCCGCCTGGAAGTGGCGGATGAACGAGCGGCGGCTCATGCCCGCGGCCTGGGCCAGCTCGTCGAGG
>NZ_DASWTE010000390.1:0-6179 GCF_036402295.1 Phenylobacterium sp.
GAGGTCGACGGGTCGTGACCGCGGACTTCCGTCCCCGCCGCTCGGTGCTCTACATGCCGTCGTCCAACGAGCGCGCTCTGGAGAAGGCGAAGTCGATCCCGTGCGACGCGCTGATCCTCGACCTCGAGGACGCCGTGGCGCCGGACGCCAAGGCCGAGGCCCGGGCGGGCGCGGTCGCGGCCGTGCAGGCCGGCGGTTTCGGCGGCCGCGAGGTCGTGATCCGGGTGAACGGGCTCGACACCCCCTGGGGCGCCGACGACCTGGCCGCCGCGGCGGCCGCGAGACCCGACGCGGTGCTGGTCCCCAAGGTCTCGACGCCCGAGGACCTGTCGGCGGCGCGCACCCGGCTGGGCGACCACCTGCCGATCTGGGCGATGATCGAGACCTGCGCGGCCATGTTCCGCCTGGACGACCTGGGCGCGGAATCGGTCAACGTAGGCGTCGAGACCTGGGTGATCGGCTCGAACGACCTGGCCAAGGAGATGCGCTGCCCGCTGACCGTCGACCGCGAGCCGCTCATGACCGCGCTGTCGCTGAGCCTGATGGCCGCCCGCGCGCACCGGCTGGCCATCATCGACGGCGTGTTCAACGAGATCGCGGACGAGGCGGGGCTGGCGCGCCAGTGCGCCCAGGCCGCCGCCTTCGGCTTCGACGGCAAGAGCCTGATCCATCCCAGCCAGGTCCTCACGGCCAACGCCGCGTTTACCCCCGATGCATCCGCCGTCGCCTGGGCGCGTACCGTCGTCGACGCCTTCGAGCGGCCGGAGAACGCCGGCCGGGGCGTTCTGAAGGTGGAAGGACGCATGGTCGAGCGGCTGCATTTCGCGGAGGCCCGGCGCCTCATCGGGGTGGCCGAGGCCATCGCCGCGCGGGAGCCGGCATGACGCGCGCGGCGGCCCTGATCGCGACCGCTGTGCTGGCGCTGGCCGCCGCGCCCGCGCTCGCCCAGCCGCCGCCCGACGACCCGATCGACGCGCTGCTGCGCCAGAAGCCGGTCGAGACCGAGGAGCCGGACGTCGCCGCGCCGGACCCCGTCGAACGCAACCCCCTGCCCGCCCAGCCCCAGCCCTACGTCCCCGCGCGCCCGTTCCTCACCGAGCCGGTCTTCCTCGACCAGGTGGGCAAGTCACCCGACGGGCCGCCGAGCCCTGCGGACCAGGCCTATGAGGCGCGGGTGCGCTCGTCCGCAGCGGCGGTGCGCAGCTTCCAGGGGCCGATGGAGGGCGGCTGGACCCTGTTGATCGGCGGACGCGACGCCTTTGCCCTGCAGCTGATCGACCGCGGCGGCTGGGTCGACGGCGCCTGGCGCGACCTGCGCCGGCCCGGCGCCCGGGACGCGTCTGGCTTCATCGAGGAGGTGCGGCGCGCGGGCGGCGACCTGACGTTCCGCTTCGCCGAGGGGATCGTCGCCGTGCTGCGCCCGTCCCAGGGCCGCTGGACCGGCCAACTCACCGAGGGCGGCAAGAGCGAGGCCGCGACGATGGTGCGGCGGACGCCCTAGAGGGCCAGCGCGCGCTTCGCCGCCGCGATCGCCCGCTCGAGCGCCTCGTCGCTGTAGGGCTCGGCGGCTCCTGCGCCCCACACGGGGCCCGGCCACGCCGGGTCGTCCGCGCGGCGTCCGACCACGTGCACGTGCAGCTGCGGCGTGACGTTCCCGAGCTGGCCGACGTTCAGCTTGGCGACCTGGCGGCCCAGCACCTCGCCTACCGCCCGCACCGCTGCGCCGGCCTGGACGACCTCCTGCATCAGCGCCCCGCGGTCGGCGCCCGACAGGTCCTCGAGCTCGACGGCGCTCACGATCCGCGGGATCAGAACCACCCACGGAAACCGCGCGTCGGCCTGCAGCCGCACGTGGCAGAGCGCCAGGTCGCCCAGCGTCCGCGAGGTCTCGGGAAAGGCCGGATGCAGCTCGAACATCACGAGTAGCGGGTGCGGCATTGCAGCATGGCCGTCAACGGGCTAGAGCCCCCGCGACATCACATCAAGGAGCAGGTCACATGGCGAAGAAGCCCATCCGCGTGGCGGTCACCGGCGCGGCCGGCAACATCGGCTATGCGCTGCTGTTCCGGATCGCCTCGGGCGAGATGCTGGGCAAGGACCAGCCGGTCATCCTGCAGCTGCTGGAGATCCCGGTCGAAGGCCCGCAGAAGGCGCTGAAGGGCGTCGCGATGGAGTTGGAAGACTGCGCCTTCCCGCTGCTGCAGGACATGGTGCTGACCGGCGACCCGGACGTGGGCTTCAAGGACGCCAACTGGTGCGTGCTGGTGGGCTCCAAGCCCCGCGGCCCCGGCATGGAGCGCGCCGACCTGCTCAAGGACAACGGCAAGATCTTCATCGCCCAGGGCAAGTCGATCGACAAGGTCGCCGCCGACGACGCCCGCATCGCCGTGGTCGGCAACCCCTGCAACACCAACTGCATGATCGCCGCCAGCCAGGCCAAGCGCCTGACGCCCGACCGCTTCACGGCCATGGTGCGACTGGACGAGAACCGCGGCCGCAACCAACTGGCCAAGAAGGCGGGCGTCGCGGTGACCGACGTCTCCGAGCTGTTCATCTACGGCAACCATAGCCCGACCATGTTCGCCGACTTCACCCACGCCAAGATCGGCGGCAAGGCGGTGACCGACGTGATCACCGACCGCGCCTGGCTGGAGAACGACTACCTGCCGGCGGTGGGCAAGCGCGGCGCGGCCATCATCGACGCCCGCGGCGCGAGCTCGGCGGCCTCGGCGGCCGGCGCGCTGGTCGACCACGTCCGCGACCTGACGACGCCGGGCGCGATCCACTCGGTGGCGATCCCCAGCGAGGGCCGCTACGGCTTCTCGGAAGGCGTGTGGGCCGGCATGCCGGTGAAGACCACCACGCCGGGTTCGTACGAGGTCATCACCTCGTACGAGATGGACGACTTCGCCAAGTCGAAGATCAAGATCACCAACGACGAGCTCGTCGGCGAGCGCGACACGGTGAAGGAAATGCTGGGCTAGGCGCCCAGGAGCGCCGCCGGCGCTCAGATGAAACCGCGGAAAACGCAGAAAGGCGCGAAAGAGTCAGCGGCTCCTCCGGCTTTCTGCGTCCTTCCGCGTTTCTGCGGTTTGAATCTCGGGCGCTTCGCGCCTTCTCCTAGGCCGGCTGGAATAGGGCGAACTCTTCGGCGGCCGCCTTCTGCACCGCCGGGCGGGTCATCAGGCGGGCCTGGTAGGCCTGGATGGCCGGGTAGATGCTGAAGTCGAGCTTCACGGCCTGGTTCCAGTTGAGCACCGCGGCCAGGTAGGCGTCGGCGACGCTGAAGTCGTCGAGCAGCCAGTCGCGGCCGGTGAGGTGCGCGTTGAGGTAGGCCAGCCGCTCGGCCGCCTGCTCCTTGGCCTTGGCCTTCCCCTCGGCCGGCCACGTCGGCGACAGCAACGGCGTGAACACCGTCTTGTGCAGCTCGGAGCCGATGAAGCTCAGCCACTGTTGCAGCTGGTAGCGGGCGAAGCCCGTGGGCGCGAGCTTCGACTCCGGCCGCTGGTCGGCCAGGTACTGCAGGATGGCAGCGTTCTCGGTCAGCACCGCGCCGTCGTCGGTGCGCAGCGCCGGGACCAGGCCCTTCGGGTTGATCTTGCGGTAGTCCTCGCCCGAGGCGGTCTTGCCCGCCTTGGTGTCGACGCGCTGGAACTGGGCCTCCTGGCCGCTCTCGTACAGCGTGATCCGGCTGGCCAGCGAGCAGGCGAGCGGCGAGAAATAGACGTCCATTGGGAGAAGCCTCCTGGATCGGTTGATATTCATACCGTTCCGCACAAAATAGCGGCGGTCAAGGATTCTTTGCGAGATGGTACAGAAAGAGGCTGGGGCTGAGCGGCGGCCGCGGGGGCGGCCCCGGTCGTTCGATCCGGACGAAGTGCTGGACAAGGCTCGGGCCGTGTTCTGGAACCTGGGCTATGCGGCGACGTCGCTGGACGACCTGGCAGCGGCCACCGGCCTGAACCGGCCCAGCCTCTACGCCGCCTTCGGCGACAAGCACGCGCTGTACCTGGCCGCCCTGGCGCGCTCTGCGAAGGAGGCCACCACGGCGCTGGGCGCGGCGCTCGCCACCGAGCTGCCCCTGCGCGTGGTGCTGCAGGCGATCTTCGACCGCACAGTGGAGATCTACCGCCGCGGCGAGGAGGGCCAGCGCGGCTGCTTCCTGATCGGCACCGCGGTGACCCAGGCGGTGGACGATCCCGAGGCCCGCGCGCTGCTCGGCGCCTATGTGGCCGAGACGGACCGGTTGTTCCGGGAGAGGTTTGAGCGGGACCGCGCTACGCTAGCGGCCGGGGTGTCGCCCGCCGGCGCGGGCGCCATGGCGAGCGGGGTGTTCCACACCCTGGCGGTCCGGGCCCGGACCGGGGCCGGCGAGGCCGAACTGAAGGCGATCGGCCTCGCCGCCACGGACATGATCTGCGGGCCGAAGCCCTAGGCGGCCGCCGGCGCGAACTCGGCCATTATGCGCGGCATCGCGGTGCGCTGGACGCTGGGGCGCTCGGCCATGCGGTCGAGCCACGCGAGCAGCGGGGAGCCGGCCATGAGCTCGCCGCCCTCGGGCGTGCCCGGGATCATGTCGAGATGGGCGACGGCCGCGAGGTCGGCCAGGCTCACCTGGTCGCCCGCGAAGTAGGGCTGCGCGCCCAGCAAGTCCTCCAGCGCCTTGATGCAGACGCGCCCGGGCTCGACGGCCGCCTTCACCGCTTCCTCGTTGACCGGGATGCCGAAGATCGGCGCCACGACCCGGTTGAAGCCGATGCCCGAGGTGAGCGAGGGCATCACGTACCAGTCGACGATGTTCATCACCTGGCTCATGCGGCCGAGCTGCTTCGGGTCGGCGGGGGTGAGCGCGGGACCGTCGAACGCGGCGTCGATGTAGCGGACGATGGCCTGGGCCTCATAGAGCCAGTAGCCATCGTGCTCGATGGCCGGGATGCGGCCGAACGGGTGGCGGGCCAGGTGTTCCGGTTGCTTGTGCTGGCCGGGCGTCAGGGCCTGGAGGCGCCACGGGACGCCCTTCTCCTCGCAGGCCAACATCGGCTGGCGTACGTACGGGCTGCCGGGGATACCGTGGATCACAATCGTCATCGTCGCCTCCTCAGGCTTCCAGGACTTGCTTGAATTTCGCCAGGATCGCGCCCCAGCCGTTCGGGCTGTCGACGCGGGCCCGGGCCGTCTCGCCGTCGGCGCCCATGCGCTCGAAACCGCGATGCTCGAAGTCGACCCGCGTCTGGCCGTCGCCCAGCGGCGTGAACCGGACCTCGACCTCGGTGAGCAGGTCGGGATCGTATCCCCAGGTGGGGTTCAGCCGCCAGGCCAGCAGCAGGCGTTCGGGCGGCTCCCAGGCCAGGACATCGCCCCACGCGCATTCCGACCCGTCGACTCCGATCTCGTACCAGCGTCCGCCGGTCCTGGGCTCGATGACCGCCTTGGCCAGATCGGACTTGCCGATGTGGTGGGTGCGCGGCCACCAGCGGTCGAGGCCCTCGGTGAAGACCCGGAACGCCGTCTCGGGGGAGGCCCGCACGGTCAGCGTCTTGCGCACCGGGGCCGGCTTGATCGTCTGGCTCACTTGCTGTCGTCCCCCTCGCGTTCCTGCCGTTCCGCCTCTTCGGCGAAGGCGCTCAGCGCCACGTCCCAGAACCGGTCGAGCCAGCCGCGGAGCTGGCCCAGCCCCTGCGGGTCGATCTGGTAGACGCGCCGCGTCCCGTCCGCCCGGTCCGTCACCAGCCCGGCCTCCTTCAGCACCTTGAGGTGCTGGCTGACCGCCGGCCGGCTGACCGGCAGGCCCCGCGCCAGCTCGCCCACCGCCCGCGGGCCGTCGGCCAGGCGTTCGAACACCTCGCGGCGGGTCGGGTCGGATAGCGCGGCGAAAGCCTTTGCGTTAGCCATGACTTACCGTAAGTCGTCACTAACGTATGAGTCAAGCACGCCACGCGAGCGGTCGGGTTGAATACCCGCGTTCGGCGATTCACCTGGAAGGGGAATCCAATAGCAATGGTTAATTTCCCCTAGCAAAGCTTAACGAGCCGCCATGCAACGCACGCGCGGCGGGGGCAAATGGGGAGGGCGAGATGCGCCTTATCGGGACTTTGCTTTGCACGGCGGCCATCGCGGCGTTCGCGACCTCGGCCAACGCCGTGATGCTGTACCAGAACAATTTCGACGGGAACGAAAGC
>NZ_DASWTE010000391.1:0-5246 GCF_036402295.1 Phenylobacterium sp.
GCCGCCGCGCTGGCGGTCGCCGCCACCGGCGCTTACGCCCAGCCCGTCCTTCAGCAGCTGGAGGACCTGCGCATGCAGCAGGAAGCGGCGAACCGGCGCGCCATCGACCAGTCCAACCAGCTGATGGCGCTGGAGGCCCGCTTGCGGGCCGACCAGGCGTCGGCCGATCTGCAGAGGAGCGCGCCCCGCGTGCCTGAACTCCGCTACGAACCCTCGACGCGCCGCGGGACCGCCGCGGCCGCGGCCCGGTTCCCATCCATCCCCGACGCCGCCCTCGCCGACTCCAACCGGCGGGTGCAGGACGCCGCCCGGAACCGCCGCTGATGCGCTGGGGCGGCGGTGAGGGCTCGGGCAACATCGAGGACCGGCGCGGGCTGGGGTCGGTGGGCGTGGGCGGCCTGGGCATCGGCGGCGTCGTGCTGGCGCTGGCGGGCTACTTCTTCTTCGGCATCGATCCGTCGACGACCATGGGCGTGGTCAGCAACGTCTCGCCCCAGGCGCAGCAGCAGGAGGGCGTGCGCGGCACGCCGGCCGACGAGGCCGGCCGCTTCGTCGATGTCGTGGCCACCAATGTCGACGAGGTCTGGAGCCGGGAATTCCAGGAGGCCGGCCAGAACTACCGGCGCCCCGAGTCGATCGTGCTCTACGACCGCGCCACCGGCACCGGCTGCGGCATGGGCCAGTCGGCCATGGGGCCATTCTATTGCCCGGCGGATCGCAAGGTCTATCTGGACCTCTCGTTCTGGCAGGAGCTGGAGCAGAAGTTCGGCGCGGGCGGCGAGGCGGCGCGGGCCTATGTGATCGCCCATGAGATCGGCCACCACGTTCAGAACCTGACCGGCGCCAACGCGCGGGCCGAGCGCATGGGCGCCAAGGGGGCGGAGAGCGGCTCGGTGCGGCTGGAGCTGCAGGCCGACTGCTACGCCGGCGTGTGGGCGGCCAACGCCGCGGCGGTTTCGGGCGGGCAGGTGTCGCTGGATCCGAAAGACATCGAGGACGGCCTGCGCGCCGCCGCCGCCGTCGGCGACGACACCCTGCAGCGCAAGAGCCAGGGCCAGGTCATGCCCGACGCCTTCACCCACGGCAGCTCCGAGCAGCGCATGCGCTGGTTCCGCAAGGGCGCGGACGCGGGCGACGCCGCGGCATGCGACACCTTCGGGGCGGCGCGGCTCTAAGCCGGCACGTGGGGTAGCGGCTCCCAGCCCAGGCAGACGGCGACGCAGTGGCGGGCCAGGAGGTCGCCCGGATCGATCAGTTCGAGGCGGACGTCGTGGTCGTCGAGCACCAACGGCACCTCGGTGCAGCCGGCGATCAGCACCTCGGCGCCGGCCTTGCGCAGCTCCTCGGCATAGCCCTGCATCTCGCGGGTGACGTCGTCGCCCAGGTCGCCCGATTTGATCCGGTAGAGGCTTTGCATGAACGCCTCCTGCCGCTCGGGCGGCAGGGAGATGAGCCCCATAGCGTGGGCGGCGAGGTATTCGCGGTAGAGCTTCAGCGCCCCCTTGGTGCCCAGTACGCCGGCGCGCATGGCGCCCGTGCGGCCGGCGGCCTCGGCGGCCAGCTCGATCATGTCGATCAGCGGCAGGCCCGAGGCGCGCTGGATGACGTCGGCGTGGGCGTGCGCGGTGTTGCACGGCATGGCCAGCACCTCGGCGCCGGCGCCGCGGAGCGCCCCCGCCATCTCGGCCAGCACGCCGCCCGCGCCCGAGCCGGGAACGTTGCGGTCGGGCGCCTTGGGGTTGATGTCGGCGATGACCCGGATGTGGTCCTGGTCCTTCTCCGCGGGCGTGTAGGCCTGCAGCTTGGCCAGGAACTCCACGGTGGCCGCGGGGCCCATGCCGCCCAGGACACCAAGCGTCAGGGAACCGTCCGACATCAGAGCTTCCCCTCCAGTTCCGACTGGTAGCCGAACAGGCCCTGCGCGCCACCGGTGTGCAGGAACACCACGGTCTCGCCGTCGAAGTCGCCGCGGTTCGAAAGCGCGATCAGCCCCTTCATCGCCTTGCCGGTGTAGACGGGGTCCAGGAGGATCCCGTCGGTGCGGGCGATGGTCTTGAGCGCGTCGATCACCGCCTGGTCGATCAGGCCGTAGCCCGCGCCCACGAAGTCGCAGTCGGCCACGACCATCTCGCGCGCCACGCGGTCCTCGTGGCCCAGCAGGGCGGCGGTCTCGCGGGCCAGCTTGAAGACGTTGGCCTCCTGGGCCTCCTTGGGGGCGCGCACGCCGATGCCCAGCACCGGGATGTCGGCGCCCATGACGGCCAGGCCCGCCACCAGGCCCGCATGGGTGCCGGCGCTGCCGGTCGCGGTGACGATGCGGTCGATCTCCAGCCCGGCCTCGTTGGCCTGGGCCACCAGCTCCAGCGCGCATTCTGCGTACCCCAGCGCGCCGATCGAGTTCGAGCCGCCGCCCGGGATCACGTAGGGCCGTCCGCCCGCATCGGCCACCTCGGCGGCGGTCCTGGCGAGCTCCACGTTCATGTCGGTCCCGCCGGGCACAGTGCGGATGTTCGCGCCCAGCAGTTCGTCCAGCAGGACATTGCCCGAGCGGTTGTAGTCCTGGGCGTTGGAGCCGGTGCGCGCCTCGAGGATGATCTCGCACCTCATGCCGAAGCGGGCAGCGGCCGCCGCCGTCTGGCGCACGTGGTTCGACTGGGTCGCCCCCTGCGTCACCAGGGTGTCGGCGTCGTTGGCCAGGGCGTCGCCCAGGAGGAACTCGAGCTTGCGGGTCTTGTTGCCGCCGCCGGCCAGCCCGGTGCAGTCGTCGCGCTTGATCCAGAGCGCCGGCCCGCCTCCGCCCGGCCGCGCCAGGTGCTCGGTCAGGCCGGGCAGGGGCTCGAACGGCGTCGGCAGGTGGGCGAAGCGGACGGGATTGAAGCGGGCAAGATGCATGACCCACCCGCTATAGGCTTCCCGCTACGGCTTCAACTTCCTGGGCAGAGCCTCCACCTCTTGCGGGGTCAGCTTCACGAGGCTCTGCGCGGCACAGTAACCGCTGCGGGCCTGCAGGCCGAGCTGGCTGGCCTTGCAGATCTTCTCGCGGCCGCGGGTGTTGAACGCGATCGGGTCGGCCGAGACGGCGCTGCGGAAGCAGGCCTGGGCGGTGTCCACCCGATAGACGCCCTTGCCATAGACATTCATCAGCATGGTGTCCTGGTCCACGACCGTGTGGTTGCGGACGAGGTGCATCAGGATGCAGTCGTCGCCCGAAAGCGACGCTTCCTGAGCCGGCTTGGCGGCCGAGGCCGCGGTCCCGAACATGGCGGCCGCGGCGAAGGCGGCGATCAGAAGCTTCATAGACGGATCTCCAAGCCTCTCCCCCTGCGCCCAGAATAGGGCTTTGCCTTACGGCTTCAACTTCCTCGGCAGAGCGGCGATCTCGTCCGGCGACAGGCGCACGATGGAGTCGACGATGCAGGGCGTCGCGAAGCCGCCCTTCGAGATCGAGACGTCCATGTCGATCGGCTTGCAGATGATCGTCGAGCCGGGCGGGCTGCGCGTGATGATCGGGTCGGACGCCGTCGCCCCGGCGAGGCAGGCGCCCCGCATCGTCACCCGGTAGGACTCCTTGCCGCGCACGTTGATCAGGAGGGTGCTGGGATCGCCGATCGTGTGGTTGCGGATCTCCTGGCTGCGGAAGCACTGTCCGGCCGGCAGGCCAGCGCCCGATGGGGGCGGAGGGCCCAGCGGCGAGGGCTTGGCGGCGATGGCGGCGCCCGCGGCGCTGACGCCCAGGGCCAGGGCGATGGTGGCGAGCCTCATGGGCATGTCTCCTGCTACTCCCCGTCTATCCAGCATACGCCCGAGCTGGTTCATCGTCTGCATTTCTGGTGGCGGCGGCCCGCCAACAGGCCTACATCTCTGCGCATCCTCGGGGGGCCGCGCTTGAGCGGCTGAGAGGTGGGTGAGCCCACGACCCGTCGAACCTGATCCGGGTCATGCCGGCGAAGGGAAGGGCCCTCATCGACCCCAACCAGCGCCCGTGATCCGTCCGAGCTTTTGAGGACGCGCACGATGAACAAGCCGACCGGCAAGCTGGCCGCCGACGCCATTCCCACCGGCGAACGCCCGGGGTCGAAAAAGGTCTGGCAGCCGGGCGTGCAGTGGCCCGACATCCGTGTGCCGTTCCGCGAGGTGGCCGTGCATCCGTCGGCGAACGAGCCGCCGCTGACGCTCTACGACACCTCGGGGCCCTACACCGACCCCACAGCGAAGATCGACATCGAGAAGGGCCTGCCGAAGGTCCGCGAGCCGTGGGTCGTGTCGCGCGGCGACATCGAGATCGTCGAGGCGCCGCGCCAGGTGAAGCCCGAGGACAACGGCTTCGCCAAGGGCGAGCACCTGGCGCCGCAGTTCAACGCGCCCCGCCGGGTCTATCGCGCCAAGGCCGGCGTGACCGTGACCCAGCTCGAGTATGCGCGCCGCGGCATCGTCACGCCCGAGATGGAATATGTGGCGATCCGCGAGAACCTGCGCCGCCAGCAGAACGACGCCTTCATCAAGGACGGCGAAGGCTTCGGCGCCGAGATCCCCGACTGGTGCACACCCGAGTTCGTGCGCGACGAGGTGGCCCGCGGCCGGGCGATCATCCCGGCCAACATCAACCACACCGAGCTCGAGCCGATGGCGATCGGCCGGAACTTCCTGGTCAAGGTCAACGCCAACATCGGCAACTCGGCCGTCCTCTCCACCGTCAATGACGAGGTGGACAAGATGGTTTGGTCGATCCGCTGGGGCGCGGACACGGTCATGGACCTATCGACCGGCCGCAACATCCACAACATCCGCGACTGGATCATCAGGAACGCCCCGGTGCCAATCGGGACGGTGCCGATCTACCAGGCCCTGGAGAAGGTGAACGGCGTCGCCGAGGACCTGAACTGGGAGGTGTTCCGCGACACCCTGATCGAGCAGGCCGAGCAGGGCGTGGACTACTTCACCATCCACGCGGGCGTGCGGCTGCCGTTCATCCCGCTGACCGCCAAGCGCGTCACCGGCATCGTCAGCCGCGGCGGCTCGATCATGGCCAAGTGGTGCCTCGCCCACCACCGCGAGAACTTCCTCTACGAGCACTTCGAGGACATCTGCGAGATCATGAAGGCGTACGACGTCTCGTTCTCGCTGGGCGACGGCCTGCGCCCCGGTTCGATCGCCGACGCCAACGACGAGGCCCAGTTCGCCGAGCTGCGGACCCTGGGCGAGCTCACCAAGGTGGCCTGGAAGCACAACGTCCAGGTGATGATCGA
>NZ_DASWTE010000392.1:0-20198 GCF_036402295.1 Phenylobacterium sp.
GGAGAACCCGATGGCTGTTGCGGCGAGCCCGCTCAACATCGGACTGCAGGTGATCCAGCAGACGATCACCGCCGTGATCAGCGCCTCGCTGGTGGCCGTGCTCTACGTCGAGCTGCGCAAGATCCGCGACGGCGCCGGCCCACAGTGGCTGGCCGAGATCTTCAGCTAGTCAGCCCACGTCGAACTTGTCCTTGCGGCGGCGGCCGAAGAGCAGGCGGCTCTCCAGGCGGCCGCGCAGGGCGGCGTAGTAGGCGTTGAGGAACGTCCGGTCGGCGATGTCGGTCGGGCCATCCCAGCCGATCTTGACGCGGATGCGGGCAGCCACCTCCGCCATCGCCTTGCGGTCGGCGGCGCGGATCACGTCCTCCAGCACGTGCAGCTCCTTGATGCCGTAGGCGTCGAGCTGGGTCGGGGTGAAGGCCAGGCCCCGGCTGGCCGTGCGCTCGGAGTCGGCGAGGTCGGGCTGCAGCAGACGCTTGGGGGCCTTCACGACCATGGTCCCGGCGGCCAGGTCGCCCAGCCGCCGCCGGT
Organism: Phenylobacterium sp.; assembly: GCF_036402295.1. Lineage (GTDB taxonomy): Bacteria > Pseudomonadota > Alphaproteobacteria > Caulobacterales > Caulobacteraceae > Phenylobacterium. The sequence continues at coordinate 532 of NZ_DASWTE010000392.1, forward strand.
CACGGTTGAACAGCGGGAAGATCACGAAGACGCCGCTCCAGATCGCGCCCAGGCCGATTAGGGCCGCATCGACGCCCTCGCCCTCGGCGAAGAAGAAGACGAGCGGCAGGAACACCTCGACCTCGCGCATGGCGTTGCGGGCGAAGACCGCATCGGCGGTCAGCTGGCCCCCGTCGGCGGCGATCACGCGCAGGCCCATCATGCGCTTGCCCGGCGTGGCGGCGCGCGGGCGGGCCTCGAACCAGAAGAAGTAGAAGTTGCGGCCGACGAACATGCCCAGCATCCAGACGATGAAGAGCACGTCGTTCATCCAGCTCACGCGCGTCACCGAGGCGACGATCAGCGCCAGGATCGAGAAGACGACCAGCACCACGCCCAGGATCAGGAAGTCGAGCAGCATGGCGGCGAACCGCTCGGCGTAGGCGCCCACCCGCAGCCGCAGGTCCACGCCTTCGGGTGTCACCAGCTCGCGCCAGCCGTCGAACGGCTCGCGCCGCGGCCTGGGAGGGGCGGCGCCGGTCATGCCGGCTCGCTCCGGCGCGGCCAGTAGAAGTAGGTGAGCCAGGCCGCCAGCATGACGCCGGCGATGACGTAGCGGGCGACGTCGCTGGTGATCAGTTGGCGCCCCAGGCCCTCGAGGAGGCCGGCGACCAGCAGCATGCAGACGACGCCGGCCATGGCCGTGGCCGCCCGCCGCCCAGCCTCGGCGGCGGCGTCCACCCGGCTCCGCTCGCCCGGGAATGTGACGGCCCAGCCGATGGAGAAGCCCGCCGCGCCGGCCAGGATGATGGCGAAAAGCTCGGTGGTGCCGTGGATCATCAGCCAGCCGCCGGCCTCCACGCCCAGGCCGCGCGAGGCGAACAGGGCCAGGAAGGCGCCCAGCATGCCGCCGTTCATGACCATCAGCGCCGCGGTGGGCAGGCACAGCGCGAAGCCCAGGGCGAACGAGAAGAGCGCGACCTGGGCGTTGTGGGTGAAGAGGAAGGTCGCGAAGGTCGCCAGGCTCTCGGTGGCCCCTGGCTTGTCGTAGAGCGTTTCCCGCAGCGACGCCGTGGTCGCCATCGGGTCGCGTCCGGAGGCCATGGCGGGCTCGATAAAGCTGTAGAACCAGTCGGCGTCGCGGCGCACCAGCACATAGGCCACCACGGTCGCCACGGCCGAAAGCACGAAGGCGACCAGCGTCTCGCGCCACAGGGCCTGGATCGAGGCCGGCCAGTCGCGCAGGAAGAACCGCGCCAACCGCTCGGGCAGTCGCGACCGCGTCCCATAGACGAAGAAGTAGGCCCGCGTGCAGAGGCTCTCGAGGTAGGCGGTGAGGCTCTGGTCAAGCGAGATCGAGCGAGCCACCGACAGCGACGAGAGCGCCTGCCGATAGAGCAGCGGGATCTCCAGCAGCTCGTCGCGTTTCAGGCCGTTCGCACCGCCGGTCTCGGCCTTGGTGAGGAGCGAGTCCAGCCGCCGCCAGTCCTGCTCGCGCTCGGCGCGGAACCGCCAGCTCTTGAGATGCAGCTCGGGCATCAGACCAGCCCTCGCCGCTTCACGTCGAGGTAGCTGTTGACAAGCGCCGTCGCGAGGCCGTCGGCCTGCGCGTCGACGATCTGGGCGCCCAGCCGCCGCAGCCGTGCGGTCACTCCCTCGCGCTGCTTGAGCAGGCGCTCAGCGATCACCGCGCGGGCGACGTCTTCCGGCGCCGTGGGCTCGCGGCCGACCAGGCCCTCGAGCTCCTCGTCGCGGAACACCACGAAGAGGACGAGGTGGGTCCGCATCAACCGGGCCACGTTCTCGACCATCAGCTCGGCCGAGGTGGCGTCGGCGAAGTCGGTGAAGACGACGACCACCGCGCGGCGGTCGAGCCGGCCGGCCAGCGCAGTCAGGCCCAGGGTGAAGTTGGTCTCCTCCGTGGAGTAGTCGACCTGGGCGCAGAGGCGCTGCAGCAGGGGGAAGGCTGCCGGTCCGGAGGCCAGCCCGCTGGCCAGCCGGGGCTTGGAGTCGAAGGCGAAGACACCCACGCGGTCGCCCATCCTCAAGGACACGAAGGCCAGCAGGAGGGCCGCGTTGATCGCCCGGTCGATGCGCGGCAGGCCGGCCGCCGGCGCGCTCATCAGACGGCCGGTATCCAGCGCCAGCAGGACGTGGTGATTGCGCTCGGTGCGATACTCGCGGCCGATCAGCTTGCCGTGGCGGGCGCTCTGTTTCCAGTCGATGTCGCCCAGGTCCATACCCGTCTGGAATTCCTTGAGCGCGTGGAAGTCCGAGCCCTCCCCGCGGTCCAGCAGCGGCTTGGCGCCGAGGGGCGCGTCGCGGGCGAACAGGCGCAGCGCCTGCTCCTTCACCGCGGCGACGTCGGGCGTGATGCTGACCGGCGGGCCGGCGGGCTGCTGGCGCTGCAGCCAGACCAGGCCCAGCGGCCCCGTCCAGCGCGCCCAGACGCCCTCGATCCGGCCTTCGCCGCGGCGCACCGGGTCCAGCCGCACGTCGGCCTCCGCGCGGCCTTCGAAGGTGCGCACGACCTGGCGGTCGGGCACGGCGGCGAGGCGGTCGTTGACCCCCACGGCCAGTTCCACCTCCCGCGGCCCGCCCCGGCCGAACGCCGCGGTCAGCCGCGCGGTCTCCGGCCGCCCGATCCCAATGACCCGCGGAGCCGCCAGCGCCAGCTCCAGCCGCCGCGGCGGGGCGGCCATCAGCGCGTCGGCCAGCATCAGGCCCATGGCCAGCACGATCCAGGCCGCCGCCGCCGTCCAGAGGTGGGGCGCGAGCAGCGCGACGGCGAGCGCCGGCGCGGCGCCAACGGCCATCAGCGCGATCGCGCGGCGGGTGGGATAGAGGATCATCAGCGCGCCTCCAGGCGAAGTGGAGGCCGGTTCGCCGCCCGGGAGGCGCGCCAGAAAAGGGGATGATGCGCTCTGCGCATCATCTGGGCGCGGCCGCCAGGTCGACGAGGCCCTGAATGATCTGGTCGGGCCGGCGGCCGTCGATCTCGGCGGCGGGCGAAAGGATCACCCGGTGACGCAGCGCCGGCAGCGCGAGCGCTTTCACGTCGTCGGGGATCACGTAGTCGCGCCCGTCCAGCGCCGCCCGCGAACGGGCCGCAAGCGCGAGCTGGGCGGCCGCGCGGGGGCTGGCGCCGCTGGCCAGGTCGGGGGTCTCACGGGTGGAGCGCACCAGGTCGAGGACATAGCCCACGATCTCGTCGGTCAACCGGATCCCGGCCACCGCCTTGTGCGCGTCGGCCAGCTGCTTCGCCGTCGCCGCGCGGGCCACGCCGCGCTGGGCGGGGTCGGAGTGGCCGCTCTGCATGCCGTATTCGGCGACGATCCGCCGCTCCTCCTCACGGTCGGGATAGCCCAGGGTCTGCTTGAACAGGAAGCGGTCCAGCTGGGCCTCGGGCAGCGGATAGGTGCCCTGCTGCTCAAGCGGGTTCTGGGTGGCGACCACCATGAAGCGCTCCGAGAGCTCGCGCGCCTTGCCGTCGATCGTGACGCGCCGCTCCTGCATGCCCTCGAGCAGCGCCGCCTGGGTCTTGGGCGGGGTGCGGTTGATCTCGTCGGCCAGCAACAGCTCGCAGAACAGCGGCCCCTCGGTCAGCGAGAAGGTCGAGGTCTGGAAGTTGAAGACGTTGGACCCGATGATGTCGGCCGGCATCAGGTCGGGCGTGAACTGGATGCGCCCGAAGTCGAGGCCCAGGGTGCGGGCGAACGTCTGGGCCAGGTAGGTCTTGGCCACCCCCGGCGGGCCCTCCAGCAGCACGTGGCCGCGGGCGAAGAGCGCGGTCAGCAGCAGGTCTATGGTGTCCTGCTGGCCCACGATGGCCTTGCCGATCTCGGCCCGGACCTTGTCGGCCAGCGCCTTCACCTCAGCGACGTTCACGCGTCATCTCCCCTCGCCAGTCGTACAGCTTGCGCGCGACGGCCAAGAGGTCGTCGCGGGTCTTGGCCTGTTCGGCCTCTGCGGCCAGTTCGCCCGGCGGGGTGGCGCCGCGGCGCTCCGCCAGGTGCTCCAGCCAGTGTTCCTCGGCGGTGTGGCCGCCCGCGGCGCGGATGACCAGCGCCCGGGTCAGCGCCGCGTAGGCCGGCGCCAGTTCGTGCTCGCGCCGCGCCATCCGCACGAGGCCGGCCGAATTGTCCACCAGCGCCTGGGCGCCGAGCGCGAAAGCCCGCTCGCGCCGCCGTGGCTGGCCGAAGCGGGCCAGGGCATGCAGGCCCATCAGGATCGCCGCCGCCAGGCCGATCAGGGTGGCCGCCAGCCACGGCGGCTCCAGCATGGTGCGTCCGATGCCGCGACCGCGTTCGTAGCCGTTCAGGGTCACGTCGAACATCAGCGCCCGCGCGCCGCCGGCGCTGGCCGCGTCCAGGATCGCGACGCCGGCCCGCGCATTGGCGAGGCTCGCCAGGCCCTGGTTGTTCAGCAGGTCGGGGTCGGCCAGCAGCCATACGTTGGGATGCTTGCGCGACTGGGCGAGCACCATGGAGCCCGCGGAGTCCACCAGCGCCGGCGCCCAGCCCTCGCCCGAGACGGTCTGCATCCGGTCGATCGTCCCCAGTGGCAGGTACGTCCCCGGCGCGAACGGCCCACCCGCGCCGCGCAGCACCGGCTTGCCCGCCTTGGGCGCGGCGCCGATCCGCGTGACCTTGGAATAGGCCGCAAGCAGCGTGTCGTGGTCGCCCTCGACGAGCCCTACCTTGCGGACGAAGCCGCGCCGCATCGGGTCGGGCGCGGCGATCCACTTCGGCATCACGATCAGAACCGTCCCCGCCTCGGCGAAGGGTTTCAGCGCGTCGGCTTTCTCGTTGCCTTCGGGCGTCAGGACGACGGCCGCGTCCTCCAGGTTCAGGGTCCGGCTGCGGCTGACCACCGGCGCCTGGCCCAGGCGCTTCATCAGGATCGGCGCGGCGGCGAAGCCTATGGCCGACTTCGACAGCGCATGCGCGCGGCCGTCCTGTCCGCTGCGCAGGTCGGGGGCGTAGGCGGCGAGCACCGCCAAGCCGGCGAAGGCCACGATCCCCACCAGCACCAGGGCCAAGATCACCTTGGGCGAGAACGCCGGCCCGGACGCCGGCTGGTCGGCCGCGGCGGTCATCGCCAGCCCTCGGCGAAGGCGAAGGTCTGGTAGTCGGCGCGGGCCTGGCCGAACGCGTCGGCGTCGGCGGGGCGGCCGCCGAAGAAGGTGCGCTCCACGGCCTGGGCCAAGCGCGCGAAGGCCGAGCGCGCCTCGGCGGGCAGCACCTCGAGCCCGGCGATGTCGCGGCTGGTGAACGCCGGGCGCACCGCTCCGGGACGCCGCGCGACCAGGTCGTCGATCGAGCGGAACAGCAGCAGGTGGATCGCCTCCTCGAACCGGCCGGCCGCGGCCAGGCCGTCGGCGTCTTCCAGGAGGGCGCGCGCCTTGCCGGGCTCGGGCCGCCAGTCGGTCACCGGCACGACGGTCTTCTTGCCGCGCAACCAGGTCTCGGGGAGGAACTCGCGGGCGATGAAGTAGAGGATCAGGGCTGCGCCCACGATCAGGCCGCCCCAGAATACGTACTGCAGCACCGGGGCGATGTCGGCGATGAACTCGAGGACGGGCCGCAGCCACTCGAGGTCGGGCGGGGTTTCCTTCGGCGCGCCTTTGAAGTCGAACTGGACGCCGGGCGTCTTCAGCAGCGCCTCATGGGCCGCGGCGAGGTTCGCATCCGCCGCCTGGCCGTCCGCCGCCGCAACGCTTTCCCCCTGCACGCACACTCCCCAGTTGCGCCGCGAGCCTAGACGACCCGCCGGCCGCCGCAAGCCCGCGTCAGCGCCGACAAGCTTCAACCCTGGAAAACGCAGAAAGACGCGGAAGATCAACTGGTGCGGCCTCCGCGTCTTCTGCGGCCCAATGACGTGCGCCTGCGGCGCGCGGGATGTCTTGACCCTCGCAGCATTCGCGCTGAGGTGGGCGGCATGACGAGCGTCGATTTCATCCGCGGCCTGCCGAAGGCCGAACTGCATCTGCACATCGAGGGCAGCCTCGAGCCCGAGCTGATGTTCGAGCTGGGCCGCCGCAACGGGATCGCCCTGCCCTTCAAGAGCGTGGAGGAGGTGCGCGCCGCCTACGCCTTCTCGAACCTGCAGGACTTCCTGGACATCTACTACCAAGGCGCGGGCGTGCTGATCACCGAGGCGGATTTCAAGGACCTGGCGCTGGCCTACTTCCGCCGCGTGGCCGCCGACGGCTGCCGACACGTGGAATTGTTCTTCGATCCGCAGACGCACACCGACCGGGGCATCCCCTTCAAGGTGGTGATCGAGGGCCTGCTGGCCGGGATGCAGGAGGCCGAGGCCAGCCTCGGCGTCACCTCCAGCCTGATCCTCTGCTACCTGCGCCATCTGGACGAGGAGGCCGCCTTCGCGACCCTGAAGGACGCCGAGCCGTACCTGGACCGGATCCTGGGCGTGGGGCTGGATTCGTCGGAGGTGGGCCATCCGCCGTCGAAGTTCGCCCGTGTGTTCCGGGCGTCGCGCGAGCGCGGGCTGAAGCTGGTGGCGCACGCCGGCGAGGAGGGACCGCCCGAGTACGTCTGGGAAGCGCTGGACGTGCTCGGCGTCGACCGCATCGACCACGGCAACCGGGCGCTGGAGGACCCGGCGCTGGTGAAGCGCCTGGCCGCCGAGGGGATGACGCTCACCGTCTGCCCGCTCTCGAACCTGAAGCTCTGCGTGGTCGACGACCTCAGGGCGCATCCGCTGAAGAAGATGCTGCACCTGGGGCTGAAGGCGACGCTGAACTCGGACGACCCCGCCTATTTCGGCGGCTACCTGGGCGCCAACTGGACCCAGACGGCGGCCGCCCTGGACCTGACGCGCGACGAGTTGGTCACCTTGGCGAAGAACAGCTTCACGGGCTCGTTCCTGCCGCGCGAGCAGGTGGCGCGCCACCTCGCCGACATCGACGCTTACGCGGCGGCGAATTCGTAGAAGTAGAGGACGAACGTCTCGGCCTCGGAGCCGCGGGCCTCGTACAGCGCACGGGCCGCCTCGTTGTCGACCTCGGTGCCGACCCAGGCGGCTTCGCACCCCTTCGCCTTGCCCCAGACGACCAGCTCGTCGAGCAGTCGCGTGGCGATCCGCTCGCGCCGGCGCTCCGGCGCGACGCCCAGATTGTCGATGTAGAGCTCGGTGGGCTTGTCGGGGTGGCGCTGGACCATGCCGCGCGCCTGGCCCACCACCTCGCCGGCGGCCACGGCCAGCACCATCAGGTGGCCCGGCTCGGCCAGGTAGGCGGCGAGCTTCTTCGGATCGATGTCGTCGTCGAACACGTCCTCGGCCACACGGTCGAGCACCGCGGCGTCGTTCGGTCCGATCCGGCGGATATCCACAGTCATTCCGCGACCATAGGGGTTGCGGAGCCTGCCTGAACAGCGTCTACCCTCGAAGTTGAACGGCACGTCACGATGCCGGGGAGGCATGTCATGATCCGGTTCTCCGCAGCCCTGCTCGCCGCCACGGCGCTGGCCGGCGCCGCCCACGCCAAGACGCTCGCCGTGGGACCCGGCCCCGACGCGCAGGAGCGCCTGCAGACCGCCCTCCTGGACGCCAAGCCGGGCGACACGGTCGAGCTGGACGCCGGCCGCTACGACCTTACCGACGGCCTGTCGCTGGACGTGGACAACGTGACGGTGAAGGGCGCCGGGCCCGACGCCACGGTGCTGTCGTTCAAGGGCCAGAAGGGCGCGGGCGAGGGCCTGCTGATCACCTCCGACAAGGTCACCGTCCGCGACTTCGCCGTCGAGGACACCAAGGGCGACGGGGTGAAGTCGAAGGGCGCGGACCAGATCAGTTTCATCAACGTCCGCGTCGAATGGACCGGCGGGCCCAAGGAGACCAATGGGGCCTATGGGGTCTATCCCGTCGCTTCGACCAACGTCCTGATCGACAAAGTGCTGGTGCGCGGCGCGTCAGACGCCGGCATCTACGTCGGCCAATCGAAGAACATCGTGGTCAAGCGCAGCACGGCCGAGTTCAACGTGGCCGGGATCGAGATCGAGAACTCGATGAACGCCGACGTCTTCGACAACGTCGCCACCCGCAACACCGGCGGCATCCTGGTGTTCGATCTGCCGAACCTGCCGCAGATGGGCGGCCACTCCACGCGCCTGTTCCGCAACAGGGTCGTGCAGAACGACACGCCGAACTTCGCGCCCAAGGGCAACATCGTCGCCAACGTGCCCCAGGGCACCGGGGTGATGATCATGGCCAACCGCAACGTCCACGTCTTCGAGAACGAGATCGACGGCAACCAGTCCACGGCGGTCGTGCTCGTCAGCTACACCCAGACGTTCGACGACAAGACCTACAACCCGCTGCCGCGCGACGTGGTCGTGCGGAACAACAAAATCGGCAGGAACGGCTGGGACCCCAAGTTCAACGGCGGCGGCCTGGTGAAGATGATGCTGAAGTCGGACATCCCGCCGATCGTCTGGGACGGCGTGACCAGCTTCCCGGGCACGACCGAGCCGGTGCGCGTGCGTCTGCTGGATGGGCCGGTGCTGAACCTGCGCCTGCCGGGCCCCGGGCAGATCGAGAAGGCCAATCCATCGGTGACGGCCACGGCGGTGATCCCCGAGACCACGCCGCAGCTGGCCGAGCCCAAGGCCGTGGTGCTGCCCAAGGCGCAGGCCGACCTGGGAGCGTAGTCGTTTGAAGCGTCTGGCCGCAGTTCTGGCCGCCCTTCTCTGCGTTGGAGCGGCCCCAAAGCCGGAGGGCGTCGCGCTGGAGACCCTGCTGGCCGAGGCGCCCGCGCCGAAGCTCGCGGACTACCGCCTGTTCAAGGACACGGGCGGCCGCACGCCGAACGCGGGGCTGACGCCCTACGCCCTGAACACTCCGCTGTTCAGCGACTACGCCGAGAAGTTCCGCTTCCTCTACCTGCCGCCGGGGACCAAGGCCCGTTACCGGGCCGACGGCGTGTTCGAGTTCCCGGTGGGCGCGACCCTGGTGAAGACCTTCGCCTATCCGGGCGATCTGCGCCGGCCGGTCGACGACATCCGCTACCTCGAGACTCGCCTGCTGATCCGCAAGCGCGCGGGGTGGGTGGCGCTGGCCTACGTCTGGAACGCCGGGCAGACCGACGCGGTGCTGAAGCGGGCCGGGGCGCGGCTGGACGCGGGCTTCGTCGACGCGAAGGGGCAGGCGCGGCGCGTGGACTACGCCGTCCCCAACCAGAACCAGTGCAAGGAGTGCCACCAGCTCGACAAGACGCTGCTGCCGATCGGCCCTAAGGCGCGCAACCTGAACGGCGACTTCGCCTATGCCGGGGGGACGGAGAACCAGCTCGCCCACTGGACACGCACGGGCGTGCTGGCCGGGGCGCCGAGGCCGGCCGCCGCGCCGCGGGCCGCGCGCTGGGACGATCCGAAGGAGCCGCTCGAGGCCCGGGCGCGGGCCTACCTCGACGCCAACTGCGCCCACTGCCACGGCCCGCGGGCCATCGCCTCCAACTCGGGCCTGTTCCTGGGCCTGGAGGAGACGCGCCCGCCGCAGCTGGGCGTCGGCAAGGGACCCGTCGCGGCGGGCCGCGGGTCGGGCGGCCTGAAGGTCGGCATCGAGCCCGGCCATCCGGACGCCTCGATCCTGGCCTATCGCATGGCCTCCAACGAGCCCGGCGTGATGATGCCCGAGCTCGGCCGCACGCTGACCCACGAGGAGGGGCTGGCCCTGGTCCGCGACTGGATCGCCGCCATGAAGGCGCCGTGACGCCCGACCGCCGCGTCCTGCTGGCCGCGGGCCTCGCCGCACTGGCTGTTCCCGCCTGGGCCGACGAGGCGACCGACGCCGCGCCCGAGGCCAGCAACGTCAAGGCCTGGACCGGCTACGAGGCCCGCCTGCGCGCCCGGCTGGCCGACGCGGGCGGCGGGCGCATCGACCTGGACGCCGGCCGCGCCGCCCTCGACCTGACCAACCGCGAGCGCGCGAAGGCCGGGGTTCCGCCGCTGACGTGGCAGGACGAGCTCGCCGCCGCTGCGGCCGCCCACGCCGGCGACCTCGCCCAGCGGGGCTATGTGGAGCATCTCTCGCCCGAGGGATTCGACCCCAGCCACCGCCTGTGGCTGGTGGGCCGCACGACCATCGGCTCGCCGTCGGAGAACATCGCCTACCATCGGGGCGCGCCGGTGCGCGCGACCCAGCTGCTGCAGCGCCTTCGCGGCAGCGCCGGCCATTGGAAGAACCTGCTCCGCCCCAGCCACACCCACGCCGCCTATGCCGTCGTGAACCGGGGCGACCGCTACTGGCTGGTGGGCCTCTATGCGCGGCCGCTGGCGACGTTGGCCGAGCCGCTGCCTTTCATAGCCCAGGGCCCGCTGATCCGCCGCGCCCTCACCAGCCTGCCCAGCGAGCACCGCCCGCGGCTGGCGATCCCGCAGGGCAGCCGGATGGGCAAGGTGGAGGGCTCGCCGCCGGTCATGCAGATCACCGCCATCCGCCCGCGCGAAGCCGGCCGCTTCGACGTGGTCGGCGGCCCGATCTTCCTGGCGAGCGAGGCGGGCTAGTTCCGGGCCGGATAGAGGTCGAAGGTGCGGTCGCCGACGACGAGGCGCTCGGTCTTGATTTCCTTGGTCCCGCCGATGCGTTTGTGGCCCTTGGCGGTCACGGACGTGCCCCTGGGGATGGCATCCAGCGTCAGGCCGGAGCGTTGGATCGCCGCCGGCGGGGCCAGCATCACGTCCCACACGCCATCGGCGGCGCGCACCTTGATGAGGCCGTGCGGCGCGCCGAGCTCGGCGCTCTCCACCACGCCCGCCACCTGGCCCTCCTGGTTGCTGTAGCTGGTCCAGCCGTGGTGGGCGGACGCGGCGCCGGCGGTCAGGGCGAGGGTCGCCGAAAGCGCCAGGGTCGACAGCCTTGTCATCTCGACCTCCTGCCCCCATGGGAAGCCTAAGCTCTGAGCCCGCTTGCAGAAAGGCTCGTTTGCCGTCCGCCGCGGAAGGCCGGTATCGGTCCCGTCGACATCGCTTCCAGGAGCTCGCCTTGGCCGACCTCTTCTCCCCGCTGACGCTGGCGCATGGGCCCGCGCTCAAGAACCGATTCATGCTGGCTCCGCTCACCAACCTGCAGAGCCATCCGGACGGCACGCTGTCGGACGACGAGTTCAAGTGGCTGACGCTCAGGGCCAAGGGCGGGTTCGGGCTCACCATGACCTGCGCCGCCCACGTCCAGGCCGTCGGCCAGGGGTTCCCCGGCCAGCTCGGGATCTTCGGCGACCAGCACGTGGCCGGCCTCACGCGCCTCGCCGCCGAGATCAAGCGCCACCACAGCGTCTCCGCCGTGCAGTTGCACCACGCCGGCAACCGATCGCCGAAGGACCTGGTCGGCACACCGGTCAGCGCCTCGGATGATCCCGAGACCGGCGCCCGCGGCCTCTCGCTGAGCGAGGTGGAGCAGCTGGTGGAGGACTTCGTGGCCGCCGCCGTCCGCGCCGAGCACGCGGGCTTCGACGGCGTGGAGATCCACGGCGCCCACGGCTACGTCCTAGCCCAGTTCCTCTCGCCCGAGATCAACAAGCGCGAGGACCGTTACGGCGGTTCGGTCGCGAATCGCGCGCGGATCGTGAACGAGATCATCGACGGCGTCCGCGCCCGCACCCGCGCCGACTTCCAGGTGGGCCTGCGCCTGTCGCCCGAGCGGTTCGGCCTGAAGCTGGCCGACATCGTCGAGACCGCCGGCGCGATCCTGGCGGCCGGCAAGATCGACTACCTCGACATGTCGCTGTGGGACGTCTTCAAGGAGCCCGTCGAGGAGGCGTTCAAGGGCCGGAGCCTGATGAGCTACTTCACCGAGCTGCCCCGCGGCCAGGTGCGCCTGGGCGTCGCCGGCAAGGTGACCTCGCCGGCCATTGCCGCGCAGATGCTGAAGAACGGCGCCGACTACGTGCTGATCGGCCGGGCGGCCATCCTGCATCATGACTTCGTGCAGCGTGCCCGCGACGCGGCGTTCACCCCGATCGCCCTACCGGTGACCGCCGAATATCTGGCCAATGAGGGCCTTGGCCCGGCTTTCGTGAAGTACATGTCGACCTGGCCGGGCTTCGTCGAAGCGGCCTGACGCGCGGCGGGCGTCCCAGCCGTTCCACAGCAGCACCACCATGACGACCGCGGCATAGGCGCCGTAGGCGGTCAGGAAGACTTCGGGCTGCAGTTCCAGGGCCATCGCGACGCTCCCAACAGGTAGCAGGAGCTTGGCTGTTCGCGGCCAGGTTGGAAATCTCGCATGGTTCCCTACGGAGAAATACGGAGGCGGTCGGGTTCGGGGGCCTCCAGCGCCGCGGGCTTCGGTCCGCCCGTGGCCCAGTCGAGCAGCTCCACGGGGTGCACCACCGGCGCGTCCAGGACCGGCGCGAGCTGGGCCATGCAGCCGACGTTGCCGGCGGCGATCACGGCCGCCTTCGTGGCCGCGAGGTTGGCGGCCTTTCGGTCGCGCAGGCGGGTCGCGAGCCCGGGTTGCAGGATATTGTAGACGCCCGCCGAGCCGCAGCAGAGGTGGCCCTCCGCCGGCAGGCGCACGTCGAACCCCGCCTCGGCCAGGAGGCGGGGCGGCGCGGCCTTCACCTGCTGGCCGTGCTGCAGCGAGCAGGCGGCGTGGTAGGCGACCACGGTCCCGTGCGCCTTGGCCACCGGGGGCAGCCCCACCTCGCCGATGAACTCCAGGATGTCCTTCGCGGGAACCGCCTGTCCGACCAGGTGGGCATAGCCCTTGAGCATGGTTCCGCAGCCGGCGGCGGTTGTGACGATGGCGTCGACCTTCCCCGCCCGCGCCCAGGCGGCGACGTTGGCGCGCGCCATGCTCCGGGCCTCGTCGGCCCGGCCCAGGTGGTGCGACAGCGCCCCGCAACAGCCCTCGCCCTCGGCCAGCACGACCTCGAAGCCGGCCCGCGTCAGCAACCGCACGGCCGCGGCCCGCACCTGGGGCGCCATGGCGGGTTCGACGCAGCCTTGCAGCAGGATCACCCGGCCACGGCGCTGGCCCTGAGCCGTAGTGGACACGGCCGCCGCCGCCGTCGACCGCTTCGGAACCAGCCGCAGCAGCGCCGCCAAGGGGGTCAGTCGCAGCCGCTGCAGCGTCGGCTCCAGCGGGCGTGCGAGCCGGCCCAGCGACAGGGCGAACGCGAGACGCCGGGGCCGCGTCAGCACCGCCGGGATCAACGCCCGCAGGATCCGCTCGGGCCAGGGCCGCACGTGGTGCGCCTCGATGTGGGCGCGGGCGTGGTCGATGAGTTGGCCGTAGTCGACGCCCGACGGGCAGGTGGTCGTGCAGGCCAGGCACGACAGACAGCGGTCGATGTGGGTGACGGTCTCGGGCGGGGGCGGCCCGCCCTTCTCCAGCATCTCGCGGATCAGCTCGATGCGGCCCCGGGGGCTGTCGCGTTCGTCGCCCAGCAGGACGTAGGTCGGGCAGGTGGCCGTGCAGAAGCCGCAGTGCACGCACTTGCGGATCGCGCCGGCGCTGGCGGCGGTCTCGGGATCGGCGAGCTGCTCGGGCGTGAAGGCGGTCCTCATGCGCCGCCCTCCATGCGTCCGGGATTCAGCACGCCCAGCGGGTCGAACGCCGCCTTCACGCGGCCCTGCAGTTCGCCCAACGGCCCCTCGCGTGGACCGAACGCCTCGGCGCCGCGCAGGCACAGCGCGTGGCCGCCCAGGCCGCGGGCGACGCTGCGCACCTTGGCCGCCGGCTCGTCTGTGAGCAGCCAGGCGAGGCCGCCGCCCCAGTCGTAAAGTGCATCACCCGGCAGTGCGTGCGGCCCCTTCCAGCCCTGGGCCGGCGGCAGCGACAGGCGCCATAGCGGCCGCGGATCGCCCGCGAACGCCTCGGCCTCGCGGATCTGCGCCCAGAACTCCCGGGAGTGCTCGCCTTCCAGCTCGTCGATGCGGCCGAAGACTTGCAGCGCCGCGACCAAAGCCTGGGCGCGCGCCTCGACCGAGGCCTCGAAGCCCTCCAGGCGCAGCGCCGTCACGGGCATCTCGGCCTTCAGCGGCCGCGAGCGAGCGGCGAAGGTCGGCAGGTGGGCGGCGCCCGAGACGTCGTAGGGCCCGTTCAGCGCCATCTGCATCGCCTCGCTGGCGCGCACGTCGGCCAGACCGAACAGCAGCAGCGTCAGCTCGGTGCGGGGCGCCGGCAGCACCTTGATGGTCAGTTCGGTGAAGACCGCCAGCGTCCCCCAAGACCCGGCCATCAGCTTCATCAGGTCGTAGCCGGTGACGTTCTTCACCACCTTGCCGCCGGCCTTGAACACCTCGCCACGGCCCGAGACGCCGGCGAAGCCCAGCAGGTGGTCGCGCGCCGCGCCGGCCCGGATGCGCCGGGGACCCGACAGGTTCGCCGCCACCACGCCGCCCAGGGTGGGCTCGCCGCGCGAGCCCAGAAGCCGCGTCCAGCGCGGCGGCTCGAACGCCAGCATCTGACCGCGACTGGCGCAGACCTTCTCCAGATCGGCGATCCGCACGCCCGGCTGGGCGGTCAGCACCAGCTCGTCGGGCGAATAGTCGACGATGCGGTCCAGGCGCTGGGTCGAGAGGACCACGTCGACCGGGTCCATGCTCCCGATCGCCCGCTTGGTGCCGGCCCCGACGACCTCGACGTGACGCGCGGCCGCCCCGGCCTCCGCGATGGCGGCGTGCACCTCCTCGGGCGTGGCGGGCTTCAGGGGACGGACGGTCTGGTCGAGCATCAGAAACGCGGCAGCTCCGGGAACGCGAGCTTCCCCTTGTGGACGTGCACGCGGCCCAGCTCGGCGCAGCGGTGCAGGGTCGGGAACACCTTGCCGGGATTGAGCAGCAGGCCGGGATCGAAGGCGCACTTCACCCGCTGCTGGCAGGCGAGATCGGTCTCGTCGAACATCTCGCCCATCAGGTCGCGCTTCTCCACGCCCACGCCGTGCTCGCCGGTCAACACGCCGCCCACGGCGACGCAGAGCTTCAGGATGTCGGCGCCGAACGCCTCGGCTTTCTCGAGCTCGCCCGGCTTGTCGGCGTCGTAGAGGATCAGCGGGTGCAGGTTGCCGTCGCCGGCGTGGAAGACGTTGGCCACGCCCAGGCCGTACTCTGCAGCCAGCTCGTATATGCGGGTCAGCACCTGCGGCAGCTTCCCGCGCGGGATGGTGCCGTCCATGCAGTAGTAGTCGGGGGCGATCCGCCCCACCGCCGGGAAGGCCGCCTTGCGCCCCGCCCAGAACGCCAGCCGCTCGGCCTCGGAGTTCGAAACCTTCACGAAGTCGGCGCCCCGCTGGGCCGCCAGCGCCCGGACGTGGCCGGTGAGCTCGGCGCATTCGGCCTCGGGCCCGTCCAGCTCGCAGATCAGCAGCGCCGCGGCGTCGACCGGGTAGCCAACGCCCACGAAGGCCTCGGCCGCGCGGATCGCCGGGTTGTCCATCATCTCCAGGCCCGCCGGGATCACCCCCGCGGCGATGATGTCGCCCACGCAGGCGCCGGCCGCCTCGACCGACGGGAACCCCAGCAGCAACGCCCGGGCCGTCTGCGGCTTTGGCAGGATGCGGACCGTCACCTCGGTGACCACGCCCAGCAGGCCTTCCGACCCGGTGACCAGGCCGAGGAGGTCGTAACCGTCGGCATCCATCGCCTTGCCACCCAGCCGCACCACCTCGCCGTTCATCAGCACGAGCTCGCAGCCCAGCAGGTTGTTGGTGGTAAGGCCGTACTTCAGGCAATGCACCCCGCCCGAGTTCTCGGCCACGTTGCCGCCGATGGTGCAGGCGATCTGGCTGGACGGATCGGGGGCGTAGTAGAAACCTTCCGCCTCCACCGCGTCGGTAATCGCGAGGTTGGTGACTCCGGGCTGCACGACGGCGCAGCGGTTGGCGTAGTCCACCTCCAGCACGCGGTTGAACTTCGACAGACCCACGACCACCCCGTCGGCCAGCGGCAGCGCCCCGCCGGACAGTGACGTGCCGGCCCCGCGCGGCACCACCTTCACTCCGTTGGCCTGGCACCAGCGCAGGATCTCGGAGACCTGCGCCGTGGTCTCCGGCAACACCACCGCGATCGGCGTCTGACGGTAGGCGGACAGCCCGTCGCTCTCGAACGGCACGAGGCCCGCGGGTTCCGACACCACGCCCTCGCCCGGCACGATCCGGCGCAACGCCCGCACGATCTCGGCCTTGCGGGCAAGGAGCGCGGCGTCGGGCGCGGGCATCTTCATGGGCGTGACGGTAGGCGGAGACTCACGGCGGCGCTAGCATACGCCCAGACGATCGGAAACGCAGATGAACGCCATGACTCCCGCCGCCATCCGCACCGCCCAGGCCGGCGACCGCCAGGCGATGGTCGATACGCTGCTGCTGTCGTTCAGCACCGATCCGTGCGTGCGCTACATCTTCCCGAAGCCGCGCGAGTTCATGGCCGGCTGGCCGGTGTTCGTGATGGCCATGGGCGGGCGCGGGATCGACCACGGCACGGCGTTCGTCTCCGAGGACGGGGCGGCGGTGTCGCTGTGGCTCCCGGCCGGCGTCGAGCCCGACCTGGAGACCATGCTGGGCGCCCTGGTCGACGTCACCCCGGAGAAGGGCGCGGTGCTGGCGCAGGTCGGCGAGCAGATCCGCGGCTATCATCCCGAAGAGCCGCACTGGTACCTGGCCGCCCTGGGCGTGGACCCGTCGCGGCAGGGCGAAGGCCTCGGCTCGGCGATGCTCAAGGAGGGCCTGCGCCGCTGCGACGCCGAGGGCCTGCCGGCCTATCTGGAGAGCAGCAATCCGCGCAACGTCCCGCTCTACGAGCGCCACGGCTTCGAGGTCATCGGCCTGGTCCAGCCCGACGACTATCCGCCGCTCTACCCGATGCTGCGCCCGGCCCGCCGCTAGCCGTCGTAGAAGAACGCCGGGTGCAGGCCCACCACGCGGCGCTCGCGCTCCGTGCCCGCCTCGGCGCGGGCCAGCGCCTCGGGCGTCAGGTGGTTGGCTTCCCGCGTTGTCACGATCCGCTGGGCGATGTCGCGGCGGCCGTAGTGGACCTGCAGGAAGAAGCGGCCGTGGTCCGAGCCCAGCTTGGTGGGCATGCGCCGGTGCCAGATGTCGGAGACGAAGAAGCCCGCGTCGCCGGCCCTGACGACGAACGGCACGACGCCCTGGCCCTCATAGGTGAGGTCGCCGTCCATGGTGCGGTCCTGCGGCGGTGGGCGGCCCGACAGGTGGCTGCCCGGGATGACGCCGGTGGGCCCGTCCTCCAGCGCGCAGTCCTGCAGGTAAACGTGGACGCCGATCGCGAAGACCGGATGCGGGATGTCCGTCGGCCAGCGCACGCCCTCGGGCAACGGCACGTGCGGCCCGGCGTCGATGTGCCAGTTCTGCCCGCCATGGCTCCCGGGCTGCCCGGCCGGGTTGCGCCAGGCCGTGTTGGCGATCACGTGGCAGTCCTCGCCCAGCAGGGGCTCGATCACCGCCAGCAGCTTCGGATGCGCCACCGCCTTCTGCGCCGCGGCGCTGCGGTTCAGCATCGCGTAGCGGAACATGTCGCGGTCTTCGGGCGGCAGGCGGAGGTTCCGCGCGTCCTCGGGCTCGTGGTCGTAGACACGCGCGATGTCGGCGGTGAGCTCGGCCACCTCGTCTGGCGTGAGCAGCCCGCGGACGATCGTGTAGCCCTCGCGCTCCAGCTGCGCGGTCGCCTCGCCGGCCGGCTCGGTGCGGATCTCCAGGTACGGACGCCCCCGGCGGATCATGGCTGCCTCCCGTTTTTCCGGAGGCTAGCACAGCCCCCGCGCGGCGCAGTGAAGCGGAACGGAAAAGTAACGCTGTTCGCTTACAACCTGTTGGTGACGATGGGCGCACCCTCCCCCATGCCTGCCGGTCCGGCAGGCATGACGTTCTGGGGGAACGGCCATGAAGACCATCGCAGTGCTTTCCCGCAAAGGCGGCGCCGGCAAGACCACCGTATCGGTGAGCCTGGCGCTCGCGGCCCGGCAGGCCGGGCTGAAGGTCGTCGTCGCCGACGTCGACCCGCTCCATTCCGCCTCCGAAGTGCTCGGCCGCCGCGCCGAGGCGTCGTCGCTGCTGTTCGAGACCACGGCGGCCAAGCTGTTCATCGTGCAGGAGGTCTGCGCCAAGAACCGCTGCGACCTGCTGATCGTCGACACACCGACCGCGCCCGAGGGCGACGTGATCCTCGCCGTCAACGCCGCCGACCTCTGCCTGGCTGTCGCGCGACCGACCAGCCTGGACCTCGCCGCCGTGAAGGAGTCCGTGGCCCTGGTGCGCCGTATGCGCAGCAACGGTCTGGTGGTGCTGAACCAGTGTCCGCCGGCCCGCAGCGGGATCGAGTCGCCGTTCGTCCAGCGGGCGCGCGAGGCGCTGCAGGCCGCGGGCGCGCCGACGGCTCAGGCGATGCTGCGCAGCCGCGCCGCCTACCAGCACGCCTTCGCCCAGCAGCAGGGCGTCACCGAGTGGGATCCGGGCAGCGACGCGGCTGTGGACGTGCTGAAGCTGCTGGCCGAGGTCAGCGACCTGCTGCTCCTGCCAACCGCCCACGAAAACATGGGCGCGCCGAGCCGGATTGCGGCCTGACTACTTCCCCTCGAAGGCCGGCGTCCGCTTCTCATTGAAGCTGGCCACGCCCTCGCGGCGGTCCTGGGTCGTGAAGAGGTTGTTGTAGATCGACAGCTCCAGGTCCATCGCCCGCTTCAGGTCGAGATCCTGCCCCTCGTGCACCACGCGCTTCGCGCCGCGAACGGAGAGGGGCGCCTTGCTGGCGATCACCCGCGCCACGCCCAGCACTGTGTCCATCAGCGCCTCCGGCGCGACGACGCCGCTGACCAGACCCCACTCCAGCGCCTGCTCGGCCGAGAACGGCTGGGCCGTGGTGAGGAGCTCGATGGCGCGGCGCGGACCGACGGCGCGGGTCAGCAGCTGGGTGCCGCCCAGGCCCGGCAGGATGCCGAGGCCCGCTTCCGGCAGCCCAAACCGTGCGCCCTCCGCGGCATAGGCGAAGTCGCAGGCCAAGGTCATCTCGCAGCCGCCGCCCATGGCCGCGCCCTGCACCGCGGCGATCACCGGGACCGGGCAGGCGAGCTGGGCGCGGATCATCGCCTCGAACAGCCGGTGCTGCTCGGCCCACGCCTCGTCGGTCATGCCGTTGCGTTCCTTGAGATCCGCCCCGGCCTGGAAGTGCTTGCCCTCGCCGCTCAGGATCACGCAGCGCAGCGCCTCGGCGGCGCGGATCTGGCTCCAGGCGTCCAGCAGCTCGCGACCCATCTGGGTGGAGAGCGCGTTGGCGACCTGCGGCCGCGCGAAGGTGATGACGGTGATCCCGGCCTCAGGCTGGGTCACCTTGATCGTCTCGTAGGCCATCAGAAGCTCTTCGGTTGTCCGAGCACGTGGGTCGCCACGTGGCTGAGGATCAGGTTCGTGGAGATCGGCGCCACCTGGTAGAGGCGCGTTTCGCGGAACTTCCGTTCGATGTCGTACTCCTCGGCGAAGCCGAAGCCGCCGTGGGTTTGCAGGCACATGTCGGCGGCGAACCAGCTGGCCTCGGAGGCGGCGAGCTTGGCCATGTTGGCCTCCGTGCCGCAGGGCTCGCCGGCCTCGAACATCTCCGCGGCCTTGTCGACCATCAGGCTCGCGCTCGTCATCTGCACGTAGGCGCGGGCGATCGGGAACTGCACGCCCTGGTTCTCGCCGATCGGGCGGCCGAACACGACGCGCTCCTTGGCGTACT
>NZ_DASWTE010000393.1:0-6472 GCF_036402295.1 Phenylobacterium sp.
GCCCGCATCGCCCAGGCCTTCGGGCGGTTGATCCGCCGCGCCGACGACAAGGGCTGCTTCGTCATGCTCGACGCCGCCGCGCCCACCCGCCTGTTCAGCGGCCTGCCCGAGGGCGTGGTCCTCCAGCGCGTGACCCTGGTCGAAGCCATCGAGCAGGTCGCGGAGTTCCTTTCCCTCCCTTGATGGGGAGGGACAGCTCGCCGGAGGCGAGCAGGGTGAGGGAGTGTGGGCCGGAGTGCTGAGGTCGGTGAGGATCGACACCTCCTCACCCTGGCCGCCGACGCGGCCTGTCCCTCCCCATCAAGCCCGTGGGCGTGATCTCCACCTCGACCTCCGTGAGGCCGGGGTCGAACTTTGGCACGCCGAAGGTGAAGACCAGCCGCCGCGGCCGGTCGATGGTCAGGTACTCGCCCACGTGCTCCACGTCGCCCATGTCGGGCCGGCGGTCCACGAAGGTGAAGCGGCCGCCGACCCGGGCGTCGATCTCGGCCTTGATCATCTCGCCGCTCGGCGTCGCAAACAAAAACCGGCGGGCGACCGCCGGGTCCAGCCAGGCGTCGAACACCCGCTCGGGCGGGTGGCCGAAGCTGTGGGTCACGGTGAGGTCAGCCATCGTTCAGCGCCGTCTCCAGTCGCCCCAGCCGCCGGGTCCAGAGTTTCCGCTGCTCGTCGATCCAGGCCGCCGCCTCGTCCAGCGGCGCCGGGTCCAGCGCCAGGAAGTGCTCGCGCCCCTCGATCCTGCGCCGCACCAGCCGGGCCCGCTCCAGCATCCGGATGTGCTTGCTGACCGAGTTCAGCGAGATCGCGAACGGCTTGGCGACGTCGGTCACCCGCGCCTCGCCCTCCGCCAACCGCGCCAGGATCGCCCTGCGCGTCGGATCGGCCAGCGCCGTCAGCGTCTCATCGAGCATATTCACCCTTATGGGTGAATATTGTCCGCGTGGCAAGCATCCGGTGTCGCAGACTTGACAATGTTCCCAATTTGTTCTATCGAGAGCGTGCAGGCTTGGCCCGCGCACCGCTCCTCGAAAATCAGCCGCCCCGGGCCCGCATCGCCGCCATCGCGGCCTCGAGCTCGGCGGGGGTGATCTTGCCGTCCTTGTTGGCGTCGACCGCGTCGAACCGCTCGGCCGGCCGCCCGGCGGCGGTCCACTCGCCCTTGTCGACCGCCCCGTCGCCGTTCTTGTCCCAGCGCTTGATGAGCTCGGCCGGCGCCGGCATCTGGGCCTGGGCCGCGCCCGCGGCGGCCAGAGCGGCTGCGGCGACGGCCGCGAAAACAACTTGGCGCATGCTCGGGTCTCTCTGCGACGATGACGCGCCGATACTACCCGAATATGGCGGATCAGTGCTTCCCGCGGTCGCGCCCGAAGTTCGGCTCGGCGCTCTCCTGACCCATGGCGACGATGCCGCGGCGGATCTCACGGGTGCGGGAGAAGAGCTCGAACAGCTTGTCGCCCTCGCCCCAGCGGATGGCCCGGCTGAGCGCCTGCAGGTCCTCGGTGAACCGTCCCAGCACCTCGAGCACCGCATCCTTGTTGGACAGGAAGACGTCGCGCCACATGGTGGGGTCCGAGGCGGCGATGCGGGTGAAGTCGCGGAAGCCGCCCGCGGAATACTTCATCACCTCGGACTCGGTGACGCCCTCGAGGTCGGCCGCGGTGCCCACAATGTTGTAGGCGATCAGGTGGGGCAGGTGGCTGGTGATGGCGAGCACCAGGTCGTGGTGGCGGACGTCCATCTCCTCGACCCGCGCGCCGATGGCGGTCCAGAAGTCGGCCAGCCGGGCCACGGCCTCGCGGTAGGGGACATCGTCCCGAGCATCCGGCGTCAGGATCGTCCAGCGGTTCTGGAACAGCTCGGCGAAGCCCGCGTCGGGGCCCGACTGCTCGGTGCCGGCGATCGGGTGCCCCGGGATCACGAAGACGCTGTCGGGGCAAGCGGCCGTCAAGGCCTCGGCGACCTGGCCCTTCACCGAGCCGACGTCGGTCACGGTGGCGCCGGGTTTCAGGCCGGGGGCGGCGGCGTGGGCCGCGGCCTCCATCGACATGACGGGCACGGCGAACAGGACGAGGTCGGCGTCGCGGACGGCCTCGGCGGCGTCGCCGGTCACCACGTCAGCGAGCTTCAACTCCACGATCCGCTCGCGCGCCGCTTCGGAAGTCTCGGCGATCGCGATCTCGCCGGCGGCGCCCGCCTCGCGCACGGCGCGGACGATCGACGACCCGATCAGGCCGCAGCCGACCACGGCCATCTTCGCGTAGACCGGCGTGCGCATGGCTCAGGCCTTCATGAAGTCAGCCAGGGCGTCGACGACGGCCCGATTGTGCTCTTCGAGACCGATGGTGACGCGCAGGTGGTCGGGCAAGCCGTAGTTCACGACCCGGCGGGTCAGCAGGCCCCGCCGGCTCAGGAACTCGTCGGCGTCGGCAGCCGAGCGGCCCGGCGTCTTCGGGAACCCGACCAGCACGAAGTTGGTGGCCGACGGCCCCACGACCTCGAGGCCGATCCCGCCAATCTGTTGCGTCAGCCACGACCGCCACTGCTCGACGTGGGCGATGGAGCGCGCCTGGAAGTCCTCGTCCGCCAGCGCCGCGACGGCCGCATGCTGGCCGGCGATCGAGGTGTTGAACGGCAGGCGGATGCGGTCGACCGCCGCGGCGATCTCCACCGGCGCATAGCCCCAGCCCACCCGCAGAGCGGCAAGTCCATGCAGCTTGGAAAAGGTGTGCGTGACGACCACGTTGTCGGCGCCGCGCGCGAAGTCGAGGCCGTCCTGGAAGCTGGGGTCGGTGGCGAACTCGGAATAGGCGCCGTCCAGCACCAGCACCACGCTGGGCGGCAGGGCCGCGTGCAGGCGCAGCACCTCGGAGAACGGAATCCAGGTGCCGGTCGGGTTGCCGGGATTGGCGATGAACACCAGCCGCGTGCGGTCGTCGACCTGCTTCAGCACCTCGTCGACGTCGATGCGGTAGCCGGGCTCCTTGGCCAGCTTCACCTCGGCCTGGCAGGCCCGGGCGCCGATCGCGAAGGCGGCGAAGCCGAACTCGCCCTGCACGATGTTGTCGCCGGGCTCGAGGAAGACCTGGTTCAGCAGCGCGAACACCTCGTCCGAGCCGCAGCCGAAGATCAGCCGCTCGGGCTCGAGCCGGAAGCGTTCGGCGATCGCCTTGCGCAGGATGGTGGTCCGGCTGTCGGGATACATCTGCATGTCGCCGGCGTGGGCGAGGTAGGCCTCGCGGGCGGCCTCGCTGGACCCCAGGACGTTCTCGTTGGCCGAGAGCTTGACCGGGTTGTCCACCCCTTCGGCCTGGGCCTTGCCCGGCACGTAGGCGTGGATGTCCATAATCCCGGGCTTCGGGACGGGCCGGCTGGCTCGGGCGCGGTCAAAGGCGGGGGCGTCGTCGGACATGCGGGCGCTTGAAACGAGGTTGAAGAGCGGTTCGGCCGTGGCGACCGGAGCGCCGTCTTACACGTCCAGCGGCGCCGGCGCAGCCCCGATCACGCCGCTGAGCCGCCCGGGCGCCCGGGCCAGCCGTTCGTCCTCGCGCTGATAGAAGCCGGCCAGCATGAAGAGCTTCAGCCCGCCGGCCTCGGCGAGCAGATCGGCGGCGACGCCGTCGCGGCCCAGGGCCTCCTCGACAGCAGCGGCCGGCCCGGCCGCGTCGGTGACCCAGAAGGTGCGGTCGTCGCCCGTCGGCTCCACATCGACGGCGGCCACGGCCAGCGCCGACATCGGGCCCCAGGCCGACAGGCAGGGCAGCGCGGCGAACACCTTGGCGTCGGGTTCGGCCAGCAGCCGGCCCCACCAGGCGCTGTCCGGCGCGATCGCGCAGACGGCGACGCCGCCCGGCGTGCGCGCCTGGGCCACAGCGTCCTCGGCCTTGGCGACCTGGCGCAGCGGCGGCGCGGCGCCGAAGCGGTGGCGGGCGAGCTCGACCGCGCGGCCGGGGTCCTTGCCGCCCCAGACCGTGATGTGGAACGGCCCCTGGACCGATAGGCTGTCGCCGATCAGCTCGCGCCAGATGCGCACGATCAGGCTGGGGTTGGCCGCGCCGCGCTCGGCGGCGATCAGGCGGCGCAGGATCTGGGCCTCGCGGCCGGGCCGCAGGGCGAACTTGTCGCCGTCACCGGCCGCCTGCTTGGCGGCGGCCACCACGCGGGCCAGGGCGGCCCGCTCGTCCACGAGGCGCAGGAGCTCGCTGTCCAGCGCATCGATGCGCTGGCGCACGGCCTCCAAAGAGGGCGGGGAGCCCGCCTTCGCCTCGGACATAAATCTCCCCCGAAACAGGAGCCCGCGACCTAAGGGATTGCGGCGGGGGGCGCAATAGGCCCCTTCGTGGGAAAAAAGTTGCAGCTGTAACGGCTTAGGCCGCGCGGGCTGCGGCGTCCGGATCCAGGGCCTGCTGCAGGGCCAGCAGCAGATGCTCGGGCTTCATCGGCTTCTCGACCACCCCGTTCATGCCGGCGGCGAGGTAGGTCTCGGCGTCCTCGGGGTCGGCGTTGGCGGTAAGCGCGATGATCGGCACCGCACCTATGCGGCCGGGCAGGGCGCGGATGGCGCGGGTGGCGGCGATGCCGTCCATGCGCGGCATGCGGATGTCCATCAGGATCAGGTCGAAGCGTCCCGTCTGGGCGGCCTCCACGGCCTCTTCACCGTCCTCGGCCGACTCGCTGGTGCAATCGAACATCTCGACCAGCGACTGGGCGACCATGCGGTTGGTGGCGTTGTCGTCGACCACCAGGATATGGGCGGCGCGCCCGGTGTCCTCGGCCGGCTCAGCGACGGTGTCCGGGATGGCGGACAGCAGGATCTCGAAGGCGACGGTGTCTGAGGCGCCGGCGTTGGCCTCCTTGCGGACCTGGCCGTTCATGCCCGACAGGACCTTGCGGGCCAGCATGGCGCCCAGCGCCACCTCGAGGCCCAGGCGGGCTTCGATGCTGCGGATGCGCTGCTCCAGGTCCTGGCCGTCCCAGCCCGTATCGCGCGGCCCGCGGATGCGGCCTTCGAGCCGCACGCCCTCGGCGACGACTACGGCTGTAAGCCCGGCCTCGACCGCGCCGCGACCCTGAGCGGCCACGGCTTCGCCGATGAAGCCGTCGAAGACCTGCAAGAGGCGCTTGCGGTCGGCCATGGCGGCGGCACCCGGATCGCCGTCGAACGAAACCAGCAGTGTGACGCCGACCGACGCGGCGCGCGGCTGCCAGCGGTCCTGGACCTCGTCCATCACCTCGCGAAGGACGACCGGCTCGAGCTCGAGCGTTACGCCGCCCGTCACCATGCTCTTCAGGTCCACGCCGGCGCTGATGATGCGCGACACGCTGGTCGCGGCGTCCGCGACGCTGGCCACGCACGCCTCGCCGTCGGCCGTCAGGCGCTGACGGCCGAGCTGCTCGGTGAGCGCCAGCACGCCATCCATCTGCTGACGGATTTCGGCCGCGACGCGCTCGGTAAGGAACTCGGGCAGGGACATGGGCCGCCGAAACTGATGGAACCTCAGCTACCCATTCTGTGCGCGAGCGCTTGAGCAGAGGTTAAGTCCGGGACGGATCGCAACTTTTCCGCAGCGTCAAATCCACGCGGCCAAAGAAAAAGGCGGCGAGCCTGGGAGCCCGCCGCCTCGAGGTTGGCGCATGGGGAGGAATTAGCGCCTAAAAATCAAATAGTTAGAAGCGGTACTGCAGCTCCACGCCGTAGGTGCGGGGCTGGATCAGGCCGCGGGTGATGGCCGTACGCGTCTGGGTGATGTTCGGCGCCGAGCCAGAGCCGGGCACGTCGAAGATCGCGGTCGGCGTGGTCGAACCGTTCGACGTGAAGCCCTTTTGGTCGAAGGCGTTCTTCACGTAGCCGATGATCGTGAAGCGGTCGCCGGCGTCGTTCCACAGGGCGCGGAAGTCGGTGACGTCATAGCCCTTCACCTTGTTCGCCGCGCTCTTGAACGGCTGGTAGTAGGTCTCGTCGGTCCAGGTGAAGGTGGCCGACAGGATCAGCGAGCCCGGATCGAAGTCGAAGGTGTAGTTCGCATTGCCGGCGAACTTGTGCTTCGGCGACTGGTAGATTCGCGAGCCTTCCAGCGTCTGGAACACCAGGCGGGTGCCGTTCGAGACCACGAAGCCGCCCGACGGGGTGGCGTTGGGGTCCAGCGCGCCCGGGTCCGCCGGGTCGTAGAAGCAGCAGCCCTTGGTGATCTCGGTGTGCAGGTAGCCGTAGCTGGCCGACAGATCGAGGTTGTCGATCGGCTTCCAGATGGCTTCCAGCTCGAGGCCGTAGGCTTCGGCCTCGACGTTGACGAAGTTGTTCGACGACGCGGTGCCGGCGGGGTTCAGCTGCGAGAGGTTGAGCTGCAGGTCCTTGTAGTCGTTGTAGAAGGCGGCGCCGTTCAGCTGGAAGCGGCGGCCGATGGACTTCTTCAGGCCCAGTTCGAAGGCGTCCACCTGCTCCTGGTCGGCCTGCGGATCGGGCGCGAGCGTGCCC
>NZ_DASWTE010000394.1:0-3155 GCF_036402295.1 Phenylobacterium sp.
TCAGCTGATCTTCGCCGCGATCTGCGCCGCCAGCGCCTTCAATTCTTCCGCGTCGGCCATGCCGCCCGAGGCGTGGCGGCCCACCGGCACGCCCTCCCAGCGCGGGATGATGTGGAAATGCAGGTGGTAGATCGTCTGGCCCGCCGGCGCGCCGTTGAACTGGGTGACCACGATGCCATCCGGCTTCAGCGCCGCCCTCACCGCCTTCGTCACCCGCTGCACGCCCTGGATCAGAGTGGCCAGCCGTTCGGGCTCCTCGTCCAGCAGGTTGCGCGCCGTGGAGTGCTTCGGGATCACCAGCGTGTGGCCCCTGGACTGCGGGAAGACGTCCATGAAGGCGTAGACGTGCTCGTCCTCGAACACGCGCGCCGCCGGCATCTCGCCGCGCAGGATCTTGGCGAAGATGTTGCCCGCGTCGTAGGTCCCGTCCAAGCTCATGGCGTGCTCCCGAGGTGTCGGGAGCCTGCGTAGCAAATCGGCGTCGGGGGCGGAACGATGGGCGTTGCAGGAACAGGGCCCCGGGGCGAAGCGCCGGGACTGACCGAGCGCCAGAAGAAGTGGTTCGCCTCGGTCCAGGCCAGCCTCGTGCGCGACACGGGCAAGGCGCTGGACGAATGGGTGGCGATCGCGCGGTCCTGAGCTTATCCGACCAACGCTTCTGCCATTCGATCTGGATCCCGGCATTCACTGGGATGAGCGGTATTACTCCCCAGCCCTGAACGGCGAGAAGGCCTCCTCCAGCCACTCCATCTCCTGGTCCACCGCCGTCCGCTCCTGCGCCAGGAAGCGCTCGACCGGGCCCCGCAGCGCCGGGTCGGCGATCCAGTGGGCGGAGTAGACCGGCTTGGGCAGGTAGCCGCGGGCGATCTTGTGCTGCCCCTGGGCGCCCGCCTCCACGCGCGACAGGCCGTGGTCGATGGCCCACTGGATGGCCTGGTAGTAGCAGAGCTCGAAGTGGAGGAACGGCACGTCCTCGACGCAGCCCCAGTGGCGGCCGTAGAGGCAGTCGCCGCCGATCAGGTTGAGCGCGCCGGCGATCCAGCGCCCTTCCCGCTTCGCCATGACCAGCAGCACCCGGTCGGCCATCCGCTCGCCCAGCAGCGAGAAGAAGGGGCGCGTGAGGTATGGCCGCCCCCATTTGCGCGAGCCCGTGTCCATGTAGAACCGGAAGAAGGCGTCCCAGTGGTCTTCGGTGAGTTCGGATCCCGTCAGGCGGACGATCTCGACGGCGCCCTGCGCCTCGCGCCGCTCGCGCCGGATGGTCTTGCGGCGGCCCGACGACAGCGCCCCCAGGAAGGCCTCGAAGTCGGCGTAGCCGCGGTTCTCCCAGTGGTACTGCTGGCCCTCGCGCCGGCCCAGCCCTTGCTGACCGGCCCACTCCCACTCGGCCTCCGTCAGGAAGTTGAGGTTGAGCCCCGAGGCGCCGTAGCGCTCGCAGAGGGACAGCCCGCCGCCGAGCAGGTAGCTGCGCGCCTCGTCGGGGTCAACGTCCGGCCGCACCAGCAACCGCGCGCCGGTCGCCGGCGTGAACGGCGCGGCCGAGAGGAGCTTCGGGTAGTAACGCCCGCCCGCCCGCTCGTAGGCGTCGGCCCAGGCGTGGTCGAAGATATATTCGCCCTGGCTGTGGCTCTTCAGATAGAGCGGCATCACCGCCGCGACCCGGCCGTTCTCATCCTCGACGCTGAGATGCTGCGGCCCCCACCCCGTGCGCTCGACGGCGCAGCCCGCCTCCTCCAGCGCGTGCAGGAAGTCGAAGCGGATGAAGGGGTTGGCGTCGTAGGCCGGGTTGTCGGCACAGGTGTCCCACGCCTCACGGCCGATCTCGGCGATGCGGCGGGAAACCTTCACCGCCGGCGTCAGCTTCACGCCTGAGCTTCCTGACTTGGGGCAAATCCCTCGAAGATCAGGTTGTCGCAACCGTCCTTGATCGCGTCCCACTGCTCGGGCTTGCGCACCGTCCAGGCCACAATCGGCATGCCGTCGGCCCGGTGCCTGGCCGCGCGGTCGCAGGGCAGCATGTCCAGCCCGAGGGCCAGGAAGTGCGGCCGCGCAATCGCCACGTGCTCCAGCCGGGCGAAGGCCCGCCGCTGGTCGTCCGCCATGTTGGGGGCCTTGTCGTAGGAATAGCTGTCGAGACCCCGTAGCACGCCCGGATAGCGGTCGGCGAACCAGGCGTGGCTGTAGGGGTTGAAGCCGATCACGCAGAGCGGTCCGTTGTGGTCGGCGATCACCTCGTGCACCCGCTGCTCGAGCGGCCCGACCTCGCCGTACGGCGTCTTCAGCTCGACGTGCACCATCGCCCGGTGGCCGATCACCGCCAGCGCCTCGAGCAGGGTCGGGACCTTCTCGTCCGACCCGGCCAGGCGCAGCTCGGCGAGCTCGGCGACGGTGAGGTCGCGGACGCGGCGGTCGACGCCGGTCATCCGCTTCAGCTTGTCGTCGTGGAAGACCATGGCCTCGCCGTCGGCCGAGAGCTGGACGTCCAGTTCGATGCCGTAGCCGGCGGCGCAGGCGGCCTGGAAGGCGCCCAGCGAGTTCTCCGGCGGGCCGTCAGGGCTCCACAGCCCCCGATGCGCGATCGGCGGATGGAAGAGGAGGTCCCAGGCCTCGCCAAAGCCCCCCGTCTCCGCGAGGGCCCTCACCGGACCTGCACCACCGCGTCGACCTCCACCGCGAAGTTCATGGGGAGGCGATAGACGCCGACGGCCGAGCGGGCGTGGCGGCCCGCGTCGCCGAGGGCCTCGACCATCAGGTCCGAGCAGCCGTTCACCACCTTGGGGATGTCGAAGAAGCCAGGTCCCGCCTGGACGAAGCCGCCCAGCTTCACCACCCGGACCACCCGGTCGAGGTCGCCATCGCAGGCGGCCCGCATCTGGGCCAGCAAGTTGATCCCGCAGATGCGCGCGGCGCGGACGGCGGTGTCGAAGTCCACGTCCTCGCCCACCACGCCGCGGATCCCGCCCGAGGCGTCGACCGAGACCTGGCCGGAGATGTGGACCAACTCGCCCACGCGGACGAAGGGGACGTAGTTGGCGACCGGGGCGTTGGGCGTGGGAAGCTGGATGCCGGCGGCGGCCAGGCGCTCTTGGACCTTTGACATGGCCCAACGTCTAGCGCCCCCCCTCACCAAGAAAAAGGGGCGCGCAAAGCAAAAG
>NZ_DASWTE010000395.1:0-2232 GCF_036402295.1 Phenylobacterium sp.
CCTCGCCGCGGCGGCCTCGCCCGCGGCCGCGGCGCCCGAACGGCAGCTGCTCGCGGTGACCAACACAACCGACCGGGTGGTCTTCTGCACCTTCCTGTTCGACACCCGCGCCCGCACCGAGCTCGCCATCCGCCCCGGCAAGACCTGGTCAGAAGCCTTCGACCCCCGCCGCGACCTCCGCCTCGTCTGCCAACGCAGCAAGCGCCTGTTCTTCGGCCCCCTGGAGGCGGGCAAGACCTACCGCCTGGTCGCGGACGGCTCGAAGGTGGACGTGGCGGAGGGGAGCGGGGAGTAGGCAAGCGGACCGCGTCTTCAGCTGAACACCTTGGCCAGCCGTTCCGAGTCCAGCACCCGTGTCCGGAAGGCGGCCGCCGCGAGTCCACAGGCGGCTGCGGCCCAGGCGGCGTCGACGACGCACGCGACTCCCATGCCGACATAGCTCTGCGCGTAGAAGAACTGCTCCCAAGCCAGCATATCCGCGATGTAGAGGGGTGCCGCGACCCACAAGATCGCCACCACATAAGGCCGCGCGGCGCCACGCATGATGCGCCAGGACTCACCGGGCGTCGCTGACGTGTCGCCGAGCAGGTGGCGGATGGGCCAGACGAGCAGCCGGCTCGTGGGCCAAAGCATGACAAGCCACATCAACGGGCTCGGAAGGTACGTCGCCCATATCTGCCAGTAGGGATCGGGCACTTTACCCTCGACAGCATGCGACAGAACGCTCGCCGGCCAAAATTCCGCCAACAGCAAGCCCATGCCGATAGTCACGTAGCCCACCATGCCGCGGTCGACGCGCCAGCGTCCTTCGCCAACATCCAGCATGACGCGCATGCTGAAGCCGAGAATGAGCCCGCTCGGGACTGAGATGACAACGCCATAGGCCAGGACCTGCTCGGTCGACAGCATCAGATCGGGGCCAAGGTTGGCGCGCGTCCAGAACGCGGCTGCGGCGTTCATCGCCATGTATGCGAGCCAGAGCGGCCACAGCGACGGCAGCGTGGACCAAGCCAGGCGCAGACCGTCGGCCATCAGGCGGCCAACCTCTAGCGGCGGCCGGCGCCATTCCTGTTCATCGACGTCGATCACGGCGCCCCTTCCTGCCCGTCGTGAAGAGGCCAGGGCGCCGCCGGGACGTCAATCGGCGCGTGTCTACCCCTTCCGCCCCGGCATCAAACCGATGCCCGGCGGTTAACTACAAACCGTGGCGCCGGCGCCCCACTTATAGCTGACAGTTAGTTAACTGGCGCCGTTCATGCGGCTGACAGGGAACCTGTGCTGTTTTCGATCGTAAGATAATTCAGCCAGGTCGGTCCGGAAGCGATCCAAAGCGGATCGCGGACCGTATGTGAGCTTGGGTGCTAATTTTGAGGACAATAAGGATGTCACCGTCTCTCAGCGTGGTCGCAGATAACGACCTGAAACCTGTCCTTTCGAAAGCCGAGACCGTCGCGCAGCGGGTGCAGCGCCTGCAGGCGGAGGCCAAGCAGCTGGCCAAGGACCACATCAAGTCCCTCACCACTGCCATGGTCAGCCTCGAACAGCTGGCCGCCGAGATCGCGGAAGGCGGCGACGCCTACGCCCCCGGCGTGCGCGACGTGGCCCGTCGTCTGGCGGAAGACCTGGACAGCCGCGTCCAGACCCTGGAAGCCATCGTCGCCCGTACGTAAGGCGCGCGACGCCAGACTGTCCCATTGCGGCACGCCGGCGCGGACGGGCGCCGGCCCGCGGGACAGGGCTGAGGCTTAAGGGTCCCGCGCGCGGACGCGCGCTGATGCGGCCCCTCGGCCCGCCGCCGAACGCGGCCCAGCCGTCCCGTTCCGAGATTCCGGCGCACAACGCCCATCCATCTTTCTTGGATTGGCGCCGCCAAATACGTCCGTTTCTGACGTAGGGCCATGTTCCACTGCCCGCATGTCCGGCCCCCCGCCCGAGATCGACGAAGCCGACGTCTTCCTGGCCAAGCTCGCCAAGCTCGACCTGCGCGCCGCGCAGCACGTCCACGACTGCCTCCTGGACACCACCGACCCGGAGGAGGTCGCGAGGCTGGCCCAGGCCTACGCCCGCTGCTCGCGCCAGGTGCGCCAGACGCTGGCCTGCCATGCGAAGCTGAAGGCCGACCGCGAGAAGGCCGCCCGGCTGGCCGAGCAGCACGAACGCTGGCGCAAGGCCGGCCTCCCGTTCGAGGACGGTCCCAGGAAGACCCCGGAAGACCACGCCTACGAGGCCCGC
>NZ_DASWTE010000396.1:0-2499 GCF_036402295.1 Phenylobacterium sp.
CGCTGCGCCCCCACCCGCCAACGACACCTGCAACGCGCGCGGCCACCAGCATCTCGTGGGCCGTCCGCGCTCGGAGATCCCGGCGCCGGCAAAGCCCGAG
The DNA here is from genome assembly GCF_036402295.1 of Phenylobacterium sp. Lineage (GTDB taxonomy): Bacteria > Pseudomonadota > Alphaproteobacteria > Caulobacterales > Caulobacteraceae > Phenylobacterium. The sequence continues at coordinate 101 of NZ_DASWTE010000396.1, forward strand.
CTGCAGCGCGTGGCCTGCCTCGGCTGCCCGATCACGATGGACTACATCCCCGAGCGCCTGAACTTCTTCTTCGACGAGAAGACCGGGATCATCAAGGAGGTCCGCTGCGGCTAGCCCGCGGGATCTCCAGCCCGAGTTCCCTGAGCAGCGCGATCCAGCCGGCGCGGCCCTTCAGCCGGTCGAATCGGTCGACCGCGGTCTGCCGGGCGGCGGCGCGCAGCGGCGCGGAGGCCTCGGGATTGCGGCAGGCGTCGATCATGGCCTGCGACAGCGCGTCGACGTCGAAGAACGGCAGCAGCCGGCCGTTGATCCCGTCCTCGACGGCGTCGTGCAGGGGCGGGGTGTCCGAGCCGATCACGTAACAACCCGACGCCATCGCCTCGACCAGCGACCACGAGAGCACGAACGGATAGGTGTAGTAGACGTGCGCCACGCCGAGGCGCAGCGCGGCCAGCATGCGATCGTGCGCTAGTCGGCCCACGAAGTGGACCCGCGCCGGGTCGTAGTCCACGCCGTCGAAGCAGACGTCGCGCCAGCTGCGGTCGTCCGGTGCGTTGCCGCCGTAGGGTCGCCGGTTTGGGTCTCCCACCAGGATCACCTGGGCGTCCGGAACCTCGGCCAGCAGCCGGGGCAGGGCGCGCGCCAGCATGTGCAGGCCCCGCAGCGGCTCCATATGGTTGTTGACGTGAGTGATGACCGGCGTGCCCGGCGTGATGACTCGGCCGTCATCCAGTGCGAAGGGCTCCGCCGGCGCGGGGCGGATCGTCTCGACGTCGACACCCTCGTGGATCACCCGTGCGGCCTCGCGGAAGCGGATCGGCAGGGCGCTGGCCTGGAACTCGGTGGGCGACACGATGGCGTCGGCCTCGGCATAGGCCATGGCCATGACCGCGTTCTTGGCCTCCGCGCGGAAGATCGTCTCCTCGTCGAGCGTGAAGAACTCGGTGTCGAATCCCACGTCCAGGCCGCGGCCGCGGTAGTAGAACTCGGCGAAAGTCACCAGCTTTGCGTTCGGGAACACCTCGCGCAGGAAGGTGACCTCGCCCCAGCCGGGATGCGCCACGATCACCTGCGGGTCCCAGCCCTCGCGCTGCAGGGCCCGGGCCGCGTCGTAGGCGCTGCGCCCGCGGATCAGGTCCGCTTCGGCGCGGACCGCGAGCGGGAAGATGCCGGGCGTGGTGCCGCGCGGCAGGCGGTAGCGCGCCACGTGGACGCCGGACATGCCGCCGGCGTGCTCCTGGCCGATCGCGCAGCACGGCACGCCCATGCGCGTCAGGGTCTGGGCCAGGTCGCGGAACTGGGCCGGGAAGTTGTTGTGGACGAACAGGACACCGCGCGGCATGGCCCGGCTTTAGCCCGCGCCCCCCTGCTACGCCAAGGCTTCGCAGGGCAGGGCGCGCAGGGCCAGTCCTGCGAAGCTCGAAGAGCGAATCAGGCTGGTGCGGATGAGAGGAGTCGAACCTCCACGCCTTGCGGCGCTGGAACCTAAATCCAGTGCGTCTACCAATTCCGCCACATCCGCATGCAGCCCGCGCCTGCCATCGCGGGCGGGGGCTTCGGCGTCAAGGGGCAGGGGGCTTGGACGCGCCCGCGCGCCATGACATAAGGGCGCCTTCGCGCCGCCGGACCCCTGTTCGGCGGCCTTCCCCGTTTGACCTAGAGACGGACAGGGGCGGATGGCCGCTCTGGTCCGGGAAACTTGAGAATGTCGATGCAAATCGTTGAGAAGTCTGGTGAAGGCCTGAGCCGCGTCTACGGCGTGACAGTCCCGGTCTCCGATCTGAATGAGCGCCTGGAGGCGCGGATCAAGGAGATCGCGCCGACCCTCAACGTGAAGGGCTTCCGCCCCGGCAAGGTGCCGGCCGCCCACGTGCGCCGCCTGTACGGCAAGGCCCTGATGAGCGAAGTCGTGCAGGCCAGCCTGAACGAGAGCACCCAGAAGGTGCTGGACGACAACAACCTGCGCCCCGCGGGCGAGCCCGAGCTGAAGCCGGAAGGCGACATCGAGGCGGTGATGGATGGCAAGGCCGACCTCGCCTACGAACTCACCATCGACCTGATGCCCGAGTTCACCCCGGTGGACGGCGCGACGCTGTCGCTGACCAAGCCGGTCTACAAGCCCACCGACAAGGAAGTGGACGAGGCCGTCGCCGACCTCGCCAAGCAGAACCGCACCTATGAAGCCAAGACCGGCAAGACCGTGAAGGCCAAGGACGGCGACCAGCTGCTGATCGACTTCATCGGCCGGGTGGACGGCGAGGCCTTCGAGGGCGGCACGGCGAACGACGTCGAGCTGGTCCTGGGCTCGGGCCAGTTCATCCCGGGCTTCGAGGCCCAGCTCGTCGGCGCCAAGCCCGACAGCGACGTGACGGTGAAGGTGACCTTCCCGGCCGACTACC
>NZ_DASWTE010000397.1:0-8547 GCF_036402295.1 Phenylobacterium sp.
CGACATGGCCCAGGTTCGCAAGCTGCGGGCGGCCTTGAGCATGCGCGGAGGTTAGGGGCGGCTGATTAAGCTAGGGCTAACCCTGGGGAGGTCTGTGCTTCCGAGGTCCGCGATGGGTGGAAGGAGACGTTAGGTCATCACAATCGACACGCCTCCGATGAGCAAAAGAGCGTGCTTTGCGACGGCGGCAATCTGCTCGCACTCTTGGTGGGCTGCGAAGAGCCAGCGCCGGTTCGAAAGGCCGGCGGCTGCGCTCCGAAGCGTGAGCTTCGTCCGATCCGAAGAAGCGCCAAGACGTTGCGCGGGACAGCGCGTGCGCAATGGGCAGGTCGAGGACAATCCCTCGGCGTCCTGCGCGATCAAGACCGTTCTCGTTCCCGCGGCGTCGGAGGGCTGAACGACGCAGCGGCGGCGCGACTGAAACAATTGCAACGCTTTTCACGGCCGCGCGACAACGGGCTCTGACGTAGCCGGCGCATTCACTCCCCACCGGCAGCACATGCCGAATTCATTTTGGGGAGAAGACCAATGGCTACGAAGACAATCTATGGCTCGCAGAATGCAGACACGATCACTGTCGGCTCGATCAATTGGGACGCGAGCGACAACTACGTGATCTACACCTATGGCGGCGACGACGCGCTCGACCTGTTTGTGGACGGCACGCTCTGGGTCGATGCCGGCGCAAATGACGACCGCGTCGATGTCTGGGGGTCCGGCTCGGCGACGATTTATGGCGGCGCGGGTAACGATGACCTCACGCACCACGAAAACACTTTCGATGACGGCGTGGTCAAGTTCTATGGCGGCGACGGCGACGATTGGCTGACCAGCTACGTGAGCGGCGCCGACATCCTGGAGGGCGGCCCGGGCAACGATCACATCAGCCTTGCAGAAGGCAATACGGGCGTCGGCGGCGCCGGCGACGACACCTACGACCTCTACAATATCTTCGATCCCTACGCGTCGCAGTACGACGTCACAATCGTCGAGGCCGCGAATGGCGGCCATGACGTGATCGAAGCCAACTTCAGCGAATTCACTTTCTTCGCGAACGTAGAAGGATACCGCGCCCTCTACACAAAAGACATCAAGATTACCGGCAACGACGCCGACAATAGTGCATTCCTTTCCGGTGGAAACGACTACGCGAAGATGGGGGGCGGCAATGACATCGTCTCTGGCAATGGCGGCAAAGACACGTTCTACGGCGATGCCGGCCACGACTCGGTGACCGGCGGCACGGGGGATGACTGGATCTCCGGCGGGACCGGCAACGACGTCCTGAAGGGAGGCGACCTCGAGTATGGCATTGCCGGCAACCAAGACGGCTACGACACGCTGAACGGCGATGACGGCGACGACAAGCTCTATGGCGGAGAGGGCACGGACTACCTCTCGGGAGGCGCCGGGAATGACCTTCTTTTCGCAGACGCCTCAGGCTTCGGCTGGGATTCCATGCTGGGCGGAGCCGGCAATGACACCTATCTGACCGACGGCGCCGACACCATCATCGAATACTCTAACCAGGGCATCGACACGATCAGTTTCCTCGGGACGACCTACACGCTCGGGGCAAACATCGAGAACGTGGTTCACGGCGATCACCCGGCTGGCACGTTCTACAACGCCAAGGAGACCACGATCACCGGCAACCTTCTTGCCAATTCCATGACGGGCAACAAGTACGCCAACACCTTCTACGGCGAGGCCGGCGCCGACACGCTGAGCGGGATGGGCGGCAACGACATACTGCGCGGCGGCGAGAATGACGATCGGGTCTACGGCGATGACGGCAACGACCTGCTCTACGGCGAGGCCGGCAACGATCGGGTCTATGGCGGGGCGGGGGTCGACTCCGCGTACGGCGGGACCGGCGACGACGAGCTGGGCGGCAACGCGGGCGACGACTTCCTGGTGGGGGAAGACGGCAACGACGTCATCTACGGCGGCAGCGAGAACGACTATCTCAACGGCGGCTGGGGCTATGACAAGCTCTATGGCGAAGATGGAAACGACACCCTCCGCGCCGGCGGGCTGAGCGACTATGCCTACGGCGGCAACGGCAACGACACGTTGTATGGCGAGGGCGCCGACGACTTCCTGTGGGGTGGCGCTGGCAGCGACAGGTTTGTCTATTCGAACCTGACTGACAGTCAGATCGGCCTCGGCATCGACAAGATCCAGGACTTCAACCCTCTCGAGGACAAGATCGACCTGTCGGCGCTCGACGCCAATGCGCAACTGGCGGGCAACCAGGCGTTCACCTGGGCTGGCATGAGCATGCCCACCCCGCAGGCCGGCAACCTCTGGGGCCAAGCCTTCCCGGCCAATGCCTATGGGCCCGAGTTCGTGCGGGTCTATGGCGACGTGAACGGCGACGGCCTCGCGGACTTCCAGATCGATGTGCTTGGCCGAACGGCGCTCGACGCCTCCGGCTTCATTCTCTGAACCTGCCGCGTAAGAAGGTGGAGCGGGGTCGCCTGGCGCGGCTCCGCTTTGCGTTGAAAGCACGGCTGGCTCACACGGGGGATGCCCGGCTTCGCTTTTTCGCGGTCCAACCTGAACCAGCGCCACCTCCACCGCTTCGCGGTACCCCTCCCCCATGGGCATGGGGGAGGAACTGAGCGGATCGTCTGGCGCCAGTTCCTCACCCGCTTGCGGGGGAGGGGGACCGCGAAGCGGTGGAGGGGGCGCTGGCCGCGGCAGCAGCTTCCATAGTTCACTTTTTGTTCTTGACGGCTTCGCGCAAATATGCGAGAGTTCTGTCAGGGTTGGAGACTGCGCCTTGCGGCGCGTGGCGGCCCATTTTTCCACATTTCGAGAGACGAGCGATGGCTGAGGACATGGGTCCTGAGTGTGCGCCGGCGCGGCGGCCGCATCGGGCGTATGTGCGCTATTCCAGGGCCGTGGTGGAGCGGCTGTGCGCGCGGCTGGCGGCGGGGGAGCTCTTGTACCGGATCGCGCGCGACCCCGACATGCCGACGCCCGAGGCGGTGGCCAAGTGGGCGAAGGCGAAGCCCGAGTTCGCCGCGGCGCTGCTGAAGGCGCGGCGGGAGGGCGGGCGGCCGGCGGGGACGCGGGGGCAGCCGTTCGGGCTGTGCGAGCATGTGGCGCACGAGATCTTCGAGCGGCTGTGCGAGGGGGAGAGCCTGACCTCGATCGGGCGCGACCCGACGATGCCCAGCATCTCGACCATCTTCAACTGGCGGCGGAAGTTCCCCGACTTCGACGCCGAGGTGCGGGTGGGCATGCGCATCCGCGCCGAGATCATCGCCGACCGGGGCGACGAGCTGGCGGACGAGGCGACGCCCGACACCGCCTACCTCACCCAGGTGCGGCTTTCGCACCTGCGCTGGCGGGTGGGCGTGCTGGCGCCGTGGGAGTTCCGCCCCAGGCTGGTCGACCCGCACCAGCCGCCGAAGCCGCAGCTGCGGTGGCTGATGCGGCGCTTCGACGTGGAGACGGACCCGGAGACGGGCAAGAGGAAGGTGGTCGCGTACTGCCCGAACCCGGACACCGGCGAGGTGGAGCGCGAGGACGCGCCGGGCTGGCGCCAGGCGCCGGACAGCGTTTCGCTGCCCGGCGGACGGCGTGGCGCCGGCGACGTGCGCTAGGGCCTATTCCTCGAAGTTCGGGTTGCAGCCCTCGCCCGGATAGGACGGGGCGTCGAGCGGATTGACCCGGAAGCCCAGGAGCCCCGCCAGGAACTTCAGGAAGGACCCGAAGCTCTGGACCCGGCCGGGGAAGTCGCCAGGCGGCGGGTCGACCGGGTTGTCGTTCAGGCCCGAGAACGCGCATTCCGAGGCCGCGACGTCGGTGGCCGGGATCGGATCGCCGTTGCCGTTCACTTCGCCGGCGAAGGCCGGCGGGGCGGCGTAGAGCGCAAGCGCGGCGAACGAGGCCGCCAGCGCGGGAACCTTCATCATCGTCTTACTCCGTCTGGGTCAGAGCCGGCGGCCCATCCGGCGGCCCCTGGCCACGCGTTCTGAACATCGCCCCCACGTGCGCCTGCGCACGCACTCGAACACGGGAAGTAAAACCGTGCGTTGATCCGGCCTTCAGTATTACGCGTGCTGATTGAAGACTACGCGATACTGCCAAGCTTGATCCGTTCATTAGAATTCCGCCTGTCTTCGGAGATTGTCAATTTAGCGCTGTTAAGCGCGGAGAGCCTCGAGCACGCTGCGGAGCCGGCGTCCGAACCGCAGCCGGACGAGGAACACGGCCAGGATCGCGAACGGGGCGAAGGCGAGGACGACGAGGACCGGGGAGCCGCGGACGGCTTCGGGCAGGGCGTCCTGCTGGCCCAGGAAGAACGAGCCGGTGGCGATGAAGAACGCGCTGCACATGCGCCATAGGTGCCGCGAGATGCGCTGCACCGGGGTGAGCGCCTTGCGCAGGATGGCGTTGAGGTCGAGCAGGCCGGCGACCAGGCAGAAGCCGGCGACGACGAACACCGGCCCGAGGCCCACGGGGGTCGGCCGCGCCGTGCCGGCGAAGGCGCCCCAGGCGATGATCGCGCTGAGCGCCAGGATGAGGACGCAGGCGGCGATCTCGATGCGGCCGGTCGTGCCATCGTGGCGGCGGGCGGCGAGCCAGGAGGTGATCACGAAGTAGCCGATGAAGAGGTCGCCGACGGCCGAGTCCGGCTTGCCATCCCGCAGGTGCAGGAGGGTGGCGGTGAGCCACAGGAGGAGCATGGCCGCGACGAAGCCCTGCCCGGCGCGGACGTGGAGCGCGCCGCCCTTGCGCGCGGCGACGGCGGCGGCGCCGGTGACGAGGGCCACCATCCCGCCGGCGATGTGGATCCCCATGAGGAGGGTCATGATCGCGAGCCTAAGCGCGGGCGGCGCTCCGCCCTATGACCCACGGCATCAAAAGCTTGATCGGCGGGGACGTGAGCGGCTCTGTTGCGGCCCATGACCGCGCCCGACCCGCCACTGCTGGAGTTCGCCTTCGAGGCCGAGGTGATCCACTGGCGCGGGCCCTCGCCGTTCTTCTTCGCGCCCCTGCCGGCGCGCGAGGCGGACGAGGTGCGCCGGGTGTCGCGGGCGGTGACCTACGGCTGGGGCGTGATCCCGGTGGAGGCGCAGGTGGGCGGCGTGGCGTTCACGACCTCGCTGTTCCCGAAGGACGACGGCTACCTGCTGCCGCTGAAGGACGCGGTGCGGCGCAAGGCGGGCGTGACGGCGGGCGATACGATCGCGGTGGGGATGATCATCCGGCCGCCGCGGCGGTAGGCGGCGGGGGGAAGGGACCTCGCCAGAGCGGCGCCGTTCGGGCTAGGCAGGGGACATGCTGCTGCTTCGCCTGATCCTGTTGGCCGTGCTGGGCCTCGTCGCCGCCTGGGGGGCCGTGGCGGTCGCCGCCGAAGCCGTGAGCCGGGGGACGAAGCCGCGCGGCGAGATGGTCGAGGTGGGCGGCCGCAAGCTGCGGCTGGTCTGCGAGGGGCCGAAGGGCGGCCGCCCGGTGGTGTGGCTGGAGTCGGGGGCGTTCAGCGGGGCGGCCGACTTCGCGGCGATCCAGCAGAAGCTGACGGCGAAGGGCTTGCGGAGCTGCGCCTACGATCGGGCGGGGATGGGGTATTCGGACGTGGGGCCGGCCCCGCGCGACGGGAACGCCATCGTGGCCGACCTGACGGCGGTGATGGCCGCGTCGGGCGAGCCGGGGCCGTACGTGCTGGTGGGCCATTCGATGGCGGGGCTGTACCTGCGGCAGTTCGCGGCGAGCCATCCGAACGAGGTGGTGGGGCTCGTGCTGCTGGACGCGGTGACGCCCGAGATGGTGGCGATGCCGGGCGCCCAGCGGTTCGTGGAGCGGATGACGACCGTGGCGCGGCTGGGGTCGGTGGCCGGCAGCCTGGGCCTGACCAAGCCGCTCTACTGGTGGGGCGACCGCATCGGCCTGCCGCCGGCCGGGAAGGCCGAGAAGCGGCGGGGATTCATTTCGGGCCGGCAGAGCCGCGCGGCCTATGCCGAGGTGAAGGGCTGGCGCGCGGCGGCGGCGCAGGCGGCCGCGGCCGGGCCGCTTAAGCCCGAGTGGCCGGTGGCGGTGATCACCGCGGGGCCGCCCTCGCCGCAGATGGACGCCTGGAATTCGGTGCGCCAGGCGCCGGCGCGGGGCTCGCGGGCGCCGCTGATCGAGAACGTCGACGCCGCCGACCACCGGACGCTCCTGGGCCTGACCTACGGCGACCGGGCGGTGGCCGGCGTGGAGCACGTGCTGAAGGCGGCGGGGCGCTGAGCGTCAGGCGCGATCGCCGACCGCGCGGCCCTGCCCGTCACCCGTACGCCGTAGCTCGGTGAGCCCGAACCACAGCACGACGGCGACGCAGCCGATCAGGACGGACACGGCGTTTCCCACAAGACCCACGACCAGGGCCGCGCCGAAGGCCGCCAGGGCCCAATGCTGGGGTTGCCGGCCGATCCGGGACACCCCCAGCGCCGTCAGGGCCGCGAGGTCGTAGGGCATCAGGTAGGGTGCGCAGAGCACGCCCCCGACCAGCAGGCCGGCGAGGTTGCGCTCCCGCCACGCGAACCAGCCGCCCAGCGCCACGAGGGCGACCTGCCAGAGGACGTGGTCGAACACGGCGGCAGGTTGCAGCTGCAGGACGCCGCCCTTGAACGCCCGCGCCGCGGCGATCCATTCCAGCCACAGGTGAGGGCCCAGCGCGAGGCTGGCCAGCACGAGGCCGAGGCCGGTGAGGACCGCGGCCGTCAGCCCTCGCCAACGCCCCCACAGGATCAGGGGCGCGACGAGGGCCGCGGTCGGCTTGAGGCAGGCCACGATCGCCAGCAGGGCGCCCGCCCACGCCGGACGCTTCTCCAGCAGCAGGCCCGCGCCGATCAGTCCGGCGCCCGTCCAGAACGCCGTCTGGCCGGTCATGAGGCCGTACAGCAGCGGCTGGTAGGTGACCGGCGCCCCGAAGCCGATGGCGAGCAGCAGGGCGAACGGGGAGAGCGCCAGCAACCACGCGGCGCGCAGGTTGAGGAAGCTCGCGGCCAGGACGAACAGCGCGAACGAGCCGACGGCCCAGACCACATAGGCCGTGAAGTAGGGCAGCAGGGTGAAGGGGAGCGCCAGCAGCAGGAAGGTCGGCGGATAGGCGAAGGGCGAGCGGCCGTTCTGCATCCAGGCCGGCAGGCCCACGGTGCTCTCCGGCGCATAGGGTTCGCGCCAGTGAAGGGCGGCTTGGTAGAAGACGTTGAAGTCGGCTTCGCCCGACGGGCTGGCGTCGTAGGTCAGCAGCCACGCCACCGAGAGGCCCGCCGCGACCGCGACGAGCAGCACCCGCTCGAGCATGTGTCTGAGTGCGACAGCCCCCACGCCGGGAGACTAGACACGGTCGGGTTGCGCCGTCACGCGCCAGTTCACGGCTTGGGATACGCCTTCCACGGCGACCCCTGCGCCCACGCGGCCTCGCCGCGGCGGATCAGGCAGGCCATGAACCCGGGATCGAAGATGGTGTCGTCAGCGGCCGGCGGACAGCCGTGGCCGAGGGCTGAGGCGGTGTAGGTGACGGCCCTGGTCCCGTAGCGCTGCTGGGCCGCGAAGTGGGCGGCGAAGATGGAGTCCTGCTCGATCTGGTCGAAGGTGATCGCCTTCAGCCGGCCGAGGGTGGGCAGCAGCGCCGCCTTCACCGCGGGCTTGGGCGTCACGCCGGGGACGCCGTTCACCAGGATGTAGACGCCGGCCGGCGCGTCGGCGAGGCCGCGCGCGGCCAGCGCCCGGGCGGTCGCCGCCTGCAGCCCACTCACGAACACCGAGTTGCGCACGCCGCCGTCGTAGTAGGGGACGCCGCCGATGGTGACCTGCCGGAACACCAGCGGGATCGCCGCCGAGGCGATGATGGCGCCCGCGTAGCACTGGCGCCGCTCGTCGTCGGAGAGGGCGGGGTCCTGGGCGATGGCGGTGAGGTCGAGGGCGTACATCCGGCCGTCCAGCGCATCGACCGCGCCCACCAGCAGCAGCCGGCCCTTGCCGCCTTCCCTGGCAACGTCGGCAAGCAGGGCCTTGTCGGCGAGACCGAGGACGACGTCGCGCAGGGGCGCAAGGTCGGCGCTGGAGCCGTGGCTCAGGAAGAACAGGCCGCCGTGGCGGTCGACGAGCTCCTTCTCGTCGTCGATCGAATAGGCTTCGACCAGCGGGGCGTCGCGGCCGAGGAAGGCGTAGGTGGCCTGCAGCGCGCCGGTGCTGACGCCGGTGACGACGTTGAAGTCGGGCCGGGCGTTGGGGCCGGACTGGGCGCTCCAGCCCTTCAGCAGGCCCGCGCCATAGGCGCCCCACTGCCCGCCGCCTGACAGGATCAGGACGTTGGGCGGGCCGGGGCGCGCGACGCCGCCGGCGGGCCCCACGAAGGCGTCGCCGATCCGCCGGCTCAAGGGGTCGTCCCCCTCGACGCGGGCCGAGCCCAGCGGGGTGACGGGCAGGGCGGTGCGGAAGTCGTCGATGCGGGAGCAGGCGAAGTCGAGCGGCGTGTCGGTGGCGCAGGCCGACAGCGTCAGCAGCAGGAACGCCAGCGCGAGATGGCGAAGCATGAGGGCC
>NZ_DASWTE010000398.1:0-9777 GCF_036402295.1 Phenylobacterium sp.
TCCATCGTGATCGGGCAGCCGAGGCAGGCCACGCGCTGCAGCTCGGGCTTTGCCGGCGCCGGGATCTCCGAGCGCGGACGGCCCACGAGATGCTGGTGGCCGCGCGCGTTGCAGGTGTCGTTGGCGGGTGGGGGCGCAGCGGGCGGCGACGGGCCGGACTCCGGGGCGGTCGAACAGGCCGACAACCCGAGCAGCGCCGCGATGATGTTCGCCTGCCTCATGCCTGCTTCTCCCATCCGCGCGCCTGCTGCTTCCAGTACGACACCGGAAAGCCCTTGGCCTTCACAGCGCTCCACTGGGCGCGAGCGTTCCGCAACTGGTCCTCGTCGCCGCCGTCGAACAGCACCACGCAGCGCTGGTAGGCCGACAGGTCGCCCGGCTCGGCCCCGTCCACGAGGAACAGGGCGTCGGCGGCGTTGGGATTGTCAGCCTGGGTCGTGAGCAGGATCGGCTGCCGCGCCGCGCCGGGCTCGTCGGCCGGCGCATGCGGCAGGAAGCTGTCGTCGCGGTACGCCCAGAGCCAGCCGTCCAGGTGCTCGATCCGCTCGGGGACGGACGAGCGCACGACGGCCTTCCAGCCGCGCTGCAGGGTCTTCTCGAGCAGCTCCGGCAAGGCCTGGTCCAGCCCGGTGCGCTCCAGGTGGTAGAACCAGACCTCGCAGGACGCCTCAGGCAACTCAGCCCTCGTACTTGTCACGCACCATCCGGTTCAGCAGCCGGATGCCGTAGCCGACGGCGCCGTCGGGAATGGTCGGCACGGTGGACGGCTTCTTCCAAGCCGTCGACGCAATGTCGAGGTGAGCCCATGGCACGCCGTTGACGTACTTCTGCAGGAACAGCGCGGCGGTGATCGAGCCGCCCGGCCGGCCGCCGGTGTTCTTCATGTCGGCGATCATGGAGTCGATCTGCTTGTTGTAGGCGTCGGGCAGCGGCATGCGCCACAGGCCCTCGTCCTCGGCCTTGGCGGCCGCCAGCAGGTTGTCCGCCAGTTCGTCGTTGTTCGAGAAGCAGCCGGCGTAGTCGTTGCCCAGCGCGATGATGATCGCGCCCGTCAGAGTGGCGAGGTTGACCATGAACTTCGGCTTGAAGCGGTCCTGGCAGTACCAGAGCGCATCGGCCAGCACGAGGCGGCCTTCGGCGTCGGTGTTGATCACCTCGATGGTCTGGCCGGACATGGAGGTCAGCACGTCGCCGGGACGGTAGGCGTTGCCGTCCGGCATGTTCTCGACAAGGCCCAGGATGCCGACTGCGTTCACCTTCGCCTTGCGGGCGGCCAGGACATGCATCACGCCGGCGACTGTGCCCGCGCCGCCCATGTCCCACTTCATGTCTTCCATGTTCTCGGCCGGCTTGATCGAGATGCCGCCGGTGTCGAAGCAGACGCCCTTGCCGACGAACGCGATGGGCTGGGCCGTTTTGTCGGCCGCGCCGTTCCAGCGCATCACCACGAGCTGGCTGTCACGGATGCTGCCCTGCCCGACGGCCAGCAGCGAACCCATGCCCAGCTTCATCATCTCGGGTTCGCCCAGGATCTCGACCTCCAGGCCCAGGGTCTCGAGCGCCTTGGCGCGCCTAGCGAACTCGGCCGGGAAGAGGACGTTCGGCGGCTCGGAGACGAGGTCACGCGTGAAGCTGATCGCATCGGCCACGGCGGCGAGGTCCGGGAAGGCGGCGAGCGCCGCGTCGGGCTCGGACGTGGCCACTTCGGTCTTGACGATCGACGGCTTCTTCTCGGCCGGCTCCTTGGTCCGGTACTTGTCGAACCGGTAGCTCGCCAGGCGCACGCCCAGCGCCGCATGCGCGGCTGTCTCGGCGGCGCCCGCGCCCTCGACACGCAGCACCTCCAGGCCCGAGGCCTTCACGGCGTTGTAGCCGCTGGCGGCGGCATGCTCGGCGCCGATCGCGTCGAAGCCGTCGCGCTTTCCCGCGCCGACCAGCACCAGTCGGGCGCAGCCCAGGCCCTGGGGCGCGAGGATGTCCAGCGTCTGGCCCTTGCCGCCGGTGAACCGGCTGGCGGCCACCGCCTGTCCGATGGCGCCCTCATGGGCGTCGCCTTCGAAGACGATGCGGGCGACGGCGGTCTTGGCGGGAATCGCGGCCCCGGCCGCGACGAACTCGATATCCATCGTAGGTGTTCTCTCTGGGCTCTATCCGTACGGCTACGGTCTGGTTGTGCGCCGCGGCGACGCATGGTTTAGAACAGGTCGGCGGACGGGGCGCGCTGAAAACTCGGGCTCGGACCGCTTTTTGCACGATGCGTTTGATCGACCGATATCTCTTGCGCCAGCTCCTGGGGCCGGTGGCCCTGGCCACCCTGGCGCTGACGGCGGTCGCGCTGCTGAGCCAGAGCCTGGCGGGCCTCGATCTGATCGTGAACCAGCGCCAGAGCGCGCTCGTGTTCCTCAAGATCACGCTGCTCTACATGCCGCAGCTCATCAATCTGATCCTGCCGATCGCGGTGTTCGTGGCGGCGCTGGTGGCGCTGAATCGGCTGCACACCGAGCAGGAGATCGTGGTCTGCTTTGCGGGCGGCATGAGCCGCTGGCGGGTGATCTCGCCGGCCATCCGTCTGGCTTGCACGGTCGCCTTCCTGGCGCTCCTGATGAACATCTTCGTCCAGCCGCTGTCGTTCCGAGCGCTGCGCCAGGAGCTGTTCGAGGTGCGGACCGACCTTGCGGCGACCCTGGTGCGCGAGGGTGAGTTCACCGAACCCTCGCCGGGCCTGACGGTCTACGCCCAGAGCGTCGACGGCCAGGGCAACCTGCGCAACCTCTTCATCCACCAGATCAAGCCGGACGGGGCGACCACCACCTACACCGCGGACGAGGGTCGCGTGGGCCGCGCGCAAGGCCGGCCGGTACTGCTCATGAAGCACGGCACCAACCAGGAGTTCTCCAGTCGCGGGGTGCTGAACTACCTGACCTTCGACGAATACATCTTCGACCTGGCTCCGCTCGCAAGAGCCGACGAGCTGATCCACTACAAGCCCTCCGACCGCTATCTCCACGAGCTGTTCTTCCCGGACCTGCAGCAGGACTGGGAGCGGAGAAATCGCCTGCAGCTGCTGGCCGAGGGCAACGCCCGCATCGCCTCGCCGCTCTACAACATCGCCTTCATGGCGTTGGCGCTGAACGCCATCATCGGCGGTGGCTTCTCGCGCTTGGGCTACGGTCGACGGATCGCCGCCATGGGCGCGGCCGCTGCCGGCGTCCGTCTCGTGGGTTTCCTCGTGCAATCCGGGGCCGAGGACGAGGCCTGGCTCAACGTACTGCAGTACCTCGTTCCGCTGGCGACGATCTGGGTGGCGCTGGCGCAGATCTTCCGCGGCAAGGTCAACCGCTACATCGACATCACCAAGCGACCCGTCCAGCTGGTCGGCCGGGCCGAGGCGCGCGCATGACGGGCCTGGGCCGCATCGAGCGTTACGTGGTCGGCTACACCCTGCTGGGCGTGGTGACCTGGCTCGCGATCCTCTCGTCGGTCGTGATCCTGATCCAGTTCGTGGAGCTGAGCGGCCAGGTGGGCACGCGCGCCGACGTCGGCGCGAGCAGCATCCTGCAGCTCACCATGCTGCGGGTGCCGTCGCTGATTCAGATCCTGCTACCGTTCTGTTTCCTGTTCGGCGGCATCAGCGCCTTCGTCGGCCTGAACCGGCGCAGCGAGTTGGTGGCCATGCGGGCGGCCGGGGTCTCAGCCTGGCGCTTCATCCTGCCCTCGGCCGGCGCGGCGATGGCGCTGGGCGTCTTCGCCGTGGGCGGCCTGAACCCGATGGCGGCCGCCCTGAACGCCCAGTTCGAGCTGCAGCGCGCCCGGATCATGGCCAACTACCTGGGCGACCAGCCCAAGGACATCTGGCTGCGCCAGGGTGACGCCACCAGTCAGATCGTCATCCACGCCAAGACCCGCGACGCCCGTCAGGGCGCCGTGACCCTGCGCGGCGTGTCGCTGTTCATCTACGAGAAGACCGACAGCGGCATGCCGGTCTTCCGTCGTCGTCTGGAGGCGCGCGAGGCGACGCTCATGCCCGGCTTCTGGCGCCTTAAGGACGTGCGCGAGGCCACGGCGGGCGATTCGTCGATCCGGTCCGACACGCTGACGATCCGCTCCACCCTCGACGCCGAGGCGGCCATGGAGAGCCTGGCCTCGCCCGAAGCGATCGCCTTCTGGCGCCTGCCGAAGGCGATCCAGCTCACCGAGCAGGCCGGTTTCTCGGCGTCGGGCTATCGGCTGCGCTTCCATCAGCTGCTGGCGACCCCCCTGCTCTTCGCAGCGATGGCGGTCCTGGCGGCGGCGTTCTCGCTGCGGCTGACCCGGCTGGGCGGGCTTGCCGGGCTGGCGGGCGCCGGTGTGGCGCTCGGGTTCGTCCTGTTCTTCTTC
Source organism: Phenylobacterium sp. (assembly GCF_036402295.1). Lineage (GTDB taxonomy): Bacteria > Pseudomonadota > Alphaproteobacteria > Caulobacterales > Caulobacteraceae > Phenylobacterium. Next base: position 4,378 of record NZ_DASWTE010000398.1, read on the forward strand.
AACCAGTTCGCCGGCGCGCTGGCCAAGGCCGACATCATTCCGCTGTTCGCGGCCGCGTGGGCGCCGGCGGTCGTCGCCGCGCTCGCAGGGGTCACCCTCCTTTGCTACACGGAAGACGGTTGAATCGTTGGCCTGCGGAGCTAGACATCGCAGGCGTGACACAATAGCGCCGCCGGGCCGCTGCCTAAGCTTCGCGCCGTAGGGGATCGAGAGGGTTGATGAGTCCGCGTCGGCGTTCGCCGTCTGCCGCTGGTAAGCGCGCCCTTCTCGCCGGCGCCGCGGTCGCGTTGCTGTGGACGGCGTGCGCCCACGCGCAGACGGCCAAGGGCCCGTCGGACGGCCTCCAGAAGGACGAGATGTACATGGAGGCCGACGAGGTCCTCCGTGACGACGACGTCGGCCTCACCACGGCCACCGGCAACATCGAGGTCCGCTACAACGGCCGCACGCTGCGCGCCGACAAGCTGGTCTACAACGACCGCACCGGGGTGATCCGCGGCTACGGCCACATCGTGATCATCAACAGCGACGGCACGTTCGAGTACGCCGACGAGATCGTGCTCGACGACGAGATGGTGGCAGGCGTCGCGCTGGGCTTCTCCGCCCGCCTGCAGGAAAACGTGAAGATCGCCGCCGCCAGCGCGGCGAAGCGCAACGAGAACATCGAAGAGCTCAACAAGGCGATCTACACGCCCTGCGAGATCTGCGCGGCCGATGGGACGCCCAAGCGGCCCACCTGGTCCATCGCCGCCGAGCGGGTGATCCGGGACAAGAAGCGGCGCGTGGTCTACTACCGCAACGCCCGCTTCCGCCTGTTCGGCGTCTCGGTGGCCTACCTGCCGCTCTTCTGGCACGCCGACCCGGCCGCGCCGCGCTCGTCCGGCTTCCTGGTGCCGAAGGCCTCGGTCTCGGATCGCCGCGGCCTCTCGTACGAGCAGCCATACTACTGGGTGATCTCGCCCTCGACCGACCTGACGATCAGCCCGCAGATCAACACCAAGATCGCGCCGTTCCTGAACGCCGAACTGCGCAAGCGCTTCTACTCGGGCGACGTCGACATCCGCTTCGGCTACACCCACGCTCGCGACTTCGACGGCAAGGGCAACGAGCTGCCCGGCACCTCGACCGACCGCAGCTACATCCTGGGCCGCGGGTCGTTCCAGATCGACGAGAAATGGCTCTGGGGGTTCACCGCCGAGCGGGCCTCGGACGACCTGATCTTCGACAAGTACGAGGTCGGCAAGGTCTATATCAGCCGCGGGCCCTACATCGCCGACGACCGCCGGCTGATCTCGCAGATCTATTCGATCCGGCAGGACGAGCGCTCGTACCTCTCGGTCGCGGCGATGACCATCCAGGGCCTGCGCCCAGGCTCCATCGACCCGGTGACCGGCTTTGCCTCGGGCGAGAACGATCGGGTGTTCCCGATCATCGGACCGCTCGTGGAAGGCCACTACGAGCCGGCGCCGAAGATCCTGGGCGGCCGGCTGCGCGCCCACACCAGCGCCGTGGTGCTGAGCCGCGAGCAGTCGCCCACCGACCTTTCCCAGCGCCTTCCGGGCCTGGACAGCGCACGCATCTCCGGCGAGCTCGACTGGCGGCGCGCCTACATCTCGTCGGCCGGCCTTCGACTGGAGCCGTTCGTGACGGCGCGCGCCGACGCCTACCGCATCCAGGACATCCTGACCGGCGTGGGCTCAGCGACCCGGAAAGACAACATGACCCGCGGCCTCGCCACCGCGGGTGTCGATATCACCTACCCGTTCTTCAAGCGGACCAGCGACGCCACGATCGTGCTGGAGCCCATCGCCCAGATCGCCGCCTCCCCCAACGCCAAACAGGTGGTGATCGGCCGAACGACGACGGGCGACCCGATCTACCTCAACGAAGACTCCGTCGCCTTCGAGTTCGACGAGACCACCCTGTTCCGGCCGAACAAGTTCCCGGGCTACGACCTCTACGAAGATGGCGTGCGTCTGAACGTGGCGGGCCGCGCCTCGGTGATGTGGGATGACGGGCGGCGCGCCAACTTCCTGATCGGCCGCAGCTTCCGCACCGAAGAGAACGCGGTCTTCACCGACCGCAGCGGCCTGCGCACCAAGGCCTCGGACTGGATCGTCGCGGCCGACGCCCAGCCGATCCGCGGCCTGTCGATGTTCGCCCGCGCCCGCCTGGACAGCAACAGCCTGGACGTCCACCGGCTCGAGGCCGGAGCCAACGTTTACAACAAGTACGGCTCGGGCTTCGTCCGCTACCTGACGGACGACTTCGACATCAACGGCGCCAAGCGCGAGAACCTCGACCTGGGCGGCGAGGTCTACGTCGGCAAGAACTATGGCGTCAGCTTCTACGGCAACCGCGACCTGTCGCAGGACAGCTGGGTCATCCGCGACGTGGGCGTGTTCTATCGGGACGACTGCCTGCGGGTAGATGTGATCTATCGCCGCGAGGACACGATCATCGGTCGTCTGCTACCCAGCGAGTCGGTGTCTGTGCGCCTAACGCTCGCCACATTGGGCGGCTCATTCAGTGGGCGGTAGAATGGTCGCCGAACTGCGATACTTCGAAGGAATTTCTGGTCAATGAAGCGTCATCTGTCAGGCTCCGCGGCGCTTGGCGTGGTTTTCGCCTGCGCGCTCGCAGCTGCGCCGCAGGCTATCGCCCAGCAGCCTGAGCCTGCCCCCGTCGGTACGGCTCCGGCCGAGGCGCCCGCCGCGCCCGCACCGCCGCCTCCGCCGCAAGGCCTGTCCGAATCCGTGGCCGCGGTCGTGAACGACGACATAGTCTCGACCTACGACCTGGCGCAGCGCATGCGCCTGCTCATCGCCACGTCGGGCGTACAGCCCACCCAGGAGAACCTGCCTCAATTCCAGCGCGAGGCCCTGATCTCGCTCGTCGACGAGCACCTGCAGTTCCAGGAGCTGCGCCGCGTCGAGAAGGAGCAGAAGATCGAGATCATCGCTGACGACAACGACGTCAACGAAGACATCGACGACATGGCCAAGCAGAACAACATGGACCGCACGCAGTTCATGGCCTTCCTGGCCTCGCGCGGCATCGGCGCGGACACCCTGCGCCAGCAGTTGCGCGCCCAGATCAGCTGGGGCCGCTGGATCCAGGGCCGTTACGGCTCGCGCCTGCGGGTCGGCGACGACCAGATCGCGGCCGCCCAGGCCCTGCTCTCCGCCCAGGCCAGCAAGCCGCAGTACCAGATCGGCGAAGTGCTGATCGATTCCAACCGCGTGGGCGGCATGCCGCAGGCCCTGGCCGGCGCCCAACAGCTGGTGCAGCAGATGCAGCAGGGCGCGCCCTTCCCGGCCGTCGCCCGCCAGTTCTCGGCCCTGCCCACCGCGGCCAACGGCGGCGACGCCGGCTGGGTCAGCCCGGGCGAAATGCCGCCCGAGGTGGAGGCCGTGCTCGAGCAGATGCGTCCCGGCCAGCTGTCGCAGCCGATCCAGGTGCGCGACGGGGTCTACATCCTCTATCTGCGCGACAAGCGCGCGGGCGGCAGCGCCACGCTCGTGAACCTTAAGCAGGCGGCCGTATCCCTGGCCCAGGGCGCGACGGCCGACGACGAGGCTGCGGCACGCGCCAAGCTGACTGCGCTCAAGCCGCAGATCACCAGCTGCGCGACGCTGGAAGCCACGGCCGGCAAGGTCCAGGGGGTCGTCGCGGGCGACCTGGGCGAGGCCGAGGTCGCCGACCTGGCCCCGCAGTTCCAGGACGCGGCCAACAAGCTGAAAGTGGGCGAGGTGTCCGACCCGATCCGCACGTCGGCCGGCCTGCACCTGGTCGCTGTCTGCGGCCGCCGGGCCGCCGGTGGCGAGATCGCCGACAAGGAGCAGATCGAGCGTCGCCTGCGCGGCCAGCAGCTCAGCATGATCGCGCGGCGCTACATGCGCGACCTGCGCAACTCGGCCACCATCGAGACCAAGTGAAGTCCGGGCCGCTCGCCCTCAGCCTCGGCGATCCGGCCGGCATCGGCCCCGAGATCGTCGTCAAGGCGTGGCGGGCGCTGCGGAGCGAGCAGGTTCCGTTCCTCGTGGTCGGCGACGCCCAGGCCGTGGCCTCGGCGCCGACCGCCAACGCCGCCAGCGTACGGGCGATTTCCGCGCCCGAGGAGGCCGCCGGCGTCTTCCCGGACGCCATCCCGGTCCTCGACCTGCCGCTGCGGGGGCCCGTGGTCGCGGGCCAGCCGACGCCTGCCGCGGCCGGCGCCATCGTCCAGTGGATCGAGACGGCCGTGGGCCTGGCGCTGTCGGGCGCGGTCTCCGGCGTGGTGACCGCGCCCATCGCCAAGGCGCCGCTCTACGCGGCCGGCTTCAAGTTTCCCGGCCATACCGAGTTCCTGGGCGAGCTCACCGCCGCCGCCAGCTTCGACGGCGCGCGCGGGCCGATCATGATGCTGACCGCCGGCGACCTGCGGGCCACGCTGGTCACGGTGCACGAGCCGCTCAGTCAGGTGGCGGGCAAGCTCACCATCGAGACCATCGTGAATGCGGGCCTCGTCACGGCCCAGGCCATGCGGCGCGACTTCGGGATCGCCAAGCCGCGCATCGCCGTGGCCGGCCTCAACCCGCACGCCGGCGAGAGCGGGACCATCGGCCAGGAAGAGGTGAAGATCGTCGATCCCGCCGTGCGCGCGCTGCGCGACCTGGGCGTCGACGCCAAGGGGCCGTACCCGGCCGACACCTTGTTCCCCGCCGAGGTGCGCACGACCTACGACGCCGTGGTCTGCCTCTACCACGACCAAGCCCTTATCCCGGTGAAGATGCTGGACTTCTGGGGCGGCGTGAACGTGACCCTCGGCCTGCCGATCGTGCGCACCTCGCCTGACCACGGCACAGCCTTCGACATCGCCGGCCGCGGAATCGCCCGGCCCGACAGCCTGATCGCCGCCATCCGCCTGGCCGACGAGATCGCGAAGCGCAGGAGATGAGCCTCGACCAGCTGCCGACCCTGCGCGAGGCGCTGGAGACGCATGGCCTCTGGGCCAAGAAGGCGTTCGGCCAGCACTTCCTCCTCGACCTCAACGTCACCCGCAAGATCGCGCGCCTGGCCCAGGTGGGCGAAGGCGACCACGTCATCGAGGTGGGGCCGGGCCCCGGCGGCCTGACCCGGGCGCTGCTGGAGACCGGCGCGAAGGTCACCGCCATCGAGAAGGACGAGCGGTTCCGGCCGCTGCTGGCCGAGGTCGCGGACGTCGCCCCGAACCTGGAGCTGGTGTTCGGCGACGCGCTCAAGGCCGACGAGGCCGCCATCGCCGCCGGGCGGCCCGCCCACCTGGTCTCCAACCTGCCCTACAACGTCGGCACACCGCTGCTCATCAAGTGGCTGACCGGCCCATGGACGCCCGCCTCGCTGACGCTGATGTTCCAGCGCGAGGTGGCGGACCGGATC
>NZ_DASWTE010000399.1:0-10011 GCF_036402295.1 Phenylobacterium sp.
GACGCCAGCCGCTGGGGCGACGCGGGCCTGGAGATCTATGCGGGCGCCAAGGCCGGCGCCGCGGGCTTCATGCGCTCGGTGGCGCGCTCGCTCGGCCGCTACGGGATCACGGCGAACTCGGTCGCCATCGCGCTGACCGCCACGCCCGCCGTCGAGCGCACGCTGAACGGAGACCCAGAGCGCCTGAAGCGGACCCTGGAGAAGTACATCATCCGCCGCCCGGGCCGGCCGGAGGACATCGCCAACATGGTGCAGTTCCTGGCCTCCGACGCCTCGCCGTGGATCACCGGCCAGGTCTACCCCGTGAACGGCGGCTTCTCCTTCGCCCTCTAGGCCGTAGCGGAGCGCCAGCCCACCGCCACCGCCGCCACTGACGGCAGCCCGCGCAGCCGGCGCGTCAGCGTCTCCGCGCGCTCGTCGTCCAGCCCGTCGGCCTCCACGCGGATCTCGAGGCCCGCGCCCGCCCGGCCCAGCACCACGCTCAACAGCCTCGCGCCCTGCACGGCGAACGGCGTCAGCACCCGCACAAGCGTGTCGGGCGCCTCGACGGCGTCGACGACGAAGCAGTGTCGTCGGTCGGAAAGGGGGTCGCTCATGGCTCGGTCCTCAAGGGTCGTGGTGGTCGGGGACCGGCGGCGCGCATGAAAAAACCCCGCTGCCTTTCGGAAGCGGGGTTCTGATCTTGCGATCCGCCGGAGGTCTTAGCTCGCGCGCGTTCGCCCCGCTTCGGAGGTGACGGTGATAATCATCATGGTCATCGCGCACGAGATCGCTGCCGCGCCGCCAAGCAGGTGGGGGGCGGCGGTCATCGCGGTCATGTGCGTGCGGCGAGCCATCTCGCCCGCCGCATAGCGCGTTGCGCGGCCCTGGGCAACGTCCCCCTAGTCCGCCGACTCGCTCGCGTCGTCCGGCGCCTGGCGCTCGGTCTGCGCCTCGTCGCGCTCGGCCACGCTGTGCCGTCCGGCCGCCGTGTTGTGCTCGATCCGGCCGCCTTCCACCTCGGCGCGGGAGAACACCTCCTCCTCGCCGGTCTCCAGCAGGTCCTCGGGCAAGGCGTCGGGTTGCTCAGTTCTGCCGGTCACCGCGGTCTCCCTGGCCCTTCTTCGCGGGCGTCTCGGAATGCTGCCGCTGGTCCACCGCCGCCGACTTGCCGACGTCGGTCTGGTCGTCCGTGAACTGGCCCTTGTCGTCGCGCCGGGCGTAGCGCTTGTCGCCGGGGTTGGGCTGGATCGTCTCGCGATTGGCCATGTTCGCCTCCTAGTCTGAGACCGAGCCAACGGCTGCGGGCCGCCGTCGTTCCTGTCACCGACCGTTGCGCACCTTGCTGGGCTCGACGAAGGTGCCACAGCCGAACGCCGAGGAGAGCGTGCCATGCGGACCGGACACTGTCTCTGCGGAGCCTGCGCCTATGAGATCGACGGCGACCCCGTCGTCGTGGCCCACTGCCATTGCCGGGACTGCCAGCGCCTGAGCGGGGCTGGGCACTCGACCGGCGCGATGTTCCCGCAGTCCGGCGTCCGCCTTCGCGGCGAAGTCGGGCGCTACGAACTCGAGAGTGAGCTCGGTAACACGGTGACCCGCGTCTTCTGCCCGGCCTGCGGCAGCCCGCTCTTCGGCATGAACTCCGCCATGCCGGGCTACATGACGGTCACGCTCGGCACCCTCGACACGCCCGACGACCTGACCCCGCAGGTCGCGATCTTCGCCCGCAGCCGCCCCTCATGGGATGCCATGGACCCCGCCCTGGCCACGTTCGACGCACAGCCGGAGTGGAAGCCGGACGCCGCCGCCTAGGCGCCGCCGGCCGGCTTTAGACCCGATGCGCGTGGCCGCTCACCAGCCTCTCGAAGATGGCCGCTACCCACTTCCCGACACCCTGCGTTAGGTATCGCCCATGCGCGCGCACGCCTTCCGCCTGACGCCGGGGACCGACCTGCGAGCGGAGCTCGAGCGTCTCACCCAAACACACGCGCTGCGGGCCGCGTGCATCCTCTCCGGCGTGGGAAGCCTCACCCGCGCCCACCTGCGGATGCCCGGCGCAGCCGGCGATCCCGAGGCCTTCGCGACCTTCGTCGAGCCCCTGGAGATCGTGTCGCTGGCCGGCACGCTCGGTCCCGACGGCCTGCACGTCCACATCAGCCTCGCGCGGGCCGACGGCGCGTGCGTCGGCGGCCATCTCGCGCCGGGCTGCATCGTCAACACGACGGCCGAGCTGGTGATCGGCGAGTTGCCGGACACCGAGTTCCGACGGCGGTTGGACCCCGCCACCGGATACGCCGAGCTCAGCGTTCAGCCGCGCCGGTCCGAAGGCGATCCGCCCGCGAGCTGACTAGTGTGGCGGACCCTGCGACCGGCCAACCAGGCCGCGGGCCGCAGCTACTCGAGTTCTTCCTTCTTGCATTGGCCAGGCGGGCCGCAGTTGAAGAAGTTCGCGTCGACGAACTCGGCGACGCGCCGCCCGAGGATGGCGCCGTTCACGTCGGCTCTGCGGAAGTGCAGGCCGGCCAGGATCCGCGCCTCGATCATGTCGCGGACCACATCGGTGAAGCGGCTGTAGTGCCGCGTTGACCCCGTTCCTGGCCCGATGCCCGGACTGGTCATGTCAAACTCCGCTTCATCGCTGCCGAAGAAGGCTTTCGCGGCGTTCATCAGCCCGCCGGTGAAGCAGTTCGCGCCCGACGGCTCGTCCGCGTACGGCGGCACCGGCAGGAGCCCGGTCCAGGTCGGATCGGCGGTGGTGTCCGGATTCCCGTCGGTGTCGGCGAGCTGGATGGCCGTCACCGGCCGCCAGAAGCTCCAGTGGGCCTTTTCCGCCCAGCAATTGATGATGCTGTCCGCCGTCGTGATGCTGGTCATGGCGAAGAACCGCGCGTCCTGACTGATCGTCAGGTTCCTCGAAACCGAGACTTGCCGCAGCGCCGCGAACATCATCGGAACCGGGTGCCCCGCCGACCAGTACGCCAGCGATGTCTGTTCCTCAGTTCGGGTGGAACCGGTCGCCCGGCCCAGCGCCTTCACCTCGTTGAACTCGGTCGTGTACTGATCGCTGGTCAGGGCGGACGGCCCCGACGTGTGGAAGGTCTCCGGGGCCGGCAGCGTGAAGGGCCGGACGTTTCGGACCCATCCGTTCCTATCGTTGGCAATCGGGAGGTCGCTCAGGGGCCGCCATTGCCCGGGGCCTGGCTCGGCGGGGACCGGAAAGCCGGGCGCGCCGAAACGGCCGTCACCGGCACGATTGGCCAGCATGGCCGCCGCGGCCGCAGCCCCGACATTGACCCCGTGGGCCCTGGCCAGGCCGTCCGGGATCTCGGCCAGCGAACTGGCGTACTCCGCATCGAGGCGAGCCTTGATGGCCGCCTTGACGTCGAGGGTCAGCGTCGCGGTGACGGGCGCCTGATCGATGAGGGCGATCAGGACGTGGTGCGCCGCGGTCGCCGCCGCCGCGCCCTTGGACGCGCTGCTGGGCGCGAATACGAGCCTATCCAGGTAGGGGTCATGCCCGCCCTTGATGGCATTGACGGCGTCGTAGACCGCGCCCTGGACGATCGCCAGGTGAATGATCGCGACGGGAGGCGTGAACTGCGCGCCAGGCGTCACGGCGGTATTCGCGTTGGTGAGCGCGGTGACCGCGTTTGCGTTCCACACCCGCACAGCGTCGCGCTCGGCCGCTAGGGCGGAGACGGGAAGCAGGGCCGTCGCGCCCAGCAGGGCAATGGCCAACAGGCTGGCGACCGGGCCCTTCGAACGTGCTCTCGTCGGACCGGCGCCGGGGTTCACTGAGGTGCTCGGCGAGCGGAATGCCTTCGGCGAGCTGGCGACTTTTACAGAGACAACCATCGGATAGCCCCCATCATCGCAAGTGATGGAGAGGAGTGTCGCGCCACACCTCGGGAAAAGGCAATTTCATATATCGTTATTATTCAAAACACTGCGGCGCAGCTTTGCGGCCTCGCGCTCGGGTCGTCGTTCAGGCCCATCGGGTGGGCGGGGTGGATCTTCGACAGGCGCTGGAAACCCATGTACCTTGGGCCGCCATGGCAACGGGGCATCGCAGAGGGCAACTGGCACGCGCGGGCGCCGGTCTGGCGGCCCTGGCGGCGCTCCTTGTCTCGGCTTGCGGCGGAGGCGTGCCTGCAAAGGACGGGTCCGCCGCGGCGGGCCCCCAATCTTCCCCCGGCCCGGCCGGCGCGCCTGCCGGCGGCGGCAGTCCGCAGGGGGCTCCGGACGGGTCCGCGCCCCCCTCAGGCAACCCGCAGGCGCCGGGCAGCGGAACCCCTGCGACGCCGGACACCACGGGATGGGCGCGCGATCGCAACGGGAACCTGGTTGGTCCGACGGGCTGGTGATCGGCGTCTGCGCGAGGCCGACTTCCGAAGGCCGCTGATATGCAATGAAGAAACCTGAAGACTGGCCTGCTCGCCGCTTCCCGTCGTTTTCCCTGTCGGCCTCGTTAGAAGAGGTCACAAAAGGGGAAGCTCAGGAGCGTTGGAAGCCAAACTGGTTTGGGGTCGTCGTCTTGACTTTGTGTGGTCTCGCCGCCGTCGCCTTTTGGGCGTTCGTCGTCAAGGTCCGCTAGCGGTCGCGAGCCGAACGTCGCTCACAGATGGGGAGCCGACCTAACTCGCCCCCTTTGCGGGCCGTCGCTCGCCATTCGTCATAGGTGGTCCAGAACTGCGGGTTGTCCGCAAGATGTCGCGCGCCCTCTCCAAACGGCTGGGACCGCAGGCGTGCAATTTCGCGGAAGTCGGCGGGCAGCCCGTCGCAGCGGCTGACAATGCGATCAATCCAGCTGTCGAGCGCCGGAAGGTCTGCATTCGTCACGACCGAAGGCGGGTCTATAAACTGGCGTTCGTTGGAGATGTAATAGGTAAGTCGCGCCAGACGGGGGCTTTGTCCCTTTGAGGCCAGCCAGCGAGCATACGCTGGGACTTCTACCCCGAGCACGCCCAATAGCACATTGCCCCAGGGCCGCTTCATCGCGTGAGGAGCAAAGAAGCGACGCACTTCGAGCGACGGTCGACAAAAGGCCGGGAAAGTTTCCCCGGGCAGCTTCACCTTTGCGAGGTTACGGCGAAGAAGCTCGCGCTCAACTAGCCTTCGGAACTCGGCGACAGGGAGCGATTGCATAGCGCCAGCTTTGAACGCTCGCTGAACTTCCGCAACGGGGTCGGAAGCCGACGTTCGCCTCGGGCCGGGGAAGGCAGGCCCCTTACTTCTGCACCGGCCGCATCATCGTCGTGCGCGGCGGCGCCCCGGTCGGCTCGTGGTCGCCGTACGCCTCGTCCAGCAGCCCCTCCACGAACTCGGGCAGCCACGGGTTGCGCCCTGGCTTCATGCGCTCGGCGCGGTAGATGTGGCCTAGGTCCGCGTACGCCCGGTCGAAGTTCTTGTTCACGATCACGTAGTCGTACTGCTGCCAGTGCTGGATCTCCTCGCGACCCAGCCGCAGCCGCTGCTCCATGATCTCCTCAGAGTCCTGGGCGCGCGCCTTCAGCCGTCGCTCCAGGTCGCCCCAGGCGGGCGGCAGGATGAAGACGCGCACCGCGTCGTCGGGCAGCTTCTCGGCCACCTGCTTGGCGCCCTGCCAGTCGATGTCGAAGATCACGTCGTCGCCCGCCTCGAGCGCGGCCTCCACCGGACCCCGCGGCGTGCCGTAGTAGTTGCCATTGACCGTGGCGTACTCGAGGAACTCGCCGGCGGCGATCATCGCCTCGAACTCGGCGCGGGTCTTGAAGTAGTACTCGCGCGCCTCCTGCTCGCCAGGGCGCGGCGGGCGCGTGGTCGCCGAGATCGACAGGATCAGGCTCTCGTGGTCCGCCACCAGCGTGCGCGTCAGCGAGGTCTTGCCGGCTCCCGCCGGGCTCGACACCAGCAGCAACAGCCCCCGCCGCACCGTCTCCCACGGCTTCGCATGATCGTCCACCGGACTCACCAACCACCCCTCAGTCAGCAAGAGCCGCGAAGCGGCCCATATTCCGAACCACGGATTGCACGGATTTCACGGATGGCCCAGCCGCCCCGACCCAATCCGTGAAATCCGTGAAATCCGTGGTTGAATCAAGCGCGTGGCGCGCCTCACTCCACATTCTGCACCTGCTCGCGGAACTGCTCGATGGTGGCTTTGAGGTCCAGGCCCACCGTGGTCAAGGCGCCGAGCTGGCTCTTCGAGCACAGCGTGTTGGCCTCGCGCATGAACTCCTGGGTCAGGAAGTCCAGCCGCCGGCCCACCGCCGCGTCCGACGCGAGCAGGCCCTTGGCTGCATCTACGTGGCCGAACAGCCGGTCCAGTTCCTCGCGCACGTCGGCCTTCACCGCCATGGCGGCCGCCTCCTGCACGATGCGCTCCTCGGTGGCGGCCTCGCCCGCCAGCTCCTTCAGCCGCGCCTCGAAGCGGGCCTTGATCGCCGCCGGCTGGTCGGCGGCGATGGCGTGCGCCTGGCCGGCGAACTCGAAGATCCGCTCCACCTGCCCGTTCAGCACAGGCAGCAGCGCCGTCCCCTCCTGCCGCCGCGCCACCAGGAGCCCGTCCAGCGCCGCGGCCACCGAGGCGCCCATGGCGGCCTCCAGCTCGGCCTGCGCCTCGGGATCCAGCCCCGCATCCTCGGCTTCTATCACGCCCCGCAGCGCCAGCAGGCCGTCCAGGGTCGGCGGGCCCACGCGCCCATCCGCCAGCATCGGCCGTCCGAGCTCCAGGTAGCGCTCCAGCTGCTCGGTGTTCACCCGCACCGAGCCCGCGCCCTCGACGCGCTTGGCCTGCACGCCCACGGTCACCTGGCCGCGCTGGAACCGAGCTTGCGCGCCCTCGCGCGCCGCCCGCTCCAGGCCCTCGAACCCCGGCGGCCCACGGAAGCGCACCTCCAGGTTCCGCCCGTTCACGCTCCGTGCCTCGGCCGCCCACGACCAGGCCCCCAACGCCCCCTCGGCCCGCCCAAACCCCGTCATTCCGGAAATCGGCATCAGCAGGTCCCTCGCGCCGCAGGCGCAGCTAAGATAACCGCGGAAAACGCAGAAAACGCGGAAAGACCTCGGCCCTCGCGGAGCCTCCTTCCGCGCCCTTCTGCGTTTTCCGCGGTCACTCTTCTTCTCATCGCCCGCCCCGTTCGCGCTCGATCTGGCGCCAGCGGGCGACGTTCTTCTCGTGCTCTTCGTAGGTCGTCGCGAAGGCGTGCCCGCCCGTCCCGTCGGCGACGAAGTAGAGCTCGTCCGTCTTGGGTGGGTTCAGCACCGCCTCCAGAGACGCGCGGCCCGGGTTGGCGATCGGCCCGGGCGGCAGTCCGGCCACCTTGTACGAGTTCCACGGGCTGTCGGCGGCCAGTTCCGAGGCGCGGATGCCCCGGCCCAGCGGCCGGCCCCTGGTGAGGCCGTAGATGATCGTGGGATCGCTCTGAAGCAGCATTCCCTTGCGCAGCCGGTTGACGAAGATCGCCGCCACCCGCGGCCGCTCGGTCGCGACGCCCGTCTCCTTCTCGACGATCGAGGCCAGGGTCACCGCCTCGCGCGGCGTGTCGATCGGCAGGCCCGGCTGGCGCTTCGCCCACAGCTCGGCCAGCAGCTCGTCGTGCGCCTCGCGCATGCGGGCGATTACCGCCTCGCGGGCCTGGCCCCGCTGGATCTCGTAGCTGTCGGGCAGGATCGAGCCTTCGGGCGGTTCCTCCACCGTCCCAGTCAGCACCACTTCGGCGTTGACCGCGTCCAGCACCATGCCGCTGGTCCAGCCCTCGGGGATGGTGAGCAATCGGCGCACGACGCGGCCGGCGCGTATGTCGCTGAGCACCGAGGCCATCGAGGCGCCCGAGGCGATCTCATACTCGCCGGCCTTCAGCTCGCCAGCCGCCCCGGTCAGGCGGGCGGCCACGTTGAACAGGGTCGCCGAGGTGATGACGCCGGCGTCTTCCAGCGTGCGCGCGATGCGCCCCACGCCCGCGCCGCGCTCCAGCACCACGGCGGTCGTCTCGCCCGCCCTGGCCTTGGGGCCCGGCCCGGCGTAGCTCCACACCGCCGCCAGCCCCAGCAGCAGGGCCAGGCCGAGGAAGAAGCCGCCGACGCCGGCCGCAGCCCGCTTGCTCAGCCGCCTCCGCTTTGCGCTCACGCGTACTTCTTGAAGATCACGCAGGCGTTGGTGCCGCCGAAGCCGAAGCTGTTCGACATGGCCACGTCGATCTTCATCGGCTTGGCCTTGTGCGGCACGAGGTCGAGGACCGTCTCAACGTCGGGGTTGTCGAGGTTGATGGTCGGCGGCGCCACCTGGTCGCGAATCGCCAGGATCGAGAACGCCGCCTCCAGCGCGCCGGCGGCGCCCAGCAGGTGGCCGGTCATCGACTTGGTGGACGACATCGGCTTGCCCGGGGCGCTGTTGCCCAGCAGGCGTTCGACGGCGGCGAGCTCGATGCCGTCGGCCATGGTCGAAGTGCCGTGCGCGTTGACGTAGTCGATGTCGGCGGCGGCCAGGCCGGAGTCCTTCAACGCCGCGCTCATGGCGCGGAAGCCGCCGTCGCCGTCCTCGGAGGGCGCGGTGATGTGGTAGGCGTCGCCCGAGAGGCCGTAGCCGACCACCTCGGCGTAGATCTTCGCGCCGCGCGACTTGGCATGCTCGAGCTCTTCCAGAACCAGGATGGCGGCGCCCTCGCCCATGACGAAGCCGTCACGGTCCTTGTCGTAGGGCCGGCTGCCCTTCTCCGGCGTGTCGTTGAAGGCCGTGGCCATGGCGCGGCAGGCGATGAAGCCTGCGATGCCCACCGGCACCACGCTGGCCTCGGCGCCACCGCAGACCATCACGTCGGCGTCGCCGTACTTGATCAGCCGGGCCGCGTCGCCGATCGCATGCGCGCCCGTGGCGCAGGCTGTGACCACGGCGTGGTTCGGGCCCTTGAAGCCGTGGCGGATCGAGACCTGGCCGGAGACCAGATTGATCAGGGCCGAGGGGATGAAGAACGGGCTCACCTTGCGGGGCCCACGCTCGTGCAGCTCGATGGCGGTCTCGGCGATGGTGCCCAGGCCGCCGATGCCCGAGCCGATCATCACGCCAGTGCGTTCGCGGCCCTCGTCGTCCTCTGGCGCCCAGCCGGAGTCCTTCACCGCTTCGTCGGCCGCGGCGACGCCGTAAAGGATGAAGTCGTCGACGCGCCGGCGGTCCTTGGCCGACATCGTCTGGTCGGGGTCGAAGCTGCCCTCGATGTCAGGCCCGCCGCCGCCGCGGCCGTCCACGCGCGGCACCTCGCAGGCGATCTTGCAGGCATAGTCGGTCGTGTCGAACGCGGTGATGGTCCCGGCGCCCGACGTGCCTTCCAGGATCCGCTTCCAGGTCAGTTCCCGCCCCTGCCCCAGCGGGGTCAGGAGCCCGATGCCGGTGACGACGACTCGACGCATGTGCAGGCCTCAAAAGCGAACCGCCGCGCCTCGAGGTTCAACCCAGGGACGCGGCGGCTCTTTGAAACGATTCTAGGTCGCGCGCGGGCTTTAGCCGCCCAGCCGCTCGGCGATGAACTTGACCGCGTCGCCGACCGTCTGGATGTGCTCAGCGGCGTCATCCGGGATCTCGATATCGAACTCTTCCTCGAACGCCATCACCAGCTCGACGTTGTCGAGGCTGTCGGCGCCCAGGTCGTCGATAAAGCTGGCCTTCTCGGTCACCTTTTCGGGGTCCGCATCGAGATGCTCAATGACAATCTTGCGGACGCGTTCAAGGACGTCGGACATTCGGTAGGTCCCTCAGGGGTTATTCAGGTCTTTGCATCAACGACGGCGACGGTGAAGTCAACCGCCGCTTGGGTGGTCAAATCCGCGGGGCGCGTACCACGTTCCCCTCGGGCTGGCGATAGTCAGATCATCACCATTCCGCCATTCACATGCAGCGTCTGGCCGGTGATGTAGCCGGCTTCGTCCGACGCCAGATAGGCGCACGCGGCGGCAACGTCACCCCCCGAGCCCAGGCGGCCGGACGGGATCTTGCCCAGGATGGCCGCCTTCTGCTGCTCGTTCAGGGCTTCGGTCATCGGGCTCTCGATGAAGCCC
>NZ_DASWTE010000400.1:0-3404 GCF_036402295.1 Phenylobacterium sp.
CGCCGCGTCGGTCGGGTCGGAGCCGGCGATGGCGGCGAGCACGGCGGCGGCGTCGGCGACGGTGCGGGTCATGGGCCCCGCGGTGTCCTGCTCGGGCGAGATCGGCACGATGTGGGTGCGCGAGACGAGGCCCACGGTGGGCTTCAGGCCCACGACGCTGTTCATGGCCGCCGGGCAGACGACCGAGCCGTCGGTCTCGGTGCCGATGGCGATGGCCGCGAGGCCCGCCGCGATGGCCGCCCCGGAGCCCGAGGACGAGCCGCAGGCGGTGCGGTCGAGGGAATAGGGGTTGCGCACCAGGCCGCCCACGGCGCTCCAGCCGCTGATCGAGCGGGTCGAGCGGAAGTTGGCCCATTCCGAGAGGTTGGTCTTGCCGACGATCACCGCGCCGGCGTCGGTCAGACGCTTCACGATCGGCGCGTCGCGGCGGGTGGCGTTGGCGACGAGCGCCAGGGAGCCGGCGGTCGTCGTGCCCTCGGCGGTCTCGATGTTGTCCTTCAGCAGCACCGGCACGCCGTGCAGCGGCCCGCGGACCTTGCCGGCCTTGCGTTCGGCGTCGAGCCGGCGCGCGTCGGCCACGGCGTTGGCGTTGAGCGCCAGCACCGCGTTCAACTTGGGCCCCGCGCGGTCGATGCGTTCGATGCGCTCGAGGTAGGCGCGGACGAGCTGTTCGGAGGTGACGCGCCCGTCGCTCATGGCCGCCTGCTGCTCGCCGGCCGAGGCGTAGGGGCTGATCGGCTGGCCGAGCGCCGGGCCGGCGGCTGCGGCCAGTGTGAGCGCCCCAAGGCAGGGCGCCAGGGCGGCGGCGGACCGGATCATGCTGAAACCCCCGAAAACGAGGCCGAACTTAGCCGCTCGGCGGCGCAGCGCCAGCCTCGCGGAAGGCCCGTTCGCAGGCCCGCGCCAGGGCGCCCGGCAGGATCGGCTTGTCGACCACGGCGTGGTCGCCCGGATCGAACTGGCCCGCGTTGCCGGTGACATAGATCACCCGCTGCTCGCCGACGGCGGCGGCGATCATCTCGACGGCGGCGACGCCGGTGCCGCCGGTGATGCGGTAGTCGGCGGTGATCAGGTCCGGCCGGGTGGCCTTGGCGCAGGCCAGGGCGTCCTCCGGCGAGTCGGCGATGTCGAAGGTGTCGAAGCCCATGTCGGACAACAGCGCCTCGAGTTCGAGCGCGATCACCGGTTCGTCCTCGATGATCAGGACGTGGCCGCCAGACGCCTTCACGCTACTCACCCACTGATTGCGCTCTGCACCCAATGGTGGAGACTGTTGCACGTGGACGCAAGGGTCGGGAAGCTGACTCTACGGCAGGCTCGGTCGCACCGCTCAGGTTCTGGCGCGCAGGCTTTCCATCAACTGGACGAAGCCGGCCTTGAGCCGGGCCATGGCCGTGGGATCGCCGGACTGGGCGGCCCAGACAACGCCCTGGTTGAGGCCGCCGTTGAGCAGGTGGGCCAGCACCTCTGGGTCGGCGGCGAGCGCGCCGGCGGCCACCGCCTCGCGCACGCCGTCCACGAGGAGGCCGAAGCCGTGGGCGCGGTCGATCTCGTTCCAGCGCTCCCAGCCGAGCACCGAGGGGCCGTCGACCAGCAGGATGCGGCGGGCCTCGGGGCGAGCCACCTGGTCGACGAAGGTGAGGCAGCCGGCGATGAGGCCGTCGACGGGATCGGGCTGGGCTTCCGCAGCCTCCAGCAGGGCCGTTGCCGTCTCGGCGTGCAGCCGTTGGCACACGGCGTCGAACAGGTCCCGCTTGTCCTTGAAGTGGTGGTAGAGCGCGCCACGGGTGAGGCCCGCGGCCGCCAGCACGGCCTCGGTGCTGGTCGCGGCGTAGCCCTGCTCGGCGAACAGGCGCGCCGCGGCGGCCGTCAGGGCCTCGCGGCTCTTCTGGGTGCGCTCGGCGTGGGCGCCTCTCGGGGGCATCGGCGATCCATTTACATACAGACAGTCTGTAGATTATGATGTTTCGCGAACGCCGACAAGGAGGCCGCCATGCGCTTCGTCGACCGCTACCCGATTATCGTGACGCCGAAGCTCTTCGAATGCCGCGACTTCTGGCGCCGGCTGGGATTCGAGGTCGTGTTCGAGGCGAGCTGGTTCGTCTACCTGCAGGCCGAGGGCGCGAGCCTGGCGTTCATGCACCCGGACCATCCCTCGAGCCCGCCGGGGCCGGAGACATTCCCGGGCGAGGGCATGTGCCTGGAGCTGCAGGTGGAGGACGCCGGCGCGGCGCATGCGGAGGCGGTGACGGCGGGCCTGCCGATCACGCTCCCGCTGACCCAGGAGGCGTTCGGCCAGAAACGCTTCGGCTTCCACGACCCGTCGGGCCTGTGGGTGGACGTCGTCGAGCAGACCGAGTCGGCGGAGGGGTTCTGGGAGCAGTACGCGGCGGCGGCGGCCTAGTCTTCGGTGACCGGTTCCGGGTCCCGCCAGTGGAGGGGCGGGGCCTGGTCGCGCAGGGTTTCGAGGGCGGCGCGGATCTCGTCCATGAAGGCGTGGCGATCGCCGGTCCAGTGAAGCGGCGGGCCGACGTGGACGCTGCAGCTCATGGGCACCGGCACGCCCTCGCCCTTCGGCAGCACCCGGCCGGCGCCGGCGATCCAGGCCGGCACGACCGGCGCGTCGGGGAACGCTTCGGCCAGGCGGGCGACGCCGCTCTTCAGGGGCGCCATGTGCTCGGAGGCGTCGCCGCGGGTGCCTTCCGGGAAGATCACCACGATGTCGCCCTGAGCCAGCGCCGCTCGGGCGGGCGCGAGCACGTCGAAGTCGCGGCCCACCTTCTTCCGCTCGACCGGCACGATCCCGATGATGTTGCGCGAGAACCAGCCGATCACTGGGTTGGCCAGGAAGTAGTCGGCCGCCGCGGCGGGGCGTACGTGGCGGATCGTCCGGGCCGGGAAGATGGTCAGCAAGAGGAAGGTGTCGACGTGGCTGTTGTGGTTCGCCACGACAATCGCGGGGCCCTTCGCGGGCAGATGCTCGCGGCCCTCCACGTCGGCGCCGGTCAGGATGCGCGCCAGCGGCTTGGCGACCAGCAGGAGCAGGATCAGGCGGAGGAAGCCCATGCGCCTCAGTAGATGTCGAGCGCGAAGAACGCCATCAGATGGAAGTAGAGCGGCGCGGTGAAGACCAGGCTGTCGGCGCGGTCCAGCACCCCGCCATGGCCCGGGATGAAGTGGGACGTGTCCTTCACGCCGATGTCGCGCTTGACCGCCGACATGGTGACGTCGCCCGCGAAGCCGGCCAGCGGCAGGGCGATCGCCACCGTCCAGAGGCCGACGCCTTCGAGCGGCGTGAAGTAGGGGGCGACGAAGACGATCAGGGCGGCGGTCAGGATCCAGCCGCCCAGGAAGCCTTCCCAGGTCTTGTTGGGGCTGACGCTGGGCATGATCTTGCGGCGGCC
>NZ_DASWTE010000401.1:0-12121 GCF_036402295.1 Phenylobacterium sp.
CAGACCGGTGTTCACGCGGTTCTGGACCTCGGCCAAGTCGTCGTTGGTCTTGTTGAGGCTCTGAAGCGCGGTCAGCGCGGACTTGTTCGTGTGGACGCTGATCGTCATCACGCTCTCCTAGCGGCGGCCGGCCAGCTGCGAGTCGCAGCCGTGCCGTTCACGAACCGTAAGAAGTCGTGGTGAGCAGATGGTTAACGCGCTTAACGGATCGCGCCGCCGCCGGGCGGGCCCGGGGCGGTTGGGACAATTTGTCCTACGGGTCGCGCGGGGGCGCGCGCCCTCTTGGCTCAGGCCTCCGTCTTGATCACGTCCCCGGCGGCGTACTGGCCTCCGTCGCGGAGCTTCAGGACTTCGGCCCTGGGCAGCTGGCTCAGGACCTCGCCGGTCGTCCGGTTGATCGTTTTGTAGACGTACGACCCGCTGGCCTTATCCAGTTCGATGACCAGTCGCATCTCGGCCACGTCCGGGCCCGTGGGCTCGGCGGTCTTCGCCTTCTCCTTGGCGGCCCTGGCCTCGATCCGCTGCTGAGCGGGGTTCTTGGCGACGGGCTCGGCCTTGGGGGGCCTGGCCTCAGGCGTGGAGGCGACGGGCGCGATTTTTTTCGGTTCCATTGCTCCTTCCGCTTCTGGCTAGGGCGAACGGCGGACGGGCAAGCCCGTCCGCCGCCGCATTGGGAACCGCCACGGAGCCGAGCGGCTCCGCGACGAGCTGGCCTTAACGGAAGAGGCCGAGCAGGATCGAAGACGACTGGTTGGCGATCGAGAGGGCCTGGACACCAAGCTGTTGCTTGGTCTGCAGGGC
This sequence comes from Phenylobacterium sp., assembly GCF_036402295.1. GTDB lineage: Bacteria > Pseudomonadota > Alphaproteobacteria > Caulobacterales > Caulobacteraceae > Phenylobacterium. The sequence continues at coordinate 802 of NZ_DASWTE010000401.1, forward strand.
CTGCAGGCGAGCGCTTTCCTTCGCCAGGTCGGCGTCGACAAGGTTGCCCACGCCGGCGTCGATCGTGTCCTGGAGCTTGTTGACGAAGGTCAGGTGCGAACCGAGCGCCTTGGCGCCGGTGCCCAGCTTCGACAGCTTGCTCGAGACTTCCGTGATCGCGCTGTTGATCAGGCCGATCGCCGTGGAGGCGAGCGTCTTGGTGCCGAGCGTCGACGATTGGATGGACAGAGCCGACAGGGTCAGCGTCTGGGCCGCAACCGTGATCCGCGAGGTCGCGTCCGAGTTGGCGAGCGACTGCACGGTGGTGCCGGCTTGCTTCAGCATGTTGCCGCCGTTGAACTCGGCGTTGGCGACCGCCTTGCTGATCTGCCCCTTCAGCGAGGCGAACTCGTCGGCCAGGGCCGCACGGCTCGTCGCATCCAGGCCGGCGTCAGCCGCGGCCAGAGCCTTTTCCTTCATCTGCAGGAGCAGGTCCGAAACCGACTCGCCGGCCGAGATCGCGACTTCCACGGTCGACTGACCGCGCTGCAGCGACTCACGGACGGAATTCAGGGCGTTGGACGCCGCGCGCTGGTTCTGGGCGATGGCCCAGACGGCGCCGTTGTCCCGAGCCGAGGCAACCTTCTTGCCCGTGTTGATGCGGGACTGAGTGACCGTCAGCTCGTTGTTGGTCTGATTCAGGTTCTGGAGGGCGACCATGGCCCCCACGTTGGTGTTCACCGAATTAGGCATCGGGGAAAGGTCCTCTTCTTAGGATCCGACCGCCGTTCTGGCAGCCGCGAGCGTTTTGCTCGGACAGGAAAGCAGCAAGTCGCGGGCCACTACGGCCAAGGCTCGACGTGGCTCTAAGAGATTGAAATTATGTCGTTATATGGCTGTTAGGGTTGCTGACGCCCGGCAATTTCTGCCTACCGCGAACCCCCTTCGGCAACAATTGCCGGTCGCCGGACGGCAGGAACTGCCGGGCGAGGAAAGGATCGCCGGGCGGGACTAGCCCGCCCGGCGCTTCGCGACTTAACGGAAGAGACCCAGCAGGATCCCCGACGACTGGTTGGCGATCGAGAGCGCCTGGACCCCCAGCTGCTGCTTGGTCTGCAGCGCCTGGAGTTTCGCGCTTTCCTTCGCCAGGTCGGCGTCGACGAGGTTGCCGATGCCAGAGTCGATCGTGTCCTGGAGCTTGCCGACGAAGTTCAGGTGCGAGCCGAGCGCCTTGGCGCCGGTGCCCAGCTTCGACAGCTTGCTCGAGACCTCGGTGATCGCCGCGTTGATCGCACCAATCGCCGTGGAGGCGAGGGTCTTGGTGGTCAGCGTCGACGCCTGGATGGACAGAGCCGACAGGGTCAGCGTCTGCGCCTGCACCGTGATCCGCGAGGTCGCGTCCGAATTGGCGAGCGACTGCACGGTGGTGCCGGCTTGCTTCAGCATGTTGCCGCCGTTGAACTCGGCGGTGCTGACGGCCTTGCTGATCTGACCCTTCAGCGAGGCGAACTCGTCGGCCAGGGCCGCACGGCTCGTCGCATCCAGGCCGGCGTCAGCCGCGGCCAGAGCCTTCTCCTTCATCTGCAGCAGCAGATCGGAGACCGACTCGCCGGCCGAGATCGCGACTTCCACGGTCGACTGACCGCGCTGCAGCGACTCCCGGACCGAGTTCAGCGCGTTGGACGCAGCGCGCTGGTTCTGGGCGATCGCCCAGACGGCGCCGTTGTCCTTGGCCGAAGCAACCTTCTTACCGGTGTTGATCCGCGTCTGGGTGGTGGAGAGCTCCGTGTTGGTCGCGTTGAGGTTCTGCAGGGCGACCATCGCGCCCACGTTGGTGTTCACCGAGTTCATCGGCATGGTCGTAATCTCCGTTCTGGAGGGGATGATCCGGCGTTTTGCCGGTGAGCGATTTTTCGCTCGCGGAAGACCTCGCAAACGACGGGCCAGGATTAACCACGACGAACGACCGTTATGATTCGGATTTTATTGGAGTTTTCGCGTAACGCGGTCCGTCGAAACGCGAGCGTCGGCAACCATTTTTGCCGCTCGGCAGGACCTGCCGAGTCGTCGCCGTCGGCGGGCGGGCGCGCATGAAAAAGGCCGCGGCGCCGACCGCGGCCTCGAAGCTTCCAGAGGGCGCGGACTCAGGCGGCGGCGGACGTCGAGGCGCCGGCGGCCAGGCCCTGCATGATCATCCGGTTGATCTCGATCAGGGGCTCGAATTCCTCCTGGTTCCGGATCACCAGGCTGGTGTGCTTGCCCACCCAGATGCTGAGCGAAATGATCGAGGCGCGCAGCTGCGGCGCCATCGCGTTGTCCGGCTGGCCGCAGTCGGCGGCCAGCGTCGACCAAAGGCGGCGGTTCCAGTCGAGCGCGTCCATGCGCCCGCCGAAGTCCGTCGGGTCGAGCTTTGCGGCGTCCATCAGCGCACGGGTCACCTGCGCGAACAGACGGTATTCCATGTCGCGCGGGTTCTCAGCCCGCGTCGCCGCCTGCTGATAGGCCTGAAGGGACATTCCCCAACCTTTCGTCTTCGTATTCGATCAACTTCCGACACGACATCAGCGCCTTGTAGTACTCGCGCTCCATGCAGTGCCGCGAAATATCCACGCAGTCCGCGAGGATGTTGGGGTTGGAAATGACCCCCATGAATTCGGTCAGCCGCGTGACGAAATCACCGTAGTATTTTTCGGCGTTTGTCTCGTCGAGGTACATCATCATGACCGGGAAGTAGATCCGACGCGCGGGCGTCTGGACATCCTCCTGCTGCATGATGTCCTTCTCGCGAAGGACCGAGGCCTTGTTCTGCAGCACCAGAACCGCGCGGCGATCGCCGTTCTGCACGACAGCGCCGTTCAGAACGAACTTCTCACCCGGCTTCAGAGACAGCTTCAGCGGCAAGTCCGGCCCCTTGTTGCGTCGGCGATCGACTTCAGGCGAATCGAAACGAGTCCATACTCGCGCGAGCCGCGACCGAGCGCACCTCACGCTTAACGGCGCACCCGTTAACGCACGCTTTCTGGTCGCCACGGGGTCCGGGCTGCGACCGTTTGGCACAGCTTAATCCGGGATTAAGCATACCGGGCGACGAAGGACATCTCACCTTCCGGGAGCATCCGCGCATGGCGGCCAAAGCCCTGCCTAAAGCCCTTCGCAACGAGACCTCCGCCGTCGTCCTCCAGAACGCCGCGACCCCGAGCCCGCCGCGCGACGCCATGGTCGAAATGGGCGAGTCGGGCGGCAAGGATGCGATGGCCCGCCTCAACGAGGCGATGAAGGAGCTGAAGGCGCTTGCGATTGCGCCGCTGCTCAAGAAGGCCATCGACGCCCTGAACCGGGAGAACTTCGTCCAGGGCGGCAAATGGGCGCTCAAGGCCCTGGATCATGACGACCGCAACGGCGTCGCCTGGTACCTCCTGGCCATCGCCCGCGAACGGGCGGGTGACTTCCCGAACTCCGTGCGCGCGTACGAAGCGGCGCTGCAGCTGCTGCCCGAGCATGCCGACGTCGCCAACGACCTGGGCCGCCTTGCCTACCGCATGGGCATGTTCGAGCAGGCGGAGAAGCTGTTCGTCCACTATGTGAACCACGCGCCGCACGAGCCGCAGGGCTACAACAACCTCGCCTCCGCCGTGAAGGACCAGGGCCGGGCCGACGAGGCCATCGACATCCTCAAGGCCGCCATCGCCCAACATCCCGGGTCATCGATGCTGTGGAACACGATCGGCACGGCCATGATCGAGCGCGGCGACCTGGACCTGGCGGCCACCTTCATCGGCGAGGCCGTCCGGCTTGATCCGAAGTTCCACAAAGGCCGCTACAACCTCAGCCAGATCAAGCTGCACCTCGGCTTCGTGGAAGAGGCGCTGACCGACTGCAACGCCGCCATCGGCAAGACCGCCACCGCCGACGACCGCGAGATGATGCGGCTGGCGCGCGCGTCCTACCAGCTCGCCCTGGGGCGGCTCGCAGAAGGCTGGGAGGACTACGAGGCCCGCCTGTCGCCACAGTTCGCCGACGTCACCCACTTCGCCATCGACCGCCCGCGATGGAAGCCGGGCCAGGACATTTCGGGCAAGCGGTTCCTCGTGGTGGCCGAGCAGGGCCTGGGCGACGAGATCCTCTTCGGCAACGTGCTGCCGGACATCGTCGAGGCGCTGGGCCCTGACGGCAAGCTGCACCTGGCCGTGGAGCGCCGCCTCGTCACCCTGTTCCAGCGCCGGTACCCCGACGCGGAGGTGTCCGCGCACGTGACGAACATCTGGGCGACCCGCCCCCTGCGTCGCGTCCCCGGGGTGGATCTCGAGCAGATCGACCTCTGGGCGCCGATGGCCAGCCTCATGCGCCAGTACCGGCGGTCGCTCGAGGCGTTCCCCACCGATCCGCGCGGCTACATGATCGCCGACCCGCAACGCGTCGCGCACTGGCGCAAGTTGCTGGAGGCGGCCCCGGCGGGACCCAAGGTCGGGCTGCTCTGGAAGAGCGCGGTGACCTCGAACCACCGCCATCGCTACTTCTCGCCGTTCGAGCGCTGGGCCCCCGTGCTGGCGACGCCCGGCGTGACCTTCGTGAACCTGCAGTATGGCGACTGCAGCGCCGAGATCGAGCAGGCCGAGCGCGACTTCGGCGTGAAGATCTGGTCGCCGCCGGACATCGACCTGAAACAGGACCTGGACGACGTCACTGCGCTGACCTGCGCGATGGACCTGGTGATCGGCTTCTCGAACGCGACCTTCAACCTGGGCGCCGCCGCGGGCGCGCCCAGCTGGCTGATCTCGGCGCCCGGCGCCTGGCCGCGCCTGGGGCTGACCGACCGCTACGCCTGGTATCCCCAGACACGGGTCTTCGTGCCCGAAGCCTACCAGGACTGGGACCCGGTGTTCGATCGGATCGCAAAGGACCTGGCCGCCTTCGTCGCCCAGGCCTAGGTGGACCGCCGCAGGTAGCGGCGAAGCCCGCCGCGGATCTCCCGGAACTCGAAGCCGGCGCGCTCGAACAGACGCACGCTCGCCGTGTTCTCCGGCCGAATCTCGGCCCAGACGTCGCCGCCGACATAGGCCAAGCCCGCCATCAGGAGCGGGTAGCTGAGGCCCCGGGATCGATGCGCCGGATTGAGGTTGATCGAGACCTCGGTCTCCTCGCCGCGGTCGAACCGCACCATGCCGATCTTCTCGCCGTCGACCTCGCCGATGAGGAACGTGCGCTGCGGGTCGGCCAGAGCCTTTCCGAACCAGGCCAGATGCGCGGCCGTGTCGACCTCGTCCTGGTTGCGGGCCATGGCGCGGGTCACGGGGTCGTTGCGCCAGGCCAGGACATCGAGGGCGTCAGTCTCACTCGCCGGGCGCACGACCACGCGGGTGGGATCGGTCACGGCCCCCCTCGCGAGCTGTTCTCCGGCAAGGCGACGATGGCGTCGGAGCCGAAAGCCGGGTTTTGCGGATAGAGCTGTTCGTAGACCCGCCGCACGAAGGCGAGGTCCTCAGGGTAGTCCACGGTCCATCGCAGGTGGTCGAGCGGCGGCGAGCGCGACAGGCCGACCATACGGTGCTCGTCAGGCCGGCGGTAGACGAAGGCGGTGACGTGTTCGCGCTCGTAGGCGTCGGCGGCCTCGCGATGGGCGCGCTGCAGCACCTCGGGGCGGATGACTTCGGCGTCCAGCCCATGCGGCCAGGTCCGTTCGGGCAGGTTGGTGCTGGCGTAGTCGGCGTCCTCGGCGACGAAACGGTCGATCAGCGCGTCGATCACCGTCCAGTCGGCGAGCGGGCAGTCGGCGGTCAGCCGCACGACGGCGGTCGCGCCCGGATGGTCGGCCATCGCGCCCACGAATCGGCCGAGCACATCGTTGAGATCGCCGCGATGCACCGGCAGCGCGAGACGCTCGCAGGCCTCGGCGAGCGGCGTGTCGCTCGGATCGGTGCTGGTGGCGACGACCAGGCGGTCGATCCGCTGCGAACGACGCAGCCGCTCCACGTGCCGGGCGATCATCGGCTCGCCCAGGACCGGCGCCAGGACCTTCCCGGGAAGCCGGCTCGACGACATGCGCGCCTGGAGGATGGCGAGGATCAAGGGCGGTCTCCGGGCCGCGAGGCCACGCTTCGGTTGCGGCACCATAGGCGTATCGCGGTGACTCGGCAGCCTCCGGAACAGGCCGCCTCCAAGGGGGTTCTTTCGGAACCTTTGGGAAGGAGCGCGACATGCCCGGCACGAACTTCGAGAACGACGCCGAGGGGTACGATCAGCAGGATCAATCCGAGGCCTTCGACGAGACCAACTCGACGGACGGCGGCGACGCCGGTGAGGTGCGCAGCTTCACCGAGGCCAACGAGCGGCGCGCCTTCGAGGAATTGCCCGAGGTGGAGGACATCACGCGCGCCGTCGGCGACGAGGACGACGACCGCGCGCTGGCGATGAACGCCGACGAGTTCGATCCCGAAGCGATCGGCGACGCCGACCTCGAGGACGACGACGAACTGGCCTACCGCGCGGCCACCGAGGAGCGCCAGGACGACCTGGACGGCCTGGGTCCCGAGGACGGCTTCGACGAAGCCCGCCTCTCCGACAACGACATCGATGGCCTCGAGGAGGTGCGCGACGCCTCGGAAGCCGAGGGCGGCGAGGACGACGTCACCGACTTCCAGAGCTCGAAACTGAGCGACGCCGATCTGCAGGCGATGGGCTATTCCGACCGCAAGGGGCGATCGACCTAGCGTCACCCTTTCGAACCCCCGGTAGGCGCGACGATGGAACTCGCTTGATCCTCGCGCCCGGCCCTATAGGCTGACGCAGACAAACAACTGTTCGAACGTGGGCATGCGCCCGCGCGGGGAGCCTAGATGAGCCAGCGTTTCGAAGGGACCGACAACTACGTCGCCACCGAAGACCTGAAGGTTGCGGTCAACGCCGCGATCGCCCTGGAGCGCCCGCTCCTGATCAAGGGCGAGCCCGGCACCGGCAAGACGGTCCTGGCCTACGAGATCGCCGACGCGCTCGGCGCCGAGCTGATCACCTGGCACATCAAGTCGACCACCAAGGCCACCATGGGCCTCTACGAGTACGACGCGGTGACCCGGCTGCGCGACAGCCAGCTGGGCGACGAGCGGGTGAAGGACGTCAGGAACTACATCAAGAAGGGCAAGCTCTGGGAGGCGTTCACCGCCGAGAAGCGCCCCGTTCTCCTGATCGACGAGATCGACAAGGCCGACATCGAGTTCCCGAACGACCTCCTGCAGGAGCTCGATCGGATGGAATTCTACGTCTACGAGACCAACGAGACGATCAAGGCCAAGGTCCGGCCGATCGTGATCATCACCTCGAACAACGAGAAGGAGCTGCCCGACGCGTTCCTGCGCCGCTGCTTCTTCCACTACATCCGCTTCCCGGACTCCGAGACGATGCAGGAGATCGTCGACGTCCATTACCCGGGCATCAAGCAGAAGCTGGTCGCCGAGGCGCTGCGCATCTTCTACGACATGCGCAAGGTGCCGGGCCTGAAGAAGAAGCCCTCCACGTCCGAGCTGCTGGACTGGCTGAAGCTTCTGATGGTCGAGGACATCGACGGCGACATGCTCGCCGAAAAGGATCCCACCAAGCTGATTCCGCCGCTGCACGGCGCCCTGCTCAAGAACGAGCAGGACGTGCACCTGTTCGAACGCCTGGCCTTCCTGGCCCGGCGCGAGGGCGCGGCGCGGCCCGGCCAGCAGTAACAAGGGCCCGGGGTAACACCCGGGCGTTCGTTACTTACCGCGAATTCACTCGCCTTTTCGAAGGGCTCCGGCCAGCCTTTGCGGCAACTGGACGGAGCCCTTTGTCATGAAAGCCCTCTACCTGCTCGCCGCCTCGGGGCTCGCGCTGACCGCCGCCGCCTGCGGGCCGAAGGTTCCCGCCGCCCGCGCGGCGCTGGAATGCCCGATGAAGCAGGGCGAGCTCACCCGCACCTCGGTCTCGCCTGACGGCAAGGCCTGCACCTACGTCTCGTCCGGCGGGGCGGAAGTGACGCTGCAGCTGGTGTCGGTCCAGGGCGGCGTCGACTCGGCGCTCTCGAACATCGAGACGAACCTGATGGCGGCGCGCGTGAAGGCCGCGGAAGCGGACAAGGCCGCCGAGACCGCCGAGGCGAAGCCGGATGAGGTCGCTAAGGACAGCAAGGCCGCGGCCAGCGCCGCCGACCAGGCCGCCAGGGAAGCCGCCGCCGACACCAAGGACATCGACGTCCACGTCGAGGTGGGCAAGAGCGGCACGGTGGTGGCCGAGGGCGACGGCGGCGTGACCCGCGTCGACCTGCCGGGCATCCACATCGAGGCCGACGACGAGAAGGACTCGGCCAGGGTCCAGCTCGGCCCGATCAAGATCGACGCGGGCGACGACACCGCCCAGATCCGCATCCGCCGCGACGTGCGCCTGCGGGGCGAGCAACTGAACCCCGAGAAGCGCGGCATGCGCGCCACGTTCATCTACGCCGGCGACGACCTGGGCGACGGCTACCACTTCGTGGGCTACGAGGCGGGCGGCCCCAAGCGCGGGCCGATCACCGTGGCGATCGTGAAGTCGAAGGACGAAGAGCTCGAGGACAGCGACCTGCACAACGCGGTCAAGAAGCTGGTCCGCCTGAACGGCGGGGTGTGAGCCCTTCCCTCCCCACGCAGTGGGAAGGGGGCGACCGCGCGCCGACCCCGGCGAAGGCCGGGGGGAAGAGCGGGTGGTGGGAGGGCATGCGGCCGGCAGGGCGCATCGACGATCCGCCCACGGGCTCAGCAGGTCAGAATGCAGCTTCGAGAGTGAGGCATGCCCTCTCCGCCACCCGCTCTTCGGCGTGCAGTCCCTTCGCGGGAAAGGAAGGTCACGCCGCCGGCTGCACCTCGACGACCTTGTAGGTCAGGGGTCGGCCGTCCTCGTCGGTGACGGTCACGTACTCGCCCACGGCGAAGCGGTGCTGCCCCAGGCGGTGCACGGGCTCGTCGTCGGCAGAGTCCTCTTCGTCGTAGTCGAAGAACCATCGCTGCCCCTTGCGGGCGAGGCGCCCGTCGAGCGGATCCTCGTCGGGTGCGAAGCGGCGCACCGTGCAGGCGTCGCGCGCCTTCGAATAGGCCTGCTCGTCCAGCATGCCTTCGGGCGTGAGCGGCGCGGTCAGGGAATAGCCGCGATGGTCGTCCCCTCCGGCGAACTCGGTTCCGGGGTTGCGGGCAAGCCGCATCACGATACGCGACAGGGCCATAACGTACCTCCTGGCAGATCAGATAAGCATACTAGTGGGAGAGGAACAGGGACGGACTGGCGGAGCTGAGCAGCGTCCGCGTGGTTCCGCCGAAAATGAACTCCTGCAGCCGCGGGTGCCCGAAGGCGCCCGCCACCAGGATATCCGCGCCAGCGGCGGCGGCCGCGTGCAGGATGGCCGGCGCCGCATCGCCGCTGTCGGTGAGCAGCTGGACCTCGGATTTCACCCCGCGGGCGGCGTAGTACGCCTGCAGGCGCACGGGATCGAAGCTGCGTGAGCTGGCCTTGGGCGCGGCCACGATCACCACCTTCGTCGCCTTCTCGAGCAGTGGCGTCGCGAGGCGCGCCGCGCGGCTGGCTTCCTTGCCGCCGTCCCAGGCCACGACCACCGTTCCGCCCACCTTGAGCCCCTCGCGGGCGACCAGCACCGGCCGCTGCTCGTCGGCCACCATCTGCTGGAAGGCCTCGGCCAGAGGCCCGCGGCCCCGCGCCGGATCGCTGGTGAACACCACCACGTCCGAGAGGCGGCTCTCGGCGGAGAGGCCGGCCCAGACGGGAGTCTGCAGGGTCACGAACTGGGTCTTGGCGTATCCCGCCTTCTCGGCGGCCTTGCGGGCGTTGACCTCGCCGGCGGCCGTCGCCTCCTTCAGGGACTCGAGCGCCGTCGTCTGGACGCCGCCCAGAAACCCCTCGCCCATCCAGGGCATGACATCGGCCACGTCGGCCGGGGTGTAGACCGCCGCGAGCTCCGCCCCAAACGGCTTGGCGATCATTGCCGCAGCGGCGACCGCCGCCGCATCGCCCTGCCCTCCGGATAGCGGCGCCATGATGCGGGCCCAGCTCATGCGTGCATCCTCTTCTCGCCCCATCATTATCGATGGCGGAACCGACCCGGATTGATCTTTGTCAGTCTCTGGGCCAGTTCACGACCTCGACAGTGAAAGGAATGCGCGGGTGAGAAAAGGGCTGCGTCGCACGAAAGAGGCGCCCCGGGCCTGGCAGCGGATGCTTTCGGGCCGCAGACTCGACCTGCTCGACCCCTCGCCGATGGACATCGAGATCGAGGACATCGCCCACGGCCTGGCCCGCGTGGCCCGCTGGAACGGCCAGACCGTGGGCGAGCACGCCTTCTCGGTGGCCCAGCATTCCGTGGTGGTCGAGGAGATCGTGGCCCACATCCAGCCCGACATCGAACCGCGCTGGCGGCTGGCCGCGCTGCTGCACGACGCCTCGGAATACGTGATCGGCGACATGATCAGCCCGTTCAAGGCGGCCCTTGGGGTCGACTACAAGCTCTTCGAGGAGAGGCTGGAGAACGCGATCCACACCCGCTTCGGTCTGCCGGCCAAGACGCCCGTGCTGATCAAGAGACTGATCAAGCAGGCGGACCGGGCCTGCGCCTTCTTCGAGGCGACGCAACTCGCCGGCTTCGGCCACGCCGAGAGCCTCGATTTCTTCGGCGCCCCTCCGGCCGGCTATGCGCTCAAGATCGAGCCCCAGGCGCCGGCGGACGCCCAGGCCCACTACCTGCGCCGCTTCGAGGTGCTCAGCGAGGCGGCGGGCTACACGGCCCATGCCCAGGCGTTCGACACCGAATGAGCGCGCCGCTGGTCATCGGCCTGTCGGCCGTGGTCGTGGCGATCCGCGACGGCGAGGCCGTGGCGCTCACCGTGCGCCAGAAAACCGGCGGCGGCGACATGACCGGCCTGCCCTTCGGCCCCTTCGATCCCGACGGGCACCGCACCTTCGAGCTGGCGCTCCGGGCCTTCGTGACCGAGCAGACGCGGTTCGACCTGGGCTATGTCGAGCAGCTCTACACCTTCGGCGACAAGGGCCGCGACGCCCCGCTCGCCGACCTTGGTCACGCCATGGGGGGCGACGGCCACGCGGCCGCCCGGGTCATCTCCGTGGGGTATCTCGCGCTGGCCCCGGGGGCGGTCGACACGCACTTCGCCGGTAGCGAGTGGCGGCCGTGGTCGCGGATCTTCCCCTGGGAGGACTGGCGCGCGGGCCGACCGGCTGCGTTCGACGCCATCGAGGCGGCGCTGCGCGCCTGGGCCGGCAACGACGCCCAGAAGCTGGCCCGCGCGCGGCTGCTGTTCGCGCTCGACGGCGCGCCGTGGAACGAGGA
>NZ_DASWTE010000402.1:0-25383 GCF_036402295.1 Phenylobacterium sp.
CGTCGTACTCGACCCCTCGCTGCTCGAGGCCCAGGTCGCCCAGGCGCAGGCCCAGGCCGCCCAGGCGGAGGACCAGGCGAACCGGGTGTCCGGCCTCGACGGTCAGGGCGTGCTCAGCCAGGAGCAGATCGCCCAGCGCCGGTTCCAGGCCCAGGCCGCCCGCGCCACCCTGCGCAACCTGCAGACCCAGCGGCGCAAGCTGGCGGTCGTGGCGCCGGTCTCCGGGGTGGTCCTGGAGCGCACGGTGCGGCCGGGCGACCTATCCGCGGGCGGGGCGACGCCCTGGTTCCGCCTGGCCCGCGACGGTCAGGTCGAGCTCGCCGCCGAGCTCACCGACGCCGACCTGGCCCGCGTCCGCGTAGGCCAGACCGCCACGGTCACCCTGTCCAGCGGCGCGGTCGCGCAGGGGCGCGTGCGGCTCATCAGCCCGCAGATCGACCCGCAGACCAAGCTGGGCCAGGTGCGGATCCTGCTGCCCGTACGGCCCGACATCCGCGCCGGCGGCTTCGCCCGCGCCGTCTTCTCCGACGCCGCCGGGACGGCGCTGACCGTGCCCGAAACCGCGATCCGCTACGACGCCGACGGCGCCAGCGTCATGACGGTCGACGCCCAGAACCGCGTGAAGCGCGTCAGCGTCCAGACCGGCGCGCGCGGCGGCGGCTATGTCCAGTTGGTCAAGGGCCCGGCGCCGGGGACGCGCGTCGTCCAGAACGCGGCGGCCTTCCTGCTCGACAACGACCTGATCAAGCCGGTGGAAGGTCGCGTGGTCGCCGCGGCCCCCACCGCCAAGGCCGCCCCGTCGCCGGCCAAGAGGCCCTGACCCCATGAGCCACGGCCACGATCCTTCGGACCGCCCGCAACTGCGGATCTCGGCCTGGGGCATCCGGAACCCGGTGCCGGTGACGGTGCTGTTCGTGGGTCTCGTGCTGGCCGGCGTGATCGCCTACTTCGGGCTGGCGGTGAAGAACTTCCCGGACGTCACCTTTCCCGCGGTCTCGGTCACCATCACGCAGAGCGGCGCGGCCCCCGGCGAGATCGAAACCCAGATCACGCGGCAGGTGGAGGACGCGGTCGCCTCCATCTCCAATGTCCGCAACATCCAGTCGACGGTCACCCAGGGCGCGTCGACGACGATGCTGGAGCTGGAGATCGGCGAAGACCTCCAGAAGAAGACCGACGAGGTGCAGTCGCGGATCGACCAGATCCGGCCGAACCTGCCGCGCGAGATCGACGAGCCCCTGGTCCAGCGGGTCGAGTTCGACAGCCTGCCGATCACCACCTTCGCCGTCGAGGCGCCGGCCATGTCGGACGTGGAGCTGTCGTGGTTCATCGACGACACGCTCTCGCGCGCCCTGCAGGCCGAGAAAGGCGTGGCGCAGATCCGCCGCGTGGGCGGCACCACGCGCGAGATCAACGTCGTCCTCGACCCCGACAAGCTGGCCGCCCGCGGCCTCACCGCCTCCCAGGTCAACAGCGCGCTGCGCTCCGCAGACCTCGACGTCCCCGGCGGCCGGGTGGAGGTGGGCGGCCGCGAGCAGACCGTCCGCGTGCTGGGCGCCGCCAACACCATGGCGCAGCTACGGGAGCTGACCATCCCCACCGGGACCGGCGGCTACGTCAAGCTGACCGAGGTGGCCGAGGTCGGCGACGGGGCCGCCGAAGTGCGCGGCTTCGCGCGCCTGAACGGCCGGCCCGTGGTGGGCTTCCAGGTGATGAAGACCCGCGCCGCCTCCGACATCGCCGTCGAGGACGCGGTCCTCAAGCGGTTGGAGAAGCTCGAGACGGAGCATCCGGGCGTCAAGTTCACCCGCATCTTCACCACCGTGCAGGAGACCCGCGACAGCTTCCGCGCCACCCAGCACGTGCTGCTGGAGGGCATGCTGCTGGCGGCCTTCGTGGTGTGGCTGTTCCTGCGCGACTGGCGGGCGACCATGGTCACGGCCTTCGCCATGCCCGTGTCGCTGATCCCGACCTTCTTCGTGATCAACATGTTCGGCTTCTCGCTGAACGTGGTGACCCTGCTGGCCCTGACCCTGGTGGTCGGGATCCTCGTCGACGACGCCATCGTCGAGATCGAGAACATCGAGAAACGGGTGAAGCAGGGCATGCGGCCCTACGAGGCGGCCATCCAGGGCGCCGACGCCATCGGCCTGGCGGTGGTGGCGACCACCGCTGCGATCGTGGTGGTGTTCGCGCCGGTCTCCTTCATGACCGGGATGGTCGGCCAGTTCTTCCGCGAGTTCGGCCTGACCGTCTGCGTCGCCGTGCTGTTCTCGCTCCTGGTGGCGCGCCTCCTGACCCCGCTGATGGCCGCCTATCTCCTCAAGCCGACGACCCATGTGGAGACCCGGCGCGAGATGCCGGGGTTCTACCGCGCAGCCCTGGTGTGGTCGCTCGACCACCGCATCGTGGCCTCCATCGCCGGGGGCGTGATCTTCATCGGTTCGGTGATGCTGGTGCCGCTGCTGCCTTCGGGCTTCCAGCCCGCCGGCGACCCGGACTACCTCTTCGTCAGCATCCAGGGCCCGCCCGGCGCCACGGCGCGCGACATGGAGGAGGTCGTCCAGCGCGTGACCCGGACGGTGAAGGCGGATGCGGACGTCACCGACGTCTTCGCAGAGGTCGGCTCCTCCGGGCCGGCCAATCCGTTCGCCGGCAGCGGAGGGGGCGGCGACCTGCGCTCGGCCAGCCTGAACGTCCTGCTCGACCCCAAGCGCGAGCGCAGCGGCGACGAGATCCGCGCGATGCTGCGGCCCAGGCTGCGCGAGATCCCGGACGCCCGGATCAGCTTCCTCGACTTCCAGGGCTCGGCCGGCTTCCAGCAGATCCTGACCAGCGAGGATCCGGCCCAGTTGCTGGCCGTGTCCACCGAGCTGGAGCGCCAGATGCGCACCCTGGACGTGGTCGCCGATCCGCGTCCGTCGACGCCGCCGACCGGCCCGGAGCTGGTGATCCGGCCGCGCCATGCCGAGGCCGCGCGTCTCGGCGTCTCGGCCGAGACCATCGCCCAGGCCGCCCGCGTGGCCACGGTCGGCGACATCGACGCCAACGTCGCCAAGCTGACCGCCGGCGAGCGCCGCATCCCGATCCGCATCCGCCTGCCGGCGGACGCCCGTGCCGACCTCGAGCGGATCAAGGCCCTGCGCCTGCCCACCGCCGGTGGCGGCGTCACCACCCTCGACGCGGTGGCCGACGTCCAGTTCCAGGCCGGGCCCGCGCGCATCGAACGCCTCAACCGCAAGCGGCAGCAGACCGTCCAGGCCGAGTTGAACGGCGTCGAGATGGGCGAGGCGCAGGCGGCGGTGAAGAAGCTGCCGATCATGCAGAAGCTGCCAGCCGGCGTGACCCCGGCCGAAACCGGCCAGCAGGAAGCGCTGACCGAGATGATGCAATCGTTCGCGATCGCGTTGTTCGCCGGCGTCTCGCTGATCTTCGGCGTGCTGGTCCTGCTGTTCCGGTCCTTCTTCAAGCCGATCGTCATCCTGACCGCCCTGCCGCTCGCGATCGGCGGCGCGTTCCTGGGGCTGCTGGCCTTCAACCTGTCGCTCTCGATCCCCTCGCTGATCGGTTTCCTGATGCTGATGGGCCTGGCGGCGAAGAACTCCATCCTCCTGGTCGAGTACGCCATCGAGCGTGAACGCGAGGGCATGAGCCAGCGCGACGCCCTGATCGAGGCCTGCCGCGAGCGGGCGCGGCCCATCGTCATGACCTCGGTCGCCATGGCCGCGGGCATGCTGCCCACCGCGTTCGCCCTGGAGAAGGGCGCCGAGTTCCGCCAGCCGATGGCCGTGGCGGTGATCGGCGGCCTGATCACCTCCACGATCCTGTCCCTGGTGCTGGTGCCGGTGGTCTACGAGTTCGTGGACGACTTCGAGAACTGGCTGAAACCCAAGCTGGCCCGCCTGGTCACGCCGCGCGAGGTTCCGCGCCAGCCGGCGCCGGAGGATCGGCTCTAGACGGCCTAACGGTGGATCGGCGGCGGCTCCGACGGCTCGCGCGCGGCGTTGAGGATGAAGGCGATGATCACCGCCACGGCCTCGTAGAGCGCCTCAGGGATCTGGCTGTCGACCTCGATGGTCGCCAGCGCCTCGGCCAGCGCCGGGTTCGTCTCCAGCGGCACGCCGTGCTCGCGGGCGGTGTCGATGATCCGCTGGCCCAGCTCGCCGCGGCCGACGGCCACCACCTTGGGCGCATCCGGCGCGTCGTAACGCAAGGCGACGGCGAGGGGCGGCGGCGGCTTCTCGCTCATGAGCTGCGGTCCACCAGCCCGCCCGGGGGCGGGACCTGCGGGGCGGGCGGCGCGCCGGGCTGGATCGTAACGTCGCCTGCCAGCGCCTCGGCCAAGTCGGCGGTCTGGTCGCGCAGCAGGGCGAGGCTGTCGGGGCGCTCCACCCACAGGATGGCGCTGCTCCGGCCGTCGTGCAGCCGCAGATGCACGCGGATCGGACCCAGCGGCGGGACGTCCAGGGCGAAGCGCGCGCGCCAGCTTGGCTGTGCTTCCGCCGCACCGCCGCCGGCCCCGTCGCGCTCGACCGCGAACTGCGCCACCGCCGCGCCCTGCGGCGTCAGCATCGGCAGCTCGAACATCCAGCGCGCTCCGCCGGCCTCGTCGGGCAGCGAGGCCAGCTGGTGCAGGGTCTGGCGCGCCAGCGCCTGGTCGGTCTCGTCGCCCAGCACCTGCATGAGGTGCGCAGGCGCATCGTCGTGCCGCACGCCGGCCGGCCGCGGGGCCTGACCGACCACCGCCCCGCCCCGTGAGGGCGGCGGGACCGGAACCTTGGGCGGCCGCCCGCCCGCCATCACGCCAGCCGCGACCAGGGCCTGCTGCAGGACGAGCATGGCGGCTTTCATGTCGATCGGCGGGGCTCCGGGCGTGGCGGCGAGCCGTCCCTCCAGGAACAGGCCCGAACGGCCGATCGCCGCCTTGAGCGCCGCGGCGTCCGGCGCCGGATCGGTCGCAAGCGCAAGCGACAGGACCTGGCGGATCGCGGCCTTCACCTCGGGCGGCAGGCCGGGCGAGGCCAGCGCGGGCTCCAGATCGGCGATCAGCGAGCCCATCCCCGACTGACGGATCGCGGCATCCGCCCGCGCCGCGTCGACGGCGCGCTGCAGCAGGGTCGCGACCGGGTCGGGCGGCTGCGCAAGCGGGGTCGGCGCCGCCGCGGCCGGCACGCCCTGTCCGGTGACGAGCGGCCCTTGCGGCGGGCCGACCGGCGGGGTCGGGGGAACGCTCATGGCGCTACCCTAGCGCGATCCGCGTCCGGGCGCGCGGCCTACGCTAGAGCTCGCGGCGCGGGCTGCGCGCGTGCTCGCTGCCGAATATTCCATAACATGCAATAACATAATCGCCTGTGGAGGGTCTTCGATGGCCGCATAACCCCAGTATGCCAGGGTGCCGCATCATCCTGGGGGGGATTACGACGTGGCGACGATCGAAAAGGTGGAGACGGACTCTGGCGTCTTCAACAACGACTACATCACCAACGACACCTCGCTGACCGTCACGGTCGAGCTGCAGAAGGGCAACACTTACCGGTTGCTAGTCGATGGGAGCTCGGTCGTCACGTTCACCGTCCCCGGCGGACCCGGCCCGAACAACGTTGAGTTCACCCACAACATCACGCTGACCGAAGGCGGCCACACGCTGACCCTCGTGAGGGTCACCGGACCCACAACGACGGTCACTGAGGACACCCAGGCCGTCACCATCGACCTGACCGCGCCGAATGCGCCGTCGATCCTCGAGGTCAGCGACAACCTCGCGCCCGTGACGGGCGTGGTCGCCTCAGGCGGGGTCACCAACGACGCGACGCCGACGGTGAAGATCGGGCTGGCCGGCACGAACGCTGTCGCCGGCGACCAGGTGCAGCTGTTCAACGGCGTCTCGCCGCTGGGCGGAACCGTGACGCTGACCGCCACCCACATCACGCTGGGCTTCGTCGAGATCACGACCTCGGCGCTGACCAACGGCCAGAGCTACGCGTTCAACGCCAAGGTCATCGACATCGCAGGCAACGCCAGCAACGCGTCCGGAAGCTGGTCGGTGACCATCGACAACGCCGCGCCACCGGCGCCGGCCATCTCGCTGGTGAACGACGATGTCAGCCCGCTCCTGGGCGCCGTCACCAACAACGGCTCGACGAACGACACCACGCCCACGGTCCGCATCAGCCTCGCTGGCACCGGCGCAACGGCCGGCTTCACCGTCCAACTGCACAACGGCGCCGCGACCCTGGGCCCGGCCGTCACCGTGACCGCCGCCGACGTCGCCAACGGCTACGTCGATATCACCACTCCGACCCTCTCGAACGGCGTGGAATACCGCCTGAACGGCAGGGTCTCGGACCTAGCCGGCAACCTGAGCGGCGCCTCGGGGGACTTCGTCGTCACCATAGACACGACGCCGCCGGCGGCGCCCGTGATCAGCACCGTCGCCGACGAGACCAGCCCACTCACCGGCGCCATCGCCAACGGCGCGACGACGAACGACACCCAGCTGAAACTCTCCGGCAGCGCCGAGGCCAACGCGGTCATCAAGATCTTCGACGGCGCGACCCTGGTCGGCCAGGGCGTCGCGAACAACGGGGGCAACTGGAACAACGTCGTCCTGTCGTCGCCGCTGGGCGAAGGGGCGCACACGCTGACGGTGGTCGCGGTCGACGCGGCCGGCAACGAGTCGGCGGCGGCGGCTTTCAACGTCGTCATCGACACCATCGCGCCGGGCGCGCCCAGCGCCGCTCTGGCCGCCGACACCGGCGCCAGCAACAGCGACGGCGTCACCCAGAACGGCCTGGTGAACGTCACCCTGAGCGGCGACGGCGTGACATGGAGCTACAGCCTGGATGGCGGCGCCAACTGGATCGACGGCGAGGGCGCGAGCTTCACCGTTCCGGGCGGAACCCATGCGGCGGGCCTGGTGCAGGTGCGGCAGGCCGACGCCGCCGGCAACACCAGCCCGGCGTTCAGCTTCGGTGGGCTGACCATCGACGCCACGCCGCCCGCCGCGCCGGCGATCACCGCCTTCAGCGAGGACACGGGCGTCGCGGGCGACGGCGTCACCGCCGACACCACGCTCACGCTCTCCGGCACGGCCGAGGCAAATGCCAAGGTCGCAATCTACGACGGCGCGTCCCTGGGTGGGTGAGGCGACGGCGAACGGCTCGGGCGCCTGGAGCTTCGACACCGCGGTCCTGAGCTACGCGGCCCACAGCTTCACCGCGACGGCCACGGACCTGGCCGGCAACACCAGCGCGAGCTCGACCGCGCTGGCGGTCACGGTGTCCAACCCGCCACCGCCCGCGCCCAGCATCACCGGCTTCGCGGACGACAGCGGCGTTTCCGGTGACGGGATCACGAACGACACCACCCTGAACCTCTCCGGCACGGCCGAGACGGGCGCCACGGTGAAGGTCTACGACGGTGTCGATCTGCTCGGCGAGACGACCGCCGACGCCCTGGGCGCCTGGAGCTTCACGACCGCGGTCCTCGGCGAGGGCCCTCACAGCTTCACTGCCACCGCCGCCAACGCGGGCGGGACCGGGCCGGCCTCGCCGGCGCTGCCGGTGACGATCGACACCACGGCGCCGGATCCGGGGACCCTGGTGTTCAACGACTACCTGGACACCGGCGCGAACACGTCTGACGACGTGACGGCGGACAAGAGCTTCACGCTCGCCGTCACCGGCCAGGAAGCCGGCGTCAGCGTGGCGTTCGAGATGAAGCAGGGCGCCGGGCCCTGGGGCGCCGCCGACACCGCGAACCTGGCCGACGGGACCTACCAGTTCCGCGCCGTCGTGACCGACGCGGCCGGCAACGTCGCCTACACCGACGAGCACGAGGTCACCGTCGACACCCTCGCGCCGCTGGCCGGCAACCTCGTCCTCGGCAACTACGAGGACACCGGATCCAACGGCTCCGACGACGTCACGCAGGACAAGGATTTCACGCTCAGCATTACCGGTGAGGAGCCTGGAGCGAGCGTCGCGTTCGAGATGAAGCTGGGCGACGGTCCCTGGACCGGGGTCAACACGTCCAACCTCGCCGACGGGATCTACACCTTCCGTGGCGTGGTCACCGACCTGGCGGGCAACGTGTCCTACACCGACGAGCGCGAGGTCACTGTCGACAACACCGCGCCGCTGGCCGGCAACCTGGTGCTCGGCGACTACGAAGACACCGGCGCCAACGGCTCCGACGACGTCACGCAGGACAAGGATTTCACGCTCAGCGTCACCGGTGAGGAACCCGGGACGAGCGTCGCGTTCCAGATGAAACTGGGCGCCGGTCCCTGGACCGCGGCCAACACCTCGAACCTGGCCGACGGAATCTACACCTTCCGCGGCGTGGTCACAGACCTCGCGGGCAACGTGTCGTACACGGCCGAGCGCACGGTCACGGTGGACAACACCGCACCGGCGCCGGGGACGCTGACCCTGTCGAACTACGTCGACAGCAACGTCGTCGGCGACGACGTGACCAACGACAAGAGCTTCAACCTCGGGATCACCGGCCAAGAAGCCGGCGCCGCCGTGGTGTTCCAGATGAAGCAGGGGGCCGGGCCCTGGTCCGCGGCCGACACGTCCAACCTCGCGGACGGGACCTACCAGTTCCGCGGCGAGGTGACCGACCTCGCGGGCAACGTCTCGCATACGCCGGAACGCACGATCACCGTCGACACCGTCGCGCCCGCTGCGCCGTCCGCGCAACTGGCGGTGGATACGGGCGTCAGCAACAGCGACGGCATCACCCAGAACGGTCTGATCAACGTGACGCTCGCCGGCGACGCCACCGCCTGGCGCTACACCACCGATGGCGGTCTGACCTGGGCGACCGGGGCCGGCACGTCCTTCACCCTCGCCGACAACACGACCTACGCCGCGGGCAAGATCCAGGTCGTCCAGTCCGACCTGGCCGGGAACGCTAGCTCGGCCTTCAGCCTGGGCGCCATCAAGGTCGACAACCTCCTGAACGCCGCGCCGGATGCGATCTCGGTCAACGAGGACGCGATCTCCGAGAACCTCTACGCCAGCCTGCTGGCCAACGACGGCGAGACCGGTCTGGTGATCAAGGAGGTCAATGCGATCCTCACCGCCATGCCCACGGGCACGGGCAACAACCTCCTGAACTTCCCCACGGGCAGCCAGTTGGTCACCTTCGAGGCGAGCGACAGCGATCTCGACGTGCTGGAGCCCGGCCAGACCCAGACCGCCAAGTTCACCTACAAGGCCGAGGACCTCGCCGGGAACACCGCGATCCAGACGGTGACCGTCACGGTCCAGGGCATGGTCGAGGCGATCGGCAGCGGCATCTACAAGGGCACTAACAACAACGACACGCTGCAGGGCAGCGCCGATGTCGACAAGCTGCACGCGCTGAGCGGCGATGATGTGATCATCGGCGGCGGTGGCGCCGACATCCTGCTCGGCGGCGCCGGCAACGACACCTTCCACTTCGACTGGGTCAGCGAGTTCGGCGACCAGCTGTTCGACTTCCAGAACGGCACCGCGACGTCGGCGGCCGACAAGGTGCGGTTCAACGTCGGCGTCGGCCAGATCGAGATCGGCGACAACGACACGGTCGTGGAGACGGGCGAGGTCATCTTCTACGTCGACCGCCAATACTCGACGGCCGAGCTCAACGCGCTGGCTTCGAGCGACGCCCAGGGCCACCTGATGATCGCTCGGATGAGCGACACCAACGCGGCGACCATCTGGTACGACGCGCCGGGCTCCGGCGCGCTGGTGCGGGTGCTGGAGTTCGTGAACATGAAGTCCGCCAAGGACCTCGCCGACATGTCGTTCCAGGACTTCCTGTTCGTCTAGAGCTCGCGGCGCAGGATCTGGCCGAGCTGGTCGGGGTCGATGTTGCCGCCGGAGAGGACCAGGCCCAAGGTCTTGCCGCCGAAGGTGTTGACCTTGCCGGCCAGCAGGGCCGCGAGGCCCGCCGAGCCGCCGGGCTCGACCACCAGCTTCAGGACCGAGAAGGCGTAGCGCACCGCCTCGGCCACTTCCGTGTCGGTGACGACGGCCACGTCGGCCACATGGCGCTTGAGGATCGGGAAGGTGAGCTCGCCGGGGCAGGGGGTCTCCAGGGCGTCGCACAGGGTGCGGTGCGTCGGCGTCATCGGGCGCCGCTCGCCGGCCTGCAGGGACTTCAGCGTATCGTCGTAGCCGGCGGGCTCGACGCCGATGAGGGCGGTCGAGGGCGACAGCGCCTTCACCGCCGTGGCCACGCCGGCCAGCAGTCCGCCGCCGCTGCAGGGGGCGATGACCACGTCCAGCTTCGCGCCCCTGGCCTGCGCCTGTCGCACGAGCTCCAGGCCCGCGGTGCCTTGACCCGCGATGATGTGCGGGTCGTCGAAGGCCGGCACGACCACGGCGCCGCGCTCGGCCGCGATCGCCGCGGCGATCTTCTCGCGGCTCTCGGTCAGGCGGTCGTAAAACTTCACCTCGGCGCCGTAGCCCTTGGTGGCCTCGGCCTTCACCTTGGGCGCGTCGGCCGGCATCACGATCAGCGCCGGGATGCCCAGGAGCTTCGCCGCCAGCGCCACGCCCTGGGCGTGGTTGCCCGACGAGAAGGCGACGACGCCGCGCTGCTTCTCCTCGGGGCTGAGCTGGACCAGCCGGTTGAAGGCGCCGCGGAACTTGAACGCGCCCACCCGCTGCAGCGTCTCGGGCTTGATCAGCACGCGCAGGCCCAGGCGGTCGTTCAGCGCCGGGCTCTCGATCAGCGGCGTCTCGACCGCCCAGCCCTTCAGCCGCTCGGCCGCAGCCTCGATGTCGGCCAGGGTGCAGGCCAGCTCCAGCGTCTCGCTCATTTCGCAAACACCATCTCGTCGCGGGCGAAGGCCTTGAACTCCAGCGCGTTGCCCGACGGGTCCAGGAAGAACATCGTCGCCTGCTCGCCGGGCTGGCCTTTGAAGCGGATGTTGGGCTCGATGAGGAAGGCCGTGCCGGCGGCCTTCAGCTTCTCGGCCAGCGCCTCCCACTGCGGTAGCGTCAGGATGGCGCCGAAGTGGCGGACGGGCACGTCGTGGCTGTCCACCACGTTCGTCGCCCGGTGGCCGACTTCGTCCGGCGAGAGGTGCGCCACGATCTGGTGGCCGTAGAAATCGAAGTCGACCCACTCGTCGCTCGAACGCCCTTCGGGGCAGCCCAGCAGGTCGCCGTAGAAGGCGCGCGCCTCGGCGAGGTCGCGAACGGGGAACGCCAGATGGAAGCGCGGAATGTCCATGCTGGGGAGATAGCGCGCACGTCTCTTGAGGGCGAGGGCCACATGGTCTAAAGCGGCGCCCGCGAATTGATCTCCGCGCCCTTGCCGAGCACCTGTCGAAGGGCTTGGGCGCGTTCTCCGGGCAGGTCGGGAGATCGTATCCAGATGGCCAATGTCACCGTGATCGGCGCCCAGTGGGGCGACGAGGGCAAGGGCAAGCTCGTCGACTGGCTTTCCAACCGCGCCGACGTGGTCGTGCGCTTCCAGGGCGGCCACAACGCCGGCCACACGCTGGTGGTGGGCAACCAGACCTACAAGCTGAGTCTGCTGCCGTCGGGCGTGGTGCAGGGCAAGCTCTCGATCATCGGCAACGGCGTGGTCGTCGATCCCTGGCACCTGCTGAAGGAGATCGCGCAGATCCGCGAGCAGGGAGTCGAGATCGGACCCGACCTCCTGGTCCTGGCCGACAACGCCTGCCTGATCCTGCCGATCCACCGCGACCTGGACCAGGCCCGCGAGGCGGCGGCCGCCAACAAGATCGGCACGACCGGCCGCGGCATCGGCCCGGCCTACGAGGACAAGGTCGGCCGGCGCGCCATCCGCGTGGCCGACCTCGCGGATCGGGAGGCGCTGGAGGCCAAGATCGACCGCCTGCTGGCTCACCACACGCCGCTGCGCCGGGGCCTGGGGCTGCCGGAGGTGGACGCGCCCGCGCTGCTGGCCGAGCTGGAGGCGCTGGCGCCGCAGATCCTGGCCTATGCCCAGCCCGCCTGGCTGAAGCTCGACGGCATCGTGAAGTCGGGCAAGCGCGTGCTGTTCGAAGGCGCGCAGGGCGCCCTGCTCGACGTCGACCACGGCACCTATCCGTACGTGACCTCGTCCAACACCGTGGCGGGCCAGGCTGCGGCGGGCTCGGGCCTCGGCCCCAAGGGGCCCGGCTACGTGCTGGGCATCGTGAAGGCCTACACCACCCGCGTGGGCGAGGGGCCGTTCCCGACCGAGCTGTTCGACGACGTGGGCAAGCACCTGGGCACGGTGGGCCGGGAGTTCGGCACCGTGACTGGCCGCTCGCGCCGCTGCGGATGGTTCGACGCCGCACTGGTGCGCCAGTCGGTGGCGCTGAACGGCATCTCGGGCATCGCGCTCACCAAGCTGGACGTGCTGGATGGCCTGCCCACCCTGAAGATTTGCACCGGCTACCGGTTGGCGGGCGACGAGATCGGCTACCTGCCGGCCGGCTTGAAGGCCCAGGGCCAGCTCGCGCCGGTCTACGAGGAGATGGACGGCTGGTCCGAGACCACCCAGGGCGCGCGCACCTGGAAGGACCTGCCGGCCAATGCGGTGAAGTACGTGCGCCGCATCGAGGAGCTGATCGGCGCGCCGGTCGCGCTGTTGTCGACCAGCCCGCAGCGGGACGACACCATCCTGATGCGCGACCCGTTCCACGACTGAGGCCCGCAGCCTGGCATCAAGCGGCTGTTTACGGATTTCGCTTAGATATTCCGCCGCTTGAAAGGGGTTGAGACCTTGTTCGTCGGTGATCGTCGGCTGATCGAGAAGATGGCGCCAAGGCTGAAGCGCGTGGTCGTCGCCGACCCCGAGCCGGGCGCGGCGCGCCTGTTCAGCGAGCTGATGCGCGACATCTGCCCGAGTCATGTCTGGATCGCCACCACGACCGATCGGGCGCTGAAGCTCGCCGAGACCTGCGACCCGCAACTGATCATCGTGAGTCTGGGCGACGAGCGCCTGGACGGACTGGGCTTCGTACGCCGGCTGCGCCGCTCGACCCTGGCCTGCCGCAAGGCGCCGGTCATCACGATCACGGGCGTGGCGACCCAGGCGATGATCCTGGCCGCGCGCGACGCCGGCGTGCACGAGTTCCTGCGCAAGCCCTACAGCATGAAGGACCTGCTGCGTCGGCTCGAAGCGGTCACGGTCAAGGACCGCGACTGGGTCGAGGGTGTCGCCTACATCGGCCCCGACCGTCGCCGGTTCAACTCGGGCGACTACGCCGGTCCGCTGAAGCGCAAGACCGACGGGTCGGAAACGCCCTACCAGCAGAAGATCAACCAGTGCCTGAAGATCATCCGTGCGGCCGTGGCCGCCGCGGAGACCGATCCGTCCCAGGCGATGCGCGCGATGCTGGCCCAGGCTACCACGCTGCAGTCCATGGCCACCGATTTCCACCTGACTCTGGCCGCGTCCGAGTTCTACCGCCACCTCACGCGCCACCAGCAGAGCGGCGAGCCGCTCACCCGCGCCCTGGCCCAGAGCTGGGCGGTGAAGGTTCTGGCGTTCCTGCCGAAGGACGCCGACGCCGACCGCAAGAAACCGCAAGCGGCCTGAGTCCTATTTTTCGGTGAGGTTCCAGACGCCGTCCCAGTCGTCGTCGGGAGGGTTGGCGGCCAGCAGCGCGCAGCGCTCGCGGTAGGTGGCCGAGAGCCGGTCGTCCGGATAGAGCTCGAGCGCCCCTTCGAACGCGCGCGTCGCTTCCGCCCAGTCGCGCGAGCGGTAGGCCTCGAGCCCGCGGGCGAACAGCTCGAGCAGCGCCGGCAGGCCCGGCTCGTGGGCGCGGTAACCCAGCGACTCGTAGACCGCCACCGGCCGGTCCTTGCCCTTCACCCGGATCAGGTCGACCTCGCGCAGCGTCGCCGGCCGCTTCAGGTCGCGCACCGTCGCCTCCGAGAGCAGGATCTTGGCGCCGTACTGCTTGGTGGCGCCCTCCAGCCGCGAGGCCAGGTTCACGGTGTCGCCGATCACCGTGTACTCCATGCGCCGCACCGAGCCGATGTTGCCGATGACCGTCGGGCCGGTGGAGAAGCCGATCCCGATGTCGAGGGGCGCCTCACCCTTCTCGGCCCGCCGCGCGTTCAGCACCGCCAGCCGCTGCATCATCTCGTCGGCGGCGGCCAGCGCGTTGTCGGCGTCGTTCGGCCCCAGGAACGGCGAGCCGTAGAGGGCCATGATCCCGTCGCCGATGTATTTGTCGAGGATGCCGTCGTGGCGGAAGATCACGTCGACCATCTCGGTGAAGTAGTCGTTCAGGAGCGAGACGGTCTCGCGCGGGCCCAGCGCCTCGGCGATCGAGGTGAAGCTCCGCACGTCGGAGAACATCACCGTCACCTTCTGTTCCTTGCCGCCCAGCTCGTCCTCGCCGGCGGAGAGCAGCTGGTCGGCCACCTCCTTCGACATGTAGCGGCTCATGGTGGAGCGGACGCGCTTCTCCTCGGTGATGTCCTCCATCACGATCATCGAGCCGATCCGGGCCTCGTCGGCGTCGATCAGCGGCATGGCGGTGAGGTTCACCGAGGCCTTCGCGCCCGACCACTTCACCAGCTCGGCGTCCACCGCCAGCACCGGCTCGCCGGTGGCGTCGGTCTTGGCCAGGTTGTCCAGCACCCACGGATTGGCCGCGAACAGCTCGCTGGCGGGGCGGCCGGCCAGCATGTCGCGGGTCTGGTCCAGCAGGGCCTCGGCGGCGACGTTGGCGGTCACGATCCGGCCCTCGGCGTCGAGCGTGACGATGCCGTTCGACGTGCTCTTCAGGATGCTCTCGTTGTAGTTCTTCATCTCGAGCACGTCGTCGAACAGCTTGGCGTTCTCCAGGCTGACGGCGATCTGGGCGGCGAAGGCCTTGAGGCGCGCCTCGTCCTTGGCCGTGAAGACCCCTTCCTTCTTGTTCAGCGCCTGGGCCACGCCGATCCGGGCGCCAGCCTTGTTGGTGATCGGCGCGCACAGGATGTTGCGGGTCCGGAAGCCGGTGCGCCGGTCGATCTCGCGGTTGAAGCGGGGGTCCTCGTAGGCGTCGGGGATGTTCTCCACGTGCCCGGTGGTGAAGACGGCGCCGGCGATCCCCACGTGCGTCGGCACGTGGATGGCGTGGGTCCCGACCCCGTCGGCGTAGAGGGTGAACAGCTCCTCGGTCTTCTCGTCGTAGACGAACAGCGAGGCCCGCTCGGCGTCCAGGAGGTCGGTGGTGGCGCGCATGATCCGCTCGATCAGCACCTCCAGCAGAAGCTCGCCGGCCAGGTCCTGGGTCACCTCGAGGATCTGCTGCTCCTCGCGCAGCGAGGCCAGCATCAGGCCGAAGCCGCGGTTGATCTGGGCGTACTCGTCGGCGGTCAGCACCGCGACGTCGGCTTCGTCCAGCCGGCCGCCCTCAACCTGCCGCATCGCCTCCACCAGCCGCGCCGCCGAGCGCGAGACGTCGCTGGAGGTCAGGATCGCCATCGACACTGCCCCCAGGATGCACACGGCCACGACCGCCGAGCTCCAGACGTAGAGCGCCGCCAGCTCGCCGGACGGCACGGTGAACCCGTGCCCGGTGATCATCCGATCGAACTTGTAGAGGAACGAGCCCGCGCTGAAGATCAGGGGGAGCGCGCAGACGAAGATCGCCAGGAACAGCAGCTTGTTGCGCAGCGGCACGGCGATCAGCTCGGCCTGCTGCTCGGCCGGGATGGGGCCGTTCAGCGCGGCGGCCAGCCGCTTGACCACCGGCTCGACCGTCCGGCTCACCGCGAAGTACTCGAAGATGGCGTGCGCCGGCGAGGCGAACACCAGGATCAGCACCGCCAGGCCGATCAGCTGCCACATGGCGATGCCGCCGTCGAAGAAGGTGTTCAGCGTGTAGACCGCCGCCAACAGCGACAGCGTCGCCATGGGCCCGTGCAGCAGCGTGACCCGCACCGCCGACATCTGCGGCAGGTTGAGCGCGCGGACGACCGCGCTGGCCAGGACCGCGCCGGATGGCCGCTCGCCGGCGTCCAGCGCGCTCAGCACGGGGGCCAGCGGCTTGAGGTGGCTGCGGATCACTAGCACGTCGATCGAGGTGAAGAACGCCGTGGCGACCGGCACGCACGCCCAGAACAGCAGCCATTGGCGGGGCGTGAACTCCAGCCCCAGGAGGCCCAGGCCCATGGAGACGGTGACGGCCGTGATGGTGGCCAGCAGGTAAATCCAGATCAGCCGCCAGAACAGCGCGCGGCCGGAATCCACGGCCTTCGCGGCCGCGCCCGCCAGCGGAGGCGCCGCGGCGGTCACACGCGCTCCGGCATTGATGCCGCCGCCCTTGGCCGCACCATCCTCAACGCTCCCTCCGTAATCCCGTGCCGTCACTCTAGCCCGAACGGCATGACGGACAATCACCGAACGCGTTCGATTTTCGAGCGCCGCAGGCGCAGTCGGAAGAGAACCGCGGAAATCGCGGAAAGACGCGGAAAGGGGTCCCGGAAGGCGGGGCCGCTCA
Organism: Phenylobacterium sp.; assembly: GCF_036402295.1. Lineage (GTDB taxonomy): Bacteria > Pseudomonadota > Alphaproteobacteria > Caulobacterales > Caulobacteraceae > Phenylobacterium. The sequence goes on from NZ_DASWTE010000402.1 coordinate 16,460, forward strand.
GGGTCTTCTGCGTCTTTTCGCGTTTAGCCTCGCGACCTCGTCGGGATCGGTGGTGTCCAGCAGGCAGTCGTGGACGTGCTGCGCGGCGCGCAGGCCGAGCCTGGCGAGCTTGGCCAGGAGCACGCCCGCTTCGTCGATCTCGGGCGGGGGGCCGGACATGCGGGAGAGGAAAACACGGCCCTACGTCAGAAGCGGACGTAAGGCGCTCTTCCCAACCCACAAGATTTGTCATCCCGGTCTTCGCCTGGCGGCGAAACCGGGATGACCCCGCGGGGGGTGGACAGCGCTTTGCGCGAAAACCGGGATGACAAGCTGGGCGATAGACGGACAACTCAGGAGCGATGACACAGCTTCTCCTCAACCTGCTCCAGATCGGGCTGGCGCTCGGCGTGCCGGCGCTGATCGCGATCTATGCGCCCCGGCGCTGGCGGATGTGGGCCATCGGGCTCTGGGCGCTGGCGCCGTTGCTGGTCGCGGCGGCCGTCGGGGTAAGCGAGATCGTATCCGGCAAGGCCAGCGCCACGGATCTCGACAAGCTGGTCTACGGCCTGCTGCTGATCGGGTCGTTCGTGCTTGTGCCCTGGCTGCTGGCCTGCGGGCTGGGCTTCGCCTTGGGCGCCATGCTGCGCGGGCGCGTGCGGTCCGAAGCCGTCGCCGTGGCGCCATCGAAACCGCCGGCCGAGGTCGCGAAACCGGTCGCGGAGGCGCCACCGGCCCCTGAGTCGGCCCCCTACGCGCCGCAGATCGACCCCGATTTCCCGAACTTGTCGCCGCCGAGCGGCTGGCGGGTGGCGCACGTCGGCGTCGATCACGACGACCTCGAACTGGACGGGCTGCCCGTCTGGTCGCTGCCCTGGCGCGAGGAGGGCGGCGAGCGGATCACGCTGGTCCACCCGTCTCATCCCGGGCAGCTGCACGCATTCACGGTCTACAGCGTCGACGACGGCGCGCGCGCCACCCGCTTCGCGGCGGCGGAGCTGTCGAACGGCGTGTGGGGCTTCTATCGCTGGGTCGTCCCGGTCGATGTGGCGTCCGGCGTCAGCGCAGACGGGAGCCTGCGCTTCGAGCATGACCTCGGGCGCTACGCAGGCGGGCGCTACGACAGTACGGCTCCGCTCGCGCGGCTCCGTGACGAACGGTCGGGGGCGCTGCTGTTCGACGGCGCCGCCTGGCAGTCCAGCCGGATCGTGTCCCAGACGGACGGGAGCCTGTTGCTCTCGCTCGAGCAGGGCGACCGGCAGACGATCTTCCGCATCGACCCCGTGGCGGGCGACTTCCGCGACCTGGCGACGATGGACGGTCCGCGGCCCCTGGCCGAACTGCCCGACGCGGCGGCTGCGGCCCGCGCCGACTGCGACGATCCGGCCAACACCTATCTCGGGCGACGCGTGGCGCCGGACGGCTCGCTCGTCGTCGAGCTCGCCTCGGTGGAGTGGAGCAACACCCATTGGGTCAACTCGCCGCGGGTGATCGAGATCGCGACGGGCCGCGTGCTGCTGGACCTGTGGGGCACGGACTGGGACGCGTGGCCCAGCTTCCCGCGCCGACAGGCCGTGCGGCTGAGCATGCGCCGCTATCGTGGCGGCGGCGCCCAGGTCGAGCTCGAGCTGGCGCCCGAGCGCTACATCCTGCTCGAGGGCGGCGGGGCCACCTTCGGGCCGCTTGGCGAACTTCCGGAGGCGCTGGAGGCCGCATCCCGCCGGGCGGTTGCGGCCGCGCCGCCCAGGCCCACGATCGCGCCGCCGCGGCCGACGGCGCGCAGCTGGCTCGTGGCCCTGCTGATCCTGATCGGGACGCTGGCGCTGATCGCGGTCGCGACGCTGGTCTCGCTGCGGCTGCAAGGCGAACCACCGCCGCCGAAGCTCGACACCATCCCGCCGATGCCCAGCATCCCGCCGACGCCCAACAGGCCATGACGCCGGGCCGGGCGGGCTGATGCGCTCAGGCCAGCGGCGCGTCCACCAGGCACGCAAGGCCCGTCGGGTCGAACACCAGGCGCACCTGCCCCTTCAGCTCCTGGGCCAGGCCTTGCTCGATGAGGCGCGAGCCGAAGCCGCGGCGGACGGGGGGCGAGACCGGCGGACCGCCCCGCTCGCTCCAGGTGAGGCGCAGGCGCCGCTCGCCGCGGTCGCCGCGGACGCTCGACCAGTCGACGGCGACCTCGCCATGCGGGGCCGACCACGCCCCGTGCTTCAGCGCGTTGGTGGCCAGCTCGTGGATGGCGAGGCTGACGGCCTGGGCGGTCTTCGGCAGGAGGTTGATGTCGGGCCCGGCCAGCCGGCAGCGCTCGGGCGTGGGCCGGTGGGAACGCACGGCCTCTTCCAGCACCAGGCGCATCGACGGGTGCGGGCCCTTGGCGCCGGTCAGGAAGTCGGTGGCGAGCGCCAGGGCCTCGATGCGACCCACGAACGCCGCCTCGGCCTGCACCAGGTCGTCGGCGTTGCGGAAGGTCTGGGCGGCGATGGCCTGGACGGTGGCCAGGTTGTTCTTCACCCGGTGGTTCAGCGCGTTGACCACCAGGCGCAGGTGTTCCTCGGCCTCGTGGCGGGCGCTGACGTCGGTGGCCGCGCCGAACCACTCCATGATCTCGCCGGACGCGTCGAGGATCGGCACGGCGCGCGAGAAGGTCCAGCCCACCGAGCCGTCGGCGCGACGCACGCGGTGCTCGAGCTGGAACACCCCCTTGCTGTCGACCGCCTCCTGGATGACGGCCAGGATCGCCGCCTGGTCCTCGGGCAGCAGGTACTCGTCGATCCAGGCGATGCTGGGGCTGTCGGTGTCGACGATGAAGCCGCGGCCGTCGAGCTGGCGCATCTCCCGCCAGTCCGGGCTCATGCGGTAGACCACGTCGGACGTGGCTGTGGTGAGCGCGCGGAACCGCGCCTCGCTCTCGCGCAGGCGCGCTGCGATACTCGACGCCGTCACTGGACGCCCCCCAAAGTTGTCTAGGCAACTTAAGGCTGCGAGGGCGGTTCGGAAAGGGGCGACGTGGGCTGGCCACGCCGGCGCCGACTCTCCTTAAGCTCGGGCCATGTTCCTCGGTCCCGGTCCGGCCTGGGCGCCGGCGGCGCTACGGGCGGCGCGCACGCTGAAGGCGACCACGCGCGGCGCGCGTGGGGCGGGCCATTCGGTCTATGTGGCGCTACTGCACGATCCCCGCCGCACCGAGGCGTGGGGGCTCTACGTGGGCCAGACGTCGCGCGATCCCGACCTGCGGTTCGACCAGCACAAGGCGGGCTACAAGGCGAGCGGGGCGGCGCGGCGGTTCGGCGTGCGGCTGCTGCCCGACCTGGTGGCGCACCTCAACCCGATGCGGCGCTGGGAGGCGCTGGACCTGGAGGCGGCCCTGGCGGAGGCGTTCCGCGCGGCGGGCGTGCCCTGGGTGGAAGGCGGGCACTAGCGCTGCTAATGCTTCGACCCGGGGATCAGTCTCAGGGCGCCGACAATCACGCCGCCCACGACCAGGCCCACAAGGGCCGAGCCGATGGCGAAGGCGAGCCAGCCGGTGACGGGGCCGATGGCGGGGACGCCGGCGGCCCAGTGGGAGACGGCCTCCACCCAATGCGGGATGGGTGTCAGGTGGAAGTGCTCGAGGCCATGGACGATGATGCCGCCGCCCACCCAGAGCATGGCGGCCGTGCCGATGCGGGTGAGCCAGTCGAGGACGACGGGCATCGCCTTGACCATCCCGCGGCCCAGCGCCTGGGTGGAGGCGGCGCGGCGCTCCGAAAGGTGCAGGCCGATGTCGTCCATCTTCACGATCAGGGCCACGACGCCGTAGACGCCGATGGTGATCGCCAGGCCGACGATCGCCAGCGCCCCGGCCTGGACGGACAGCGGCTGGCCGGTCACGTCGTTGAGCGCGATGGCCATGATCTCGGCCGAGAGGATCAGGTCGGTGCGGATCGCGCCGACCACCTTCTGCTTCTCCAGCTCTTTCGAGCTGAGCGCCAGCTCCTCGATCTCGTCGGTGTCCTCGTGCTCGACGACTGCCTCGATGATCTTCTCGGTGGCCTCGAAGCAGAGGTAGGCGCCGCCCAGCATCAGCAGCGGGGTGACCGCCCAGGGGGCGAAGGCCGAGAGCAGCAGGGCGCCGGGCAGGAGCAGGAGGAACTTGTTGGCCAGCGAGCCCAGGGCGATCTTGGCGATGATCGGCAGCTCGCGGTCGGGCGTGAAGCCCACGGCGTAGCCCGGCGTGACGGCGGCGTCGTCGATCACCACCCCCACGGCCTTGGAGCCGGCCTTGCCGGCCGCGGCGGTGACGTCGTCGAGCGACGTGGCGGCGATCTTGGCGATGGCGGCGACATCGTCCAGCAGGGCGACAAGGCCGGAGGCCATGGGCGGGTCCCTCGAAGTTTCCTAGCGGTCGGTAGAGGCAAGCGCGCTTTGCGTAAAGCGGCGCTTGTGCGCAGTTCACGAAGCTGGGTAGGCGGTTCAACGCCTGAACTCACGGAAGGAACCAGGGCATGCGGCTCACGCGACGCGACTTCGGCCACTCGCTGGTGGCAGGGGGCCTTGCGGGCGCCGGGCTGCTCGCGGCCGGCCCCGCCGCGGCGGCCGCGCCCGACGCGGAGCTCACCCGGTTCCTCGACGCCGAGTACGAGGCGCAGCTGCGGCTCAACCCCGAGCAGCTGACGCGGCTGGGCCGCAAGGAACTGTACGACCGCCTGGGTGACCCCTCGGACGCCGCCGCGGACCGGGGTGTGTCGCTGCGGCGCGAAAGCGTGGCGCGGATGAAGGCCCGCTTCGACCGCGCGAAGCTGGGTCCCGACGCCCAGGTCTCGTACGACCTTTGGGCGCTGGAGGCGGACCGCGCGGCCGAGCGGCGCAAGTGGCGCAACCACCGCTACATCTTCGACCGCGGCGGCCCGCACACCCGGCTGCCCGGCTTCCTGATCAGCGCCCATCGCGTCGACGAGCCGGCCGACATGGAGGCCTATATCGCCCGCATCTCGGCCGGCGCGCGGGCGCTGGACACCGAGCTCGAGCGGGCCAAGGCGGCGGTGGCGAACGGCGTGCGCATGCCGCAGTTCGCCTACGACCAGACCCGGGCCGAGATCATGCTGCTGACGTCCGGGGCGCCGTTCTCGGGCACGGGCGACAACGCCCTCTACGCCGACGCCAAGGCCAAGCTCCAGCGGCTGCGCGAGATGGGCAAGATCGACGAGGCCCGCGAGGCGCGCCTGCTGGCCGAGGCGACCGCCGCCATGGGCGGGTCGCTGAAGCCCGCCTACGACCGCATCGCCGCCTGGCTGACCGCCGACCGCGAGGCCGCCGCGGCCGATCCGAAGGGTGCGGGCTCACTGCCGGACGGTCAGGCTTTCTACGCCGCCCAGCTGCGCGACCAGACGACGACCGACATGACCGCCGAGCAGATCCATGAGCTGGGCCTGTCGGAGGTCGCCCGTATCCGCGGCGAGATGGAGACCCTGAAGGGCAGGATCGGCTTTTCCGGCTCGCTCGCCGAGTTCTTCGTCTTCATGCGCACCGACAAGCGCTTCTACCTGGCCAACGACGACGACGGCCGCGAGCGCTATCTGCGGCTGGCCGACGGCTACCTCACGGCGATGGAGGCGAAGCTGCCGCAGTATTTCGCGCGCCTGCCGAAGTCGGACCTGATCGTGAAGCGGGTGGAGGCGTTCCGCGAGGAGCCGGGCGGGGCGGCGCACTATTCGTCGGGCGCGCCTGACGGGTCGCGGCCCGGCGTGTTCTACGTCCACCTGTCGGACACCGGGGCGACGCCCACCTACGAGCTGGAGGGCACGGCCTATCACGAGGGCTGGCCGGGCCATCACATGCAGATCTCGCTGGCCCAGGAGATGACCGGGACGCCCAAGTTCCGCGGCCAGTCGGACTACGGCGCCTACATCGAGGGCTGGGGCCTCTACGTCGAGCTGTTCGCCAAGGAGATCGGCTTCTATTCCGACCCCTACAGCGACTTCGGGCGGCTGGGACGGGAGATCTGGCGAGCCATCCGCCTGGTGGTCGACACCGGCATCCACGCCAAGGGCTGGAGCGAGGCGCAGGCGCTGGAATACTACACCGCCAACTCGCCGCAGCCGGCGGCCAAGATCCGCTCCGAGATCCGCCGCTACATCGTCACGCCCGGCCAGGCGACGTCGTACAAGGTGGGCATGGTGCGCATCCTGGCGCTGCGCGAGGAGGCGAAGGCGGCGCTGGGGCCGCGCTTCGACATCAAGGGTTTCCACGAGGCGGTGCTCGGGGCCGGCGCGCTGCCGCTCAGCGTGCTGGACGCTCGCGTCCGCGACTGGGTGGCGAGCCGGCGAAACAGAGTCAGCGGTAGGTAAACGGCGAATTCAGGGACGGTTCAGGCGGCGGGGCCGATCCTGGGCCCGTTCAGTCCCGCGTATCGTCTCCGTCGCACCAGGTTCGCGTCATGTTCAAGCATCATCGCCCCGCCGCCGCCGCCCGCCACGCCGAGACTCGTCCCGCCGCCTGGGCCCAGGCCCTCTTCGCCGCAAGCGTGCTGTTCGCCGGCGTTTCGGTCTGGCTGCTCGCCACGCTCTGAGACGACCTGAGGCTCAGTCCAGGTTCTCGGGCAGCAGGCGCTCGACGATGACGCAGTCGCGCCAGACGCCGTCGAGCTTGCCGTGCTTCTCGTAGACGCCGACCTCCTTGAACCCTGACCAGGCCATCAGCGCGAGGCTGGCGCGGTTCTCGGGGAACACCCGCGACGTAAGCTTCCACAACCCGGCCTCGCGTGCGGCGTCCACCAGCGCCGTCATCGCCACGCGCCCGACGCCGCGGCCGCGCTGGTCGCGGCGCACATAGACCGAGAACGCCCCGATGCCGGCGTAGCAGGGTCGCCCGGCGTAGGGGTGCGCCACGGCATAGCCCACGACCTCGCCGTCCGGGTCCTCCACCGCGACGAACGCCTTGGCGTGCGGGAACCACGCCTCGATGTCGGCCGCCTGGCGCCGCTCGGTCTCGAACGTGCCGACCCGGTCCTCGATACCCTGGTTGTAGATCGCCGTGATGGCGGCGGCGTCGGCCGGCTGCGCCGTGCGCGCGGCGAGGGAGGCGTCCGTCGCAGGTCTGCTTTTCACCGGGGTCCTCTTGACATTTCGATTTTTCTAGAAATATAAAAATGACGACGATCTGCTGAACACCGCCATCCCGACGGAGACCCACATGAAGCGCCTGCACCTGCACGTGAGCGTGCCCGACCTCGCCCAGTCGATCCAGTTCTACGAGACCCTGTTCGGCGCGGCGCCGAGCGTGGTGAAGGACGACTACGCCAAGTGGATGCTGGAAGACCCGCGCGTGAACTTCGCGATCTCGCAGCGCGACCGCGCCGCGGGCGTGGACCATGTGGGCATCCAGGTGGACTCGACGGCCGAGCTGGCCGAGCTCGCGGGCCGGCTGAAGGCGGCGGGGGCCGAGACCTTCGACGAGCAGGCGACCACCTGCTGCTACGCGAAGTCGGACAAGAGCTGGGTGGCCGACCCGTCCGGCGTGCGCTGGGAGACCTTCTATACGTTCGGCGAAGCCACGACCTACGGTACGAGCGACGCCCTGGCCGCGCTGGAGACCGCCAAGCCGCAGGCGGCCGCCTGCTGCGGGGCCCCAGCCCCGGAACCGAAGGCTGAGCCGGCGACGAGCGGCGCCTGCTGCTGACACAAAATCTTCGCTTTTGACGTCTCCACAGTTCTGACATTCTAGAACAATGGAAAAATCCGAAGCGATCCGCGCGCTGGGCGCCCTCGCCCACCCCGGCCGCCTCGACGTGTTCCGCCTGCTGGTGCAGGCGGGGCGCGACGGGATGGCCGCCGGCGAGATCGCCCGCGCGACGGGCAGCCCGCAGAGCAGCCTGTCGGCCAACCTGACGATCCTGGCCAACGCCGGCCTGATCGCGCCGCGCCGCGACGGCCGCTCGATCATCTACCGCGCCGCCTACGACCAGATGACCGGCCTGCTCGCCTTCCTGATGGAGGACTGCTGCGCCGGCAAGCCCGAGATCTGCGCGCCCCTGGCGGCGGCGGCCAGCGGCGCGTGCGCCGCCGAAGGCGCATCCTGCTGAGGAGCCGACGATGGACGAGCGCCCCTACAACATCCTGTTCCTGTGCACCGGCAACTCCTGCCGCTCGATCATCGCCGAGGCCATCCTGAACCGGCTGGGCGCCGGGCGGTTCAAGGCCTTCTCGGCGGGCTCGTTCCCGACGGGCGTGGTCAACCCGCACGCGCTCGAGCTCCTGAAGAAGTTCAACCACGACACCAAGGACTTCCGCTCCAAGTCGTGGGACGAGTTCGCGCGCGAGACCAACCCCGACGCGCCGGAGCTGGATTTCGTCTTCACGGTCTGCGACGACGCGGCCGGCGAGGTCTGCCCCTACTGGCCCGGCCAGCCGGTGACGGCGCACTGGGGCATGCCGGACCCGGCGAAGGCGACGGGCGCCCAAGCCGAGATCGGGCTCGCCTTCGCCGACACCTATCGGATGCTCAACAACCGCATCTCCATCTTCCTCAACCTGCCGCTCGCCAAGCTCGACAAGCTGTCGCTCCAGAAGAAACTGGACGAGATCGGGGCCAACGACGTGCAGCCCGCCGGATGACGCGCGACGAGGCGGGCGCCAGCCTGGAGCCGCCGCGCGAGGCGTTCGACCCGGCTCGCCGCCTGGCCGCCGAGGCCCTGGGCACGGCGCTGCTGCTGGCGGTGGTCGTGGGCTCCGGGATCATGGGCGAGCGCCTGGCGGGCGGGAACGACGCCATCGCGCTCCTGGGCAACACGCTCTCCACAGGCGCGGCGCTGGTGGTGCTGATCACCATCTTCGGCCCGCTGTCCGGCGCCCATTTCAACCCGGCGGTGACCCTGGTGTTCGCGGCCCGGCGCGAGATCGGCTGGCGCCTGGCCGCCGGCTACGTCGCCGTCCAGGCCGCCGCGGCCGTGGCGGGCGTGTTCGCCG